>CAYYSO010000006.1:0-41004 GCA_964474415.1 uncultured Methylomarinum sp. | reverse complement strand
GCCGCGAATATCATAGGCTTTGAAACAGCTTAGTTTTTGCATGATGGTTTTGTAAAGTCGAGGGGTTATTCAATTTTTCAAGCTGAGTTAGACTGTCGTTAACTCAGTTGATGATTGTTTGTGGTTGTTTTATCCGCACAGTGCGAATGAATTCGCATCCTATTGTATTTAAATGATGTTTGTTATTCCGATACTACCGGAATCTTACCAATTTTAGCCTGCCATATTTTAGGTGCGGTGTTGTGTATCGATTCACCCCGGCTGTCAACAGCGACAGTGACGGGCATATCTTCCACGACAAACTCATGTATAGCCTCCATGCCTAAATCTTCAAAAGCCAGAATCCGGGATTTGCGGATGGCTTTTGATACCAGATAGGCAGCGCCGCCTACTGCTATTAAGTAAACCGCCTGGTGTTTTTTTATCGAAGCAATGGCTGTTGCCCCACGTTCTGCCTTACCAATCATACCCAATAAACCGGTTTTTTCCAGCAGGGTGTAGGTAAACTTGTCCATTCGGGTGGCGGTTGTGGGGCCGGCAGGACCGACCACTTCATCACCAACCGGATCGATCGGGCCGACGTAATAAATCAGTTTGTTGTTAAAATCTATCGTGTCGGGTAAGGATTCACCGCGTTCCAGCATGTCTGTTATGCGTTTGTGAGCGGCATCTCTGCCGGTCAATAAAGTACCTGTTAACAGCAAGGTTTCACCCGGTTTCCAGTTGCCAATGTCGGTTTTTGTGAGGGTATCCAGATTTACACGGCGTGCTGTTGAATCGGCATCCCGGCTTATTTTTGGCCAGTCTTTGCTGTTGGGCGCTTGTAATTCTGCAGAACCCGAGCCATCCAAAACAAAATGGGCATGGCGAGTGGCGGCACAATTGGGAATCATGGCCACCGGTTTATTGGCGGCATGGGTGGGATAATCCTTTATTTTGACATCGAGCACAGTAGTCAGACCGCCCAGACCCTGAGCGCCAATCCCTAGTGCATTCACTTTTTCATATATCTCCAGACGTAACTCATCGATTGTATTACTGGGGCCGCGGGTTTGTAGCTCTTGAATATCAATGGATTCCATACAGGCCTGTTTTGCCAGCAACATGGCTTTTTCTGCTGTGCCGCCAATACCAATACCGAGAATACCGGGAGGGCACCAGCCGGCGCCCATAGTCGGTACAGTTTTTAAAACCCAGTCAACGATACTGTCAGAAGGGTTGAGCATGACGAATTTTGATTTGGCTTCAGAGCCGCCGCCTTTGGCCGCAATATCGATTTCCAGTTGATCGCCTTGAACCACCTCCATGTGAATAACAGCCGGGGTGTTGTCTTGAGTATTGATGCGTTTACCGGCCGGGTCGGATAATATTGAAGCGCGTAGAATGTTATCGGGGTGACAATAGGCTTGCCGAACCCCCTCGTTGATCATATCGCTGATACTGATTTCAGCGTCCCATCGAACATCCATGCCAATCCGCAAAAAAACCGTGACGATACCGGTATCCTGACAAATCGGGCGCTGACCTTCAGCGCACATTCGGGAATTAACCAGGATCTGTGCCATAGCGTCTTTGGCCGCCGGATTTTGTTCGTTTTCATAAGCGCGGTGCATCGCTTTGATGAAATCGAGTGGGTGATAATAAGAAATGTATTGCAAGGCATCGGCAATACTTTGAATGAAGTCGTCTTGGCGGATGATGGTCATGTTGAGTACCTGCCCTCTGTGTTCTCTGTGGTGAAAATAGACTTTTCACCTTGTAGATTATTTATTACCTGCTACTGGGTATATTTTCTCAGGTAATCCGCTTTAAGTTGGAGGTAGCCCTGTGCGATGTTGTCGGATAAATTGTCCTAATACACCGTTATCAAATGGCCAGTCCAGTTCTTGTTGACTGTTTAAGTGGTATAGCACAGGGATCCGAATGGCGTATTTGTCCAACCATTTCCTATCTTCGGCAATATCTTTTTTTTGATAACTAATCGGGTCACCGAATTGTTCTATCAACTGTTCTGCCTGCTCGCACAGATGACATCCCTGAGTGCCAAATAAATAATAGTCAGCCATATCAGTGTTTACTGATTTTATCCAGGTAGCCCATGAAAAATGCCGAAATGACCAAGGTTAAATGAATAACAACATACCACAATAACTTGTCATTATCTGTTTGCTGAATATTCATGAAAATTTTTAATAGATGAATGGATGAAATAGCGACGATGGAGGCGGCAACTTTTATTTTTAACGAGCCGTAGTCATGTGTTCCCAGCCAGTCAAGTTTTTCATCGCTACTGCTAAGATCCATTTGTGAGACAAAGTTTTCATAGCCGCTAAACATAACAATAACGATGAGACTTCCTACCAAAGATAAATCTATTAGTGTCAGTAACGTTAAAATCAGTTCCGATTCCTCAATCTCCAGCAGATGAGGAATAAAGGAATACAGTTGCTGAAAAAATTTGACTGACAGGGCCAGTAACGCCAGACTCATTCCCATGTAAACAGGCGCCATAATCCAACGGCTGGCGTACATGAGCCGCTCAAGTACATGTTCTATCCGTTGTTTTGCAGTCATAAATAAACCTTAGTGATTCAAATGTGCCGACAACCAGCGCTCCGCCACTTCTTCTGTCATGTCTTTACGTTTTGCATAACTCTGAAGCTGGTCTTGACCAATCTTGCCGACATTAAAATATTGCGATTGCGGATGCGAAAAATACCAGCCGCTGACAGCAGCAGCCGGCGTCATGGCATAGCTTTCGGTTAATTCAATGGTGGTATTCGGAGTCACATTCAACAATTCAAACAGCTTGCCTTTTTCAGTGTGGTCCGGACAGGCCGGATAGCCGGGGGCCGGACGAATACCCTGATAGGATTCGTCAATCAGTCCTTCATTGGCCAGTTGCTCATTTTTGGCATAGCCCCAATAGTCTTTTCTGACTGCTTCGTGCATATATTCAGCAAAGGCTTCCGCCAGCCGGTCGGCTAATGCTTTGAGCATGATGGCGTTATAGTCATCATGATCCTGTTCGAATTCCTGCAGTTTTTTGTCAATACCAATGCCGGTAGTTACCGCAAAACCACCGATATAATCGGCCTTGCCGCTGTCAACAGGAGCGATAAAATCCGACAGGCAATAGTTTGGACGTCCCGGCGCTTTGACATTCTGCTGACGCAGGTGATGTAAAACCTCCAGTTGTTCGGTACGGTTATCATCTTTAAACAGGATAATGTCATCATCAATGCTGTTGGCCGGGAAGAATCCGATAACAGCTTTGGCTTCCAGCCATTGTTCATTGATGATTTTATGTAACATTTCCTGGGCATCCGCAAATAGTTTTCGAGCTTCATGGCCGACGACCTTATCATCCAGTATTTTTGGATAACTCCCGGCCAATTCCCAGGTCTGAAAAAATGGCGACCAATCTATATACCAGACCAATGTCTCTAGCGGAAAGCGGTCGATGACTTTTGTGCCCAGAAAAGAGGGTTTGGTCGGGCGATAATCACTGTAATCAAATTTGTTTTTCCGGGCTTTTTCCAGCGTGTGTTGTTGGGTTTTGGCTTTGCGGCCTTTATGACGATCTCTCACTTGCGTGTATTCAGCCCTGATTTTGCGGATATAGTCGCTTTGTAAATCTTCGCTTAGCAGTGAACTGACCACGCCAACACTCCGGGAAGCATCGGTGACATAAACCGTTGCGCCATGATAATTGGGCTCAATTTTTACCGCAGTATGTGCACGTGATGTAGTCGCGCCGCCGATCAATAACGGGATTTCAAATCCCTGGCGCTCCATTTCCTTAGCCATGTGCACCATTTCATCCAGCGAGGGGGTGATCAGGCCACTCAAGCCGATGACATCGACATTGTTTTCGCGTGCAGTTTTCAAGATAGTTTCGGCTGGAACCATTACCCCTAAGTCGATGACTTCATAGTTATTACATTGCAACACTACACCGACGATATTTTTTCCAATATCATGGACATCACCTTTTACCGTTGCCATTAATATCTTACCGTTGGTCTGCAGGTCGCTATCTTTTTCGTTTTCCATAAACGGCATCAAATAGGCCACTGCTTTTTTCATGACCCGTGCCGATTTGACAACCTGCGGTAAAAACATTTTACCGGCTCCGAACAGGTCACCGACCACGTTCATGCCGTCCATGAGAGGGCCTTCAATCACATGTAATGATTTTTCAGCTTCTTGCCTGGCTAATTCAGTGTCTTCTTCGATATAAGCGTCTATTCCTTTGACCAAGGAATGTTCCAGGCGCTTGCTAACCGGCCAGCTACGCCATTCCAGATCTTCCTGTTTGCCGGCGCTGCTGCCATCGCCCCGGTATTGTTCGGCAATGTCCAGTAGTTTTTCAGTGGCATCCGGATGTCGGTTTAGTACCACATCTTCTACGGCATTGCGTAATTGTTCGGGAATGTCGGCATAAATTGCCAGTTGTCCGGCGTTGACAATACCCATATCCATGCCGGCATTGACAGCATAATATAAAAATACCGCATGGATGGCTTCCCTGACCGGATTATTACCACGGAAGGAAAAGGATACATTGGATACACCGCCGGAAATCAACGCATGTGGCAGGGTGCGTTTGATTTCCCGGGTGGCCTCGATAAAGTCCACACCGTAGTTATTATGTTCTTCAATGCCGGTGGCAATAGCGAAAATATTGGGGTCGAAAATAATATCTTCAGCGGGAAAGCCAATTTGTTCAGTGAGGATTTTATAGGCGCGCTGACAAATCTCAACTTTACGTTCGAAGGTGTCGGCTTGTCCTTTCTCATCAAATGCCATGACGATTGCAGCGGCGCCATAACGGCGAATTAGTTTGGCTTGGCGGATGAAGTTTTCTTCACCTTCCTTGATGGAAATGGAGTTGACAATCCCTTTACCTTGTATGCATTTCAGTCCAGCCTCCAGAATATCCCATTTGGAGGAATCCAGCATAATGGGTACTTTGGCAATATCCGGTTCAGAGGCAATCAGATTCAAAAAACGCACCATGGCCGCTTTGGAATCCAGCATGCCTTCATCCATGTTGATGTCGATAATCTGGGCGCCGTTCTCTACCTGTTGTTTGGCGACATCCAACGCGGTTTCATAATCTTCTTCAACGATGAGCCGTTTGAATCTTATCGAGCCGGTGACATTAGTTCGCTCACCGACATTAACAAACAACGTGTCTTTGGCAATATTCAGAGGTTCGAGGCCTGCCAGATGACATTGTTTTTCCAGAACCGGTACTTTTCTGGGAGGGTGCTTTTTCACTGCCTTGATGATTGCACTGATGTGCTCGGGGGAGGTACCACAGCAACCGCCGATAATATTGAGATAACCGTTAGCCGCCCAATCAGCCAGCTCTTTGGCCATATCTTCCGGGCTTTCATCATATTCGCCAAATTCATTGGGCAGGCCGGCATTGGGGTGAGCTGACACATGGGTGTCGGCAATGGTCGATAATTCTTCGATATACTGGCGTAATTCTTTAGCACCCAAAGCGCAATTAAAGCCAATAGAAATCGGTTCGACATGACTCAGAGATGTCCAAAAAGCCGCCGCGGTCTGTCCAGACAGGGTTCTGCCTGAGGCATCGGTAATGGTACCGGAAATCATTACCGGCAGTTTGTAGCCAATTTCTTCAAAATGCTGTTCGACGGCAAAAATGGCCGCTTTTGCATTCAGGGTGTCAAATACTGTTTCTATCAGAATAATATCGGCGCCGCCATCGATAAGGCCTTTTACGGCTTCGCTGTAAGCTTCCCGCAGACCATCGAAAGTAATATTTCTGAAACCGGGATCGTTGACATCCGGGGACATGGAAGCTGTGCGATTAGTGGGTCCTAATACACCAGCGACAAAACGGGGTTTGTTCGGTGTAATAGCTGTGACTTCTATAGCAGCCTGTTTGGCCTGACGGGCAGATTCAAGATTAATTTCATAAGCCAGTGACTCCATTTTATAGTCAGCCATGGCAATGCTTGTGGCGTTGAAAGTATTAGTTTCGATAATATCTGACCCGGCATCCAGATAAGCCCTGTGTATGGCTTTGATAATATTCGGTTGTGTCAGCGACAATAAATCATTGTTGCCCTTGAGGTCAGAGTCCCAGTCGGCAAAACGTTCACCCCGATAATCATTTTCTTCCAGTCGATAGCTTTGTATCATCGTTCCCATTGCACCGTCGAGGAACAAAATGCGCTGCGATAATTGTTGTTTTAATAATTCAAGATTATTCATAAGATATTAAAGATTTGGAAGCCGTTTTGATCAAGCAATGATAATGCTCATGAACTGTGTGTTAGCCGTTGTTTCGGTTTCAATAAGGATATATTATAAAAAACTGATGAGTAAAGTAGGAGATAACAATGTCGAAACCAGGTTTGTTGCATGTGATAAAAAGTATTATTGCTGCAGCTATTGGTGTGCAAAGCAACAAAAACAGAGAAGTGGACTTTGAACAGGGATCATTATCCAATTATATTATTGTCGGTTTGATTGCGGTTGTGCTGTTTATATCGTCACTGATCCTTATTGTATCAATAGTGACGGGGTGAGGAAAAATCTTAGAAGACAAGCAAAAAACCGTTATAATTCATAAGGTATTTGTTGTTCGTTACCTGGCATAACGTACCTGGAATTATTAAGAAATTACAGATAAAATGAAAAAGCCCGGGTTAAGCCGGGCTTTTAATTTAAACCAGTTCGGTTATTCTGAAGTTTTAAAGCTGTCTTTGATACTGGTAAACATTTCTTTAATGCCGCCAAATAGATTCGCTACATTTAATGTTTCAGCCAGGATAAATTTTGTGCGAATAAACGCGACCGCTATAAATCCTGCAAATGGAGGCAGAATTTCATAAAGCACGTTTAAGAACACACCGCCCGAACCTTGCTCATTTGTGTTACGGTCACCAATACTGGTGATGGCCCGGTCATATTCAGCCCCCACATCTTCACCTTGATAAGTATCGATCAGGATGATATTGAGCTGCACAAAAAGCCACTGAACTGCAAAAAAAACAGCAACGCATCCAGCTACCCAAAATAAACCCTGAGGTTTTTTTACTTTTAAAACAGCCTGATAAACCCAGATTGCTGTAAGAACCATAATTATGCCACCGATCATTTTATATCTTCCTCTTCGTTGTTTTTATAATGAATTGTTAACGCAATTACTTTAAGCATCAAGCCAGTAACTATTCAGCTTGCCACAGTTATTGAAGCAAAAAACAGTAAACCTAATAGTTACTGGATAATAGTTGCTTATACTACTCATATTCAGATGAGATGGCAATTTAGTCTGGAATGTGTTTTGTAATTTTAAGTATTGGGTTTGTATTTGCCGTAATTTGGCCGTTTTAAATAACCGGGTGACAGAGCTTTATGCCTGTACTGTTTAATGGCTAAATCACTGTAAAACCGTAGTGTATATTACCTGTGGCCTTATTTAAAATTCTTATTTGATAGCCTATTTTCAAACTTAAAACTGATGAATTACTTGACTTTATACTGATCCAAAGTAACATATGAACTTCGGATGCCAGTATATTGGTACATTTATTTACAACAACTTATAAAGGTAGGACACTCATGGGAGCGATCTTAGACTTAACAGAACTGTTAAAAGAGCCAGCAGGTATGATTGGAGCGGTTGTGATTATCGCAGCAGGATATTTTTTCGTAAAATGGGTTTTCGCTGAGCCAAAAGACGACGAATAAGCTGAATATAGCTATTATAGCTTTTTAAAGGCTGTTACTGATTTTATCAGTGACGGCCTTTTTTATTTATATGTACATGGTGCTTGCACATATAAATACCTTATAATTTGTGCAATTTTTATTTATAACTAAGCGCTTCTTGGCGATAAAAATGTACAAACTTCTTTTAACTAAAATAAATCATCTCTATCTGCAAAAAGTTCCGGTAACCGGTATCGGTTTATTTCGCCTGCTTTTTGGTCTGGTCACATTACAGGAAACACTGTTCCTGCTTTATTTTAATCATCTGATTTTCGATCCAATTCCTTATCTGGATGTTGAATTTCCGATGATTTATTTTTTTATTTGCATCTGGGTAGTTGTTGCTCTATTTATAACCTTGGGGTATCGCTGCCAGCAGGCGATTATTGCCAATTATATTTTCTGGATAGTTTTTGTTAATTTTACGCCAATGCAGCGTGATTTCGACGGCGGATTTGATTTGTTTATGATCGGGGCAAATTTTTTTCTGATATTTATGCCCATTGATAAAGCTTTTTCTATTGATCAATTAAGGAAAAAGCTAGCAAGTCCCTTTGTTCAGTATTCAACATATAACCAGGAGCAGATCAGTATTCTGGCTTATTACCTGCCTGTAACTATCTGTTTGGGTTTTTTATACTTTGATTCCGTAATACATAAAATGTTTGCCGAACATTGGCGCAATGGCTTAGGAGCCTGGCTGCCATCTTCCATGCCTTATTATGTGTCAGCGTTGAATATGTCCTGGCTGTTAAATAATGAAATTCTGCAGAAAATCGTTGGCTACACGATTATCGTGTTTCAATTTACCTTCATATTTTTGTTTCATATCAAATGCCTAAGGCCGGTTTATTTTGTAATAGGGGCAGGTCTGCACGCAGGCATCACGCTGACGTTTAATATTTATCCATTTGGGATGGGAATGCTGATTTTCTATGTATTGGTTGCACCTTTGTCCTGGTATCGTTACTGTGGAAAACTGTTGAAAGCCAAGCATACCGCTTTGACTGTTTTTTACGATGAGCAGTGTCCTTTATGCAATCGTACTGTTTTAATATTTAATCATTTTGATATTTTGTCGTGTATTGATTTTAAAGGTGCGCAAACCCATGCAAGGCATTATCCGGCCTTGAAGCGCATTAATGATAAAGAATTATTAACGGATTTATATGCGCTGGACAGGCGAGGTAATATCTATTCCGGGGTCGATACTTATGCGCAAATTCTGATCAAAATGCGCTATACCGCATTGATTGGTTGGATATTGAAAATGCCGGGTATTTATACGCTGGCCAACCGTTATTATCGTCGAATCGCTGATTCAAGAGTTCGATTGGGGTGTGATGAAACCTGTGCCTATGAGTCAGTTTCGTTTAAACCGACGCTCTATGATCAATGTTTTTCTGCAACAGATAGGAAAGATGTTAAACGTTATAGTGGTCGGCTGGCAAAAATATTGATATTGTTTTTTTTATTGCAGCTTAACAGTAGCATTCATTACGGTATTATCTACCGGCTTGATATTGATACCAGTAAATCACCGGTAGTTCATGTGCTTGCGAATGTCAGTAATTCCTTGATTATGCTATCCCAGACCTTTTTGGGGATTACCCCGCATGCACTCTATTTACATGACCATTTTGAAGGATATAACCGTTTGATTGCGCTAACCTATCTTGATAAGGCAGGGCAGGAGCAATGGTTGCCGTTTGTGAATGAACAAGGCCGGTTGTTGGCGCCTAATTGGGGGCGGGTACATTCCATGTGGGCTAATATTGCGGTAACGCCTAAGATTGATGACTTGCGGTTACGAAAATTTATTATGAAAGCGACCTCTTTTTGGGGAATAAAATCAGGCCTAAACCTTGATCAAACGACCTTTCTAGTTAAGTTGAAAAAAATTGATGCGCCGTTTACATGGCGGAAAGATTTATTGAATGATAATTTATCGGGGAGATGGATAACTATTGGAACAGTCAGTTGGCATGGAAAAAATATAAATATCGAACTGCCGGAAGATATAAATATTTTATAAAAATACTGTTGATTTGCTCATTTAGCCATGATATAAAATACCCGTGCTTAACTAGTACAAAAATAAATATAAAAACCTTTATTGGAGGATGTTATGAAAAAAGTATTATCTCTGTTAGCTATGACTTTAATGATTGTTGGTTTGACTGGTTGCATGGATAACCCAGACGGTTCTAAACAAAAAGTTTCAAGCTCTACTTCTTCTATTCAGCTTTAATTTAAGCAATAGAGCAAGGAAAAAAGGCCTGCTTTTAAAGCTGGCCTTTTTTTTGTCGAAGATTAAGGGTTGCGGAAAGTTGTTATAGGGCTTACTGATTTTCCTCTTCGACCTCGTCATCATCTTCATCTTTTGCTTGTAATGAAAGGTCATTCAGGTTCCCCGATTTTTCTTGTACCGCCGAACCTTTGCCTTCGCTAAGATTTATTTTGAGTTTCAGATTGTTAGGCGAATCTGAATTACGTAATGCTTCTTCAAGAGAGATCTTGCCGGTTTTATATAGTTTCAATAAATGACTGTCGAAAGTTTGCATGCCGATGTTTTCTGATTTTTCCATGGCTTCTTTGATGGCATGAATTTCACCTTTATGTATCAGATCACTGATTAATTGAGTGCCTAATAAGATTTCAATAGCGGCGGTTCTTTTGCCGTCTATTGTTGGAATCAGTCTTTGTGATACAAAAGCCTGTAAATTCAATGATAAATCCAGCAGTAATTGACCTCGACGTTCTTCCGGAAAAAAATTGATAATCCTGTCTAGCGCCTGATTAGCGTTGTTGGCATGTAATGTAGACAAACACAGATGACCGGTTTCGGCAAATGCCAGAGCGTGTTCCATGGTTTCCTGGCTGCGAATTTCGCCAATTAAAATAACATCAGGCGCTTGCCTTAAGGTATTTTGCAAAGCATCTTCATAAGTCAGAGTATCAACGCCGACTTCACGCTGGTTGACCAGGCATTTTTTATGTGGATGAACATATTCGATAGGGTCTTCGATGGTAATAATATGCCCGGATGAATTGCTGTTGCGGTGATCGAGCAGAGCTGCCAGTGAAGTTGATTTGCCTGACCCCGTGCCGCCGACAAATAAAATCAGGCCGCGTTTTTCCATGATTTTATCTTTCAGAATTTGGGGTAGCCCGAGATCGTCGGCATTAGGGATATCCACTTTAATGTTACGAATAACCAGAGCATGGCTGTTTCGTTGCTTGAAAATATTGACTCTAAATCTGCCAATTCCGGGTTCGGCAATAGCCAGGTTCATTTCCGGAATCCGATCAAATTGTTCACGTTGTTCGTCATCCATGATGCTGTCGGCAATTTCCTTGAGTCGTTCTTTTGTCAGTATGGTGGCTTCCAGCGGTTTCAGAGCGCCCTGAAATTTTGCCGCAGGCGGAGCGCCGACAGTCAAATACAGATCGGAACCGTCTTTGTGTACCAGTATTTTAAGATAGTCTTTAAATTCCATAGTGGTTGTTTTTCGTTTTGGGTATTTTCCAAGTCTAGTTAAAAATGCAACAAGTTAAAGTCGGAATAGGTATTAAGGCAACTAACAACAAATAATCTATCCATTTTGCTAGTCTTTTTGCCTGTCTTCGGCGTTGTGACAACAGAGATATAGCTTGCTATGCGCCTGTTGCCACGCCTTGAAGACAAACAGAAATTCTGCGCAATACGGGTAGATTATTTATTGCCGGTTACTTAAACAGGTATAATCGCGATATTTTAAAAACTGATTGACAGTTTAATTATTTTTTAACGTTATGAACAAACAAAGAAAAGCGGTGTCGTTGATTTCTGGAGGACTGGATTCAATGCTGGCGACTAAAGCCGTGCTGGAACAAGGTGTACATGTCGAAGGGATTAATTTTTTTACCGGTTTTTGTGTTGAAGGTCATACCCATGCCATCAGGAAAAAGGATAAGGCCAAACCTAAACGTAATAATTCGTTATGGGTTGCGGAGCAGTTAGGGATCAAACTGCATATTGTCGATATTATCGAAGAATACAAAGATGTTCTGATCAATCCCAAGCACGGTTATGGGGCTAATATGAACCCCTGCCTGGACTGTAAAATCTTTATGGTCAATAAAGCTAAACAATGGATACAGGAAAACGGTTTTGATTTTATTATCACCGGTGAAGTCATGGGGCAAAGACCCATGTCACAACGGCGCGAGACTATGCCGATTATTGCCAGTGAGTCGGGCGCCGATGATTTATTGCTGAGACCTTTATGCGCTAAAAATTTACCGGCTACCTTGCCGGAAAGAGAAGGCTGGATCGATAGGGAAAAATTGTTTGATTTCAGTGGGCGTTCGCGCAAACCACAAATGGCTTTAGCGGAGCAATATGGCTTCGATGATTATGCCCAGCCGGCCGGTGGCTGTTGTTTTTTGACCGACGAAAGTTATTCATTAAAACTGGTGGACTTATGGAAGGCGCGCGGCGAAAAAGATTATGATCTGGATGATGTGATGCTGCTCAAAGTGGGCAGACATATCCGGCCAAAACAGAACTTTAAAGTTATCGTGGCCAGAGAGGATGGTGAAGCCCGGTTTATGCAGGGCTATAAAAAAGAATTTACTAATATGAACTGCTCCAGTCATCGTGGACCACTGGTGTTGGTTGATGGTTCTCCCTCGGAAGAAGATTTAATACTGGCTGGACAAATTACTGCTCGCTACGGTCAGGGGCGGGATGCAGAAATGGTGGAAATTGTCGTCAGAGAACAAGGTCGGGAAGAAAGAACATTTCAGGTGAAGCCGTTACAGGCCGATAAAATTCCTCAGGAGTGGTTTGTATGAGTCAGGAAACATTAGATGCCCGGCGTTTATTATGTCCGTTACCGGTTATTCGTACTCAGGATAAGGTAAAAACTCTGAATAGCGGTGATGTATTGACCATTTATTGTACAGACCCCGGTGTTATGCAGGATATTCCTGCCTGGTGTCGTATTAATGGACACCAGGTTATGGAAACACATTCAGAGGATGGAGAATATACCATCATATTAGAGGTTGGATAATATGGTTGCAGGGTATGATGCCGATCAACTTGCCAGGCAGAAGGCTAAAGTTACCTATGTAGGGGCGGCCGTTAATATATTTTTAACGGTTATTAAAATCACTATGGGTATTCTCGGACAATCAGCAGCCCTGATTGCTGATGGGGTTCATTCCTTGTCCGATTTATTGAGCGACCTGTTTGTTATTGTTGCTATAAAGCTGGGTAGCCGTGAAGCTGATTATGACCATCCCTATGGGCATCGTCGTTTTGAAACCATGGCAACGGTATTGCTCGGTTTGGGGTTGATCGTAATAGCCGGCGGCATTGTCTGGGATGTAACTGAACGGATGTTACATCCAGAAGAATTGTTGATCCCGAACAAGGATACAATGGCTATTGCCTTGATTTCGATTCTGGCCAATGAGTGGTTGTATCAATATACCAAAAGAGTTGGTAAAGAAACCCGATCGAAATTGTTGTTGGCCAATGCCTGGCATCATCGTAGCGATGCTATTTCATCTATCGTTGTGCTATTTGGCATTGCCGCAGTGTTGGCAGGGTACCATTTTGCTGATGCTGTGGCGGCCGTGATTGTTGCCTTGATGGTGGCAAAAATAGGCTTGAATTTGGTTGTGGAGAGTATTAATGAGTTGGTCGACACATCTTTACCCGAAGCTATAGTTAAAGACATCAGGCGAGCCATCAAGACTACCAATGGCGTTCGGGGTATTCATTTATTGCGTACCCGGCAAATGGGGGAAGATGCCTATATTGATGCACATATTGTCGTTGATCCGCGAATTACCGTGTCAGAAGGCCACTTGATTGCTGATATTGTCAGGGATAAGTTGAAGAATGAATTTGATGATATTGTCGATGTATTGGTGCATATTGATCCCGAGGATGACGAATTTAAAGAGGCTGGCGGCGAAATTCTAACCCGCAAGGAAATAGAAGCCTTTTTCTCGGAGTATTTAGGGGAGTTATTTCAATATATAGGTGATTTCAGAATCCATTATCTTGATGGACAGCTTGAAGTTGAGGTGATGTTGCCTCATTTGATGTTAAGTGAGCAGCATAAAGTTGAGAAGATCAAACAACACTGCTCTTTACTTGAAAAAAAAATCGACCGGATAAGTAAGATTTGTGTGTTTTTTAAGGCGTGAGACACAAAAAATAAGAGCATAAGATAGGATTTGATATGGCGGTTGGAAAATATGATTTTCCCGAAATGTATGAAGTTGAGGGTATTTTGTTGGGAACGGCTAATGCCGGAATTAAACAGACTGAGCGAGATGATGTGCTAGTGATACAAATGGCCGAAGGCGGAACTTGCGCGGCTGTGTTTACGCAGAATGCATTTTGTGCGGCGCCTGTTCATGTCGCCAGAGATCACTTATCGCAAAAGCCGCGTTGGTTACTGATCAACTCCGGTAATGCCAATGCTGGTACCGGCCAACAGGGCATGTGGGATGCATTGTCCAGTTGTGCAAGTCTGGCCGCTATCGTAGAGGGTCACAGTCAGCAGGTGATGCCGTTTTCCACCGGGGTGATTGGTGAAAATCTGCCTATGGAGAAACTGCTTTCGGCATTGCCGTTGGCAGTCAATAATCTTGCCATTTCAAACTGGGATAAAGCAGCCCTGGCTATTATGACTACCGATACAATGGCGAAAGGCGCGTCAAAAATCATAGAAATTGATGGACATTCCGTGACGATTACCGGTATTTCCAAAGGCGCCGGTATGATTCAACCCAATATGGCCACCATGCTGGGCTTTATCGCGACCGATGCAAAAATCAGCCAGCCTTTATTGCAGCAATGTTTGTCTATGGCCGCCGAGCAATCGTTTAATCGCATCACGGTTGATGGCGATACCTCGACTAATGATGCTTGTGTGCTGTTAGCCAGCGGCTGTTCTGAAGCCCCGGAAATTAAAATCAACAGCGAACACTATGCAACTTTTACAACGGCTGTACAGGACGTTTGCAAGCAACTGGCGGAAGCCATTGTTAGGGACGGTGAAGGCGCGACTAAATTGATTCGTATCATAGTAAAGCGGGCGGAAAACGATGAAGAGGCGCTGTTGGTCGCAAAAACGATTGCCCATTCCCCCCTGGTGAAAACAGCATTTTTTGCCAGCGACCCCAATTGGGGAAGAATTCTTGCTGCTGTGGGGCGTGCCGGAGTAGTGAATATGAATTTGGAAAAAGTGGAAATTTATCTGGGCGATGTCTGTATCGTAGAAAATGGCGGTCGGGCTACCAACTATACTGAAGAAGCAGGACAGAGGGTTATGAATAAGGACGAAATCACTGTTCGTGTTGTGCTGGCGCGAGGACAAGCCTGCCAGGAAGTATTGACCTGCGATTTGTCCTATGATTATGTCAGAATCAATGCCGAGTATCGGACCTAGCAATCGTGGCCGGAAATAGCAGTCCATTACATGTCGCTGTCGGCGTCATTAACAATTCCGCCGGTCAGGTTCTGATATCAAAGCGTGGTGATGGCGTTCATCAGGGAGGGCTATGGGAATTTCCCGGCGGTAAAGTCGAATCGGGGGAATCGGTTCAGCAGGCATTGCAGCGGGAGCTTGAGGAAGAGTTGGGTATACAGGTGAATAAATCTGTACCGTTGATTAAAATTAGTCACCAATATTCTGATCTCAGTGTGTTGCTTGATGTCTGGCGAGTCACCGAATTTTCAGGCCAGGCTAGTGGGCGAGAAGGACAAGCTATAAAATGGGTTAGTGGACAGCAGTTAGCGAAGTATGATTTTCCGGGCGCTAATATACCAATCATTAAGGCCGCTACATTACCGTCACATTACGCCATTCTGGAAGGTTGTGATGAGGGGCAGGTCATCTCTAATTTGAATATCATCCTGGAACAAGACATAAAACTGATACAGGTGCGGTTAAAATTATTGGCGTTACAGATTTCGGAGATATTGCTGAAAACAATCATTGCCAAATGTGAAAAACAGGGTGCTATTGTGCTCATTAATTCAGCATTAAAACATTTTAAGCATAAGAGAGGGATAGGGTTACACTTAACCAGCAGCGATTTGTTGCAAATCCAGAATCGCCCGGAAGGTTATCGATGGGTAGCCGCTTCATGCCATAATCTGCAGGAACTAAAATTAGCTGAAAAAATAGGGGCAGATTTTGTTGTGTTGGCTCCCGTGCACAAAACCGGCAGTCATCCGGGAATCACCCCAATGGGATGGCAAAAATTTACCGAGTTGACACTACAAAGCAGCATACCTGTTTATGCGCTGGGTGGTTTGCAGCAAAGCGATCTTGACCGTGCCAACTATGCCGGCGCCCAGGGAATAGCCGGTATTAGTACCTTCATTGATTCCAAATAACAAATCGATAAGGGTATGCGCCTGTTTCAGCTATTTGCGTTAACCCAGCGGACAATATCGTTTGTATTCATTGCGCCGGATTGACGGTTTGTTTCATGTCCACCTTTGAAGATGACTAAAGTTGGAATGCTGCGAATAGCAAATTTTGCAGCAATAGATTGTTCCTGCTCTGTATTAAGTTTGGCTAGCCGGACTTGAGGTTCGAGTTGGGTGGCGGCTTGTGCATAAGCTGGCGCCATCATTTTGCAGGGTCCACACCAGGGGGCCCAGAAATCGATTATTACAGGGATATCATTATGCGTGAGGTGTTGTGAAAAGTTTCTGCTGGTTAATTCCAGTGGCTGGGCCGTAAATAAAAATTGCTTACACTTGCCGCATTTTGGCTTTTGTTGAATACGCTCTCTATCAATCCGGTTGGTTGTATTGCAGTGCGGACAGACGATATGAAGTGAACTCATATTTTCTCCTCAGTGTAAGAAGGAATCGCTATCTTCAGCTTCAATAAAAGCCGGGTTGCCCGGTATTTTGTGGTTCTCAGATGCCCATTCGCCTAAATCAATTAATTTACAGCGATGACTGCAGAATGGTTTAAATGCCTCGTCTTTGATCCATTGAACCGGTTTTTTGCAAGTTGGGCATTTCACTGTTAGCGGCTTTTTAGAATTCATCAGAACATGCAGCAGATTAAGGAAAAAGGAATATCGTCAGATGTTTGGACCGGACGGTTTTTATCGCTCGAAGGTTTCATAAAGCGAATAGTGAAACGGTGTTTCCCGCCACTTATTTCTGCGAAACAAGGTATGCTTGAATCAAGCATAACTCTTAAAAGCTGGATGGGTTGGCTGCTGTCTAAACCGAGTTGAAAGAAACCGGCTTTCGCTATTTCCTGTTTTGGTATGCTGCTTTGACGTATAAAATTAAGAATCAAATCAATGGCTGTATAGATATTTGTGAACGGTTGTGTCCAGCGTTCAAGGTCTTTTTGCTGCTCTACCGAGTCCTGTTCCAGCCAATAGTGAAAGGCGGGCAAGTCAAATGAACAACTGCCGCCGGGAATGGCATTACGTTGCGAGATGCTCTGGAACAAATCGCTTTCCATGACATTGATGCCGATTTTACCATTAGACTTATAGAGACTTTTGCTCACCTGATTAAGCTGGTCAAGAATTTGCCGTAATTTATCAGTATCAACCGCCTGACTATTGGTTAGTTGGTTTAATATTTTGATATGGCGGTCAAGCTCTTTCAATAACTCTGATTTCAAGTCATTGCGGCTGAAAATCATTAATATATCAAGCAAAATTGAGATTGCTGTGCGTTTTTCAAAAACCGTAGAACCGACAATAAAATGGTTAAGTTGCAGGAATAATTGTTCCAGTCGCATAAATACTCGAATCCGCTCATTGAGAGGGAATTCGTAGGTGGTCTGTGTATTCAAGCCGGGATTGCCTTAAGATTTATCTAAAGAAATATATAAATTGTGAAGCTTTTTGACCTGTTCTGCAAGTTGAGTGGCTGATTTTGAGTTATCAATAATATCATCAGCCTGTAATAATCTTTTTTCGCGGCTAATCTGACTGGCAATAATGCTGGAAATACGCTGCTTTGAGAGTTTATCTCGTTTTCTTACGCGCTCCAGTTGTGTTTCTACAGAACAGTCGATTACCAGAATTCTGTCTACTAGAGATGCCATGTTGGTTTCCAATAACAACGGGATGGCAAGAATGCAATAATGACTGTCCAGATTTTTGATTTCAGATTCGATCTGAGCATAAACCAGAGGATGCATGATATTTTCAAGCTGCTGTTTTTTACTACTATCGGAAAAAACAATGTCGCGTAATTTTGCTCTGTTCAAGCTGCTGTCTTCATTAATAACTCCCGGGAATGTCTGTTCCAGCAGATGCAGAGCCGGTTGTCCGGGTTCTACTAACTGGTGGGCACAGATGTCGGCATCAATGACAGTAATGCCTAAATCCTGGAACAGCTTGGAAACGGTTGATTTACCACTGCCGATACCTCCGGTCAGGCCGATTTTAAGCATGTTTACAAGCCGACGGCATTAAGGTAAAGACGGTTGATATCAGCCCCCCAAATAAAGGCCAGCCATCCGGCAGCGGCAAGATAAGGGCCGAAGGGAATGGGAGCATTGCGATCATGTTTGACCAGTATAATCATGGCAATACCGATTACAGTGCCGACCAATGAGGACAATAAAATGATCAAGGGTAAATATTGCCAGCCCAACCAGGCGCCAAACAGAGCCAGTAGTTTGAAATCACCATAACCCATACCTTCCTTTCCTGTAATCAGTTTAAACAGCTGATAAACGCTCCATAGGGTTAAATAACCAGCAATGGCGCCAATAATGCTGGAATGACTATCAGCATACAGTGGAAACAGACTCAGAAATAAACCCAGCCATAACAGGGGGAGTGTGATTGAATCAGGCAGTAACTGATGATCGATATCAATAAAACTTAAAGCGATTAAACACCAGGTAAGCAATAAAGCGAACAACAGCTCAACGCCATAGCCAAAATGCCAGGCTACTATTGCCGAGCAAATACCCGTGAATGCTTCGATTAAAGGATAGCGTAGAGAAATAGTTGTCGAGCAATCAGCACATTTTCCTTTCAAAAACAGGTAACTGAGTACCGGAATATTTTGCCAGGGCTTGATGGGACTCTGACAGTTTGGACAATGAGACGAGGGAAAAGACAGGTTGAAAGGTTCTGTTTCTTCGGCAGCTTCCTGTTCCAGAAATTCATGGCATTGCTTTCGCCAGTCCTTTTCCATCATAACCGGTAGGCGAAAAATGACTACATTGAGAAAACTGCCGACCAATAATCCCAGTAATGTAGTAAGTGTGATTAAAATGACAGGTGTTGATAGTACTTGTTCCAAGTTTTGCATTTTAGTTTTAACCGACCGCCGCACTAAACTGTAGTTTAGTAATATTGATATTTGCTCTAAGCCCAGTATCAATAAAGGTTCTAGTGATTTTTATATGTTGTCAACATTTTTTATTTTAAGTATTTGTTCTACTTTGTCATCATTGCTTTAAGCATTTCTGCTTATCATCAGGATGAACAAATAGCATAACCCATAACAACGTACTAGATTCAAAAGTCAAAAAATCATGATAGGGTTTTATTTTTTATGCTCAATTAAGATTAACTAGAAGCCGAATTATTATTCATACTTTATTATAGATCATCAATAGCATTAATGTTATTGATGATAAGTAATGATTTTTTGTTTAACAGAAACTATCGATCTACAGCAGACTGAATTATTAATAATTCGGATTTAAATTATGAGGCTGATTGAATGATGAGTTAGAAGGAATTAACGCTAAGTGTCGTGTTTTATTTCAGCACTGCTCGATCGATTTCAAGCAAGTACTTTTTTGAAAGTATTAATCTGTTTTTTCTTTGTCTGATTTTTTATCCGCAGCTAACTTTACGAAATTAATAGCAAGCAAAATCAGTGGGTTAAAGTCAGATCTAAGCATAAAATTTGCTATATAAGCACGCAAATGTTAACGGCCATTTAAACTGAGCCAAAGTTGGTCATTAATGTTGAGCCACTTTTCCAGACTTTATTTTTAATACTAACGCTGTAACAGGTCCCTTATTTATTCCGTGCTCAATATTGATGAAACTAATAGGCTTATTGACGTGATATTTAAATTAGATGCTCACAAGAAAATTGTTTTACATCGGCATAAGGCATTCAATACCAGCCTTGTTGTTCAGGGTGAACATCGCATATATCAAGCAAATGGCGAATTAAAAGAAATTCGCCCAGTAGGTAGTTTTACAACAAGTCTAGCAAGTGATGATCCTCACACCGAATGTGGTGGGGATGAAGGCGCTGTGGGTTTATTTAGTATCAGAGAAAGTGCAGGTGTTTTATTTGAATTGCTCGATGATGATTTAAACAGGATAGCCACGCTTACATTTCAGGACATTATTGATTTGTACCAGCAGCAATGAGATTTGGGGTTTACTCTAAAGGCTTGGTGCAAGGTTTTATGCTGTTGTTCTTAAAGATCAATACCATTAGGAAATAATTTAACACGAATCAAAATAAACGATATTTAACAGGAATACTCATTTTAGCCGGGCTGGTTTTGTGTGTTTCTGTAAACGCTATCCCCGTATTGCAGTGTTATATTTTGAACTCAATGATATAACCTCGTTACCCAATACCACAGCCGAAATTAAACGCACCGCCTCTTTTAAACCGTTGCTTGAAAAGGCAATGAAAAAACAGGGTGATTATGAAATCATTCAAATTAATGCTAAAGACGTAGCGTTTGCAAATGCTGGACAGGGCTATCTCTATAAATTCCACGAAATTGCCGACACGCTTGGCAAACAAGCAGGCACGGGCTGGGTGATTGTCAGCCAGTATAGTAAACCTGGATTTTTGTACTTCTATTTAATGGTTAATCTGCTCAATGTAAAAACATCAAGACTGATAGCACATTATGATATTGAGTTAAAAGGTAATCACCAAAAGGTCAGCGAACGTGCTATTGAAAAATCTTTGGTAAAACGGATAAATAAAACCATTAGCCCTTAGGTTTTTATATTTTCTGGTACCTTATTCGATCGAGTTGACACGCCGTGGCGTAAAAGAATAGATGAATGGCTACCTGCCATCCATCCAACTTGAGCTACATGAATTGGAAAAGGCAATTCTTATAGTGCAAAATCCAGCAATGTAACACCAATCCAAGAAAAGCCAATTGTTGTAATAATAAAACTAATCGCTGTGTAAACTTTCCAGATGGTTTTATCCCAGAAACGGGTGTCAAATGCGGCAATAACAAATAACAAAGACACAAGGGTTGGTTATTCCACCGATAACAACCAACCAGCAGGCAACAATGGGTAATGGAATTTTGGTGGCATATAAAGCCAAGCAGAATAGAGTCATTAAGGCAAAATCTATATGGGCCCTAATTAGCGTTTTATAGTCGGTTAAAAAAACGCCATCAATCCCTTGAATGGGAAACCACCGTGCAAAAGTCATCAGCCAAGCCGATGCTAAAAGAGCGAAAAGCATGATTGTTGCACCCACTAATAATATTTCCATAAGTTCCTCGTGTTTTAAATAGTTTGTTATAATTAAAGATACTTACTGGTCAGTATCGTTTTTGATTATACTATACCGATCGGCATAATTATTTGTTTATCACATTCATATTTATGTCTACAAATCTAAAAGATAGAATCTTAATAACGGCTTCAGAGCTATTCTATAGTCAAGGTATTAGAGCAACAGGTGTTGATGCAATAGCCAAAGCGGCAAAGACCACCAAAATGAGTCTTTACAGATACTTTCCCTCCAAGGAAGACTTGGTGGTTGCTTTTTTGCGTAAACGAGATGAAGATTTTAGGATTTGGTTTGTTGCTCAGATTGATGAGAAAGCGGATAACCCCAAAGATAAGTTAGTGGCCATTTTTGATGTCATTAACGAATGGATGGCTATTCCAGAATTTCGAGGCTGCGCTTTTATTAATGCATCGGCTGAATTTCCACTTGAAGATAATCCTGTGCATCAGGTATCCGCTGAGTTCTATGATAAATTCCGACACTATATTGCTGATTTGGCTAGGCAGACGGGTATGAAATCACCTGACAACCTGGCTCTTCAACTCAGTCTGCTAGTTGAAGGCGCTATTGTTTCGGAGCAGATGAAAAGACATTCTGGTTCCGCCGAACAGGCTAAGCAGGCTGCTATTATGATTATCGAAGCAAGTCTTGGTGATTTTTCTGAATAACTTTTTTCTAGATATTAACTCCGAGGAGGAGCGATGAGCGAATTTTTCCATGAAGGTAGCCGTAAATTTCAAGATCAATTTGAGACGAGAGGAATGGCGAATCGTCTTGTTGAAGCGATAGTGACAGACCAGATTAGCCCAGAAGATAAGCTATTTATTGAGGAGCAAAATATGTTTTTCCTCGCCACAGTCGATAGAAATGGTCACCCCAATTGCTCTTATAAAGGAGGGAGTGTTGGGTTGGTACAGGTACTTGATGAATCTATGCTGGCTTTTCCCCTCTATGATGGCAGTGGTATGTATCTGTCTGCTGGCAATGTACTGGTTAATGAGTTTGTCAGTTTACTATTTGTGGATTTTCAGCGTCAGGCTCGTTTACGTTTAAATGGCAGTGCTTTTGTACAAGAAAATGACCCATTAATGGATCATTGGCCTGAAGCTGAAATTGTGTTGCGGGTTAAAGTGCGGGAAATGTTCCCTAATTGTCCACGCTATATCCATAAAATGACACTGGTTGAAGAGTCCGCATTTGTCCCTAAACAGCATTGTGAAACCCCCGTGCCTGATTGGAAGCGTCTGGAGGTCGTGGCTGATGTATTGCCACCACGCGATGCTCACTTGGCTGGTGATGAGCAAGATGCGGCTGCCGCATTAAATCGGAAATAATTAGCTGTTTTTCGAAATTATATGACTATGCAGAAATATTTAGAGGCGAGCAAGTATATAGACTGGAAACATCCCGAGGTGCTGGAGAAAGCTCTGTTTCTTGCTGGCGAAAGAAAAGACAAAGAGAAAATAGCCAAAGCATGTTTTGACTTTGTTCGCGATGAAATAAAACATAGCTGAGATTACCAGTTGAATCCAGTGACCTGTATGGCATCCGATGTGTTAAAGCATGGCACAGGCTATTGCTATGCCAAAAGCCATTTATTAGCTGCATTATTAAGGGTTAACGAAATTCCCGCAGGCCTGTGCTATCAACGGTTGACTATAAGTGACGATAAACCGCCTTTTTGCCTGCATGGGTTAAACGCTGTTTATTTAGAGCAACATGGTTGGTATAGAATTGATGCACGAGGAAATAAATTTGGCATTTGTGCTGAGTTTACGCCACCAGTGGAGCAATTAGCTTTTTCAATTATTGTTAACGGCGAAGCAGACTGGCCAGAAATATGGTCGGAACCTATGCCAATTGTTATACAGGCACTTGAGAATGGACGCGATTATTTAGATGTAGCAGAGAATCTTCCCGATATACAGCTCATTTAGATATTAATCAGTTGGAACAATTTACCAGTATTTTTTGGTAGCCTTTAAGTCATTAAAAATATAGACTCTTCTCTTCTCTTCTCTTCTCTGCCCTTAGACTATTACTATAGCCATCGAGATTAAACGCAACAATATAACGGAAGCAGTTTATTTGGGCTTTGTTGCATAAATCGACAGAATCCCCATATTCAAGGGCATGGAGAAGAAAAAGAAACAACAGTACAAGCTAAAGAACTGGTCGAACTACAACCAGGCATTAATCAATCGTGGTTCATTGACGATATGGTTTAATGAATCCTTGGTAAAGCATTGGCATCATCCTGAAAAAATGGGATATAGAGGTAGTCCGCTGAGGCATTGTTGCATAAACAAATCACAGCGTGATTTTCCCTAAATTTCATTATCTATTCATGAGACAGGGTAACTTTCGGGCACACCAAGGCCTGTCATTTTGTTCAACGCACCAACACGGAGGTACGCCTCAACTTGTTGGGCAGAAAAAATTTTGTTTTTCAGTTTATCACTAACTAAAGTTTCGGAGTTCAAAAAAACAAACAAGCCATTGATTAGTAAATAAAATAGAGCCCTAAAAGAGTATAATATAGGTTGACTTGAAATCATATTAAAACTCAAATAGGATGCCCATGAATTCTGCCTCAAAATTGCCTGAATTACCAGCTTTAACGGTAGATCTTTTACAAGAAAGTGGCATCTTGATAGACAATGTATTTGCCAAGCTCTGGCAGCAGATGGGTATGAAAACTATTTTAAGACGAGCGGGATTTCATAAGCGTTCAGGTTTACCTATAGGAGAAATTGTTTTTACATTATCACTGTGGTTATGGCTAAAAAAGGATTCCATAGGTATGTTTGCCCGAGACAGCCTACAAGGCATGGGCAAAGATGTACTATACGACACGATGAACCGCGAAGATCTCAATTGGCGAAAGTGTCATCAACTGATCGCCTACAAAACAGTACAGTCCTTTCGAAAAAAGATTAAAAAAGCCTTTGTGGTCGATGATTCTGTTAAACAACGGTTTGGTAAGAAAATGCCCGGCATTTCCAGTCACTTTGATCACACTACAGGGCGGCAGATGATGGGACAACAGGTACTAACACTGGGTTTGAGTTGTGAAGATAGCTTTGTTCCCTTGGATAATGAACTGTTTACTAGTATACCGTTTCATTAATATACTTACATATAGTCAACCTCAAGATCAAATTTTTTCCAGCGGTACACAACGGGAGTGGCATTGATCTCTTCGATCCCCTTTAAGATGCGATCCTTCAGTTCTTCTTTGCTGGAAACGCGGATATGGTGCAGAAAGGTGCGAGCTATTTTTGAAAAAACAGTTTCGATCAGATTCAACCGTGAACCGTGTTTAGGTGTGTGTACATAGACAAAACGACCAGGACGGGATTCAAAATATTTCATCGTTTCTTTTGAAATATGTGCCGAATGATTGTCCAGAATGATACGAATAGTGGTCTCTTTCGGATAATAAGCATCCAGCTCTTTGAGTAATTCAATAAACTCTCTGCTACGATGCCGGTCATGGACTTGTGCGATGATGTTACCATCCTGTAGATCAAGGGCGGCGAGGATAGAAACCGTGCCCAGACTCTGGTATTCATAATCGCGACCTATGCTTTTGTGTTGTCCCAACTTTGGCGGCAAATCAAGAGCCGTATTACGGATGGCTTGAACACCCGGTTTTTCGTCAACCGATACGGTAATCATACTCGCTGGCAAAGAGTCAGATGTTGGCTGATCGTTCTGGAGATTAATCTCTTGATAGACCATGAGCACTTCCTGCATTTTCTGCTCAAAATCAGGATCCCAACGTTCAAGATAATATTTAATTTTATGAGGCCGTATATCATTCGCCGAGAGTATTCGCCAAACTGTTGCTTTGACAGCCTTTGATAAGGACGCGTGTCCTGCAGACGGCGCATGCTTGCGGGTATATTTAGCAAGCTCACGATACGTCCAGAGTTCCGCCGCCAGCCCATGATCTTTGGGTTTCGTGCAGGCCAAGTTGATGACCCATGTTTTGGCTGCATCATCAATGGTTGGCTCAAAAGGTTTATGAAAATAATCTTTTAGCCCTGCGTCTGGACCTGCAGCCAGCGCTTTGTCTATGCATTTGTAGATGGTGGGCCGACTGACATTGACTCGTTGCTGGATTTGCATGATTGGAACTGCGTCAGCATAATGCAGTAAAATCTTTGCTCTTTGCACTTCCCGTAAGGGGGCTTTGCGCGACTGACTAAGCTGAGTAAGTTTGGTTCGTTGTTCGTCTGTTAATTGAAGTGCTGTTCGTTTAGTTTTAGGGGCCATAGCTACCTCCGTTGTTTCTACAGAGGATAGCCTAAATACAATAAATGTAAATGTTTTAATGAAACGTTATACTAGTTCCAGCCTTAAACGACACTTAGGAACTAGAGTTAAATAACTTCTAAAAGTGGCGTAGGATACAAGGTGCGAATTTATCCGCACTGTACGAATAAATTCGTACCTACAGATGGCGAATCATTCCAGTATTTTTCTAACGCTGAAACGGAATAAAAAGACAAATCAGTTTCGGGAGTTATTTTATGGTGGTTCCTTACACACACCCTTATGTGTCGAAGATGAATGATAATTTCACCCGGTTGTCAAATTTATTTCCTGTCGGTTTCGTCTATAATTTTATGTTAAAAAAAGAGGAACAACGTGTTTAACGAAAAAAATATATTGATTACAGGTGGAACAGGGTCGTTTGGGCAGTCTTTTATTAAGGTGTTGTTAAATAGCTATCAACCCAATCGTTTAATTGTGTATTCGCGGGATGAATTAAAGCAATTTGAGATGCAACAGGTATTTAATCAGGCTTGTATGCGTTATTTTATTGGAGATGTCAGAGACTTGGGTCGCCTTAATCTGGCCATGAGGGGAGTTGACTTCGTGATTCATGCGGCGGCATTAAAACAAGTGCCGGCGGCGGAATACAATCCGATGGAATGTATTAAAACCAATGTACATGGCGCCGATAATGTGATTAAAGCAGCGATTGCAAATAGCGTGGAAAAAGTGATCGCCTTATCGACTGATAAGGCTGCTAACCCTATTAATTTATATGGCGCGACAAAATTATGTTCAGATAAGCTATTTGTCGCCGCTAATAATATTGTGGGCGAGGCGGGAACCAGTTTTTCAGTGGTGCGCTATGGGAATGTTGTAGGCTCGCGCGGTTCGGTCGTGCCTTTTTTCAAGAAGTTGCTTGCTCAGGGGGCAACAGAATTGCCTATAACTGACAAAAAAATGACCCGTTTCTGGATAACCTTACCACAGGGAATTGAATTTGTTATTAACAGTTTTCGACGCATGAGAGGAGGGGAGATTTTTATCCCCAAAATCCCTTCTATGCGTATTTTGGATTTGGTACAGTCTATGGCGCCTGGTATACCGGTTAAAGTCATAGGCATACGACCGGGCGAGAAAATACATGAGATTATGTGTCCTAAAGATGACTCTCATTTAACCATTGAATTTGCCGACCATTTTGTTATTTCGCCCAGTATCACCTTCACCGGTAAAAGTAATCATTTTAATGAAAACGGCCTGGCTGAAAAGGGTGAGCCGGTTAAACAAGGATTTGAATACAACTCAGGTTCAAATCCACATTTCTTAACGCTTCAGGAGTTGCAGCAATACAGTATGAAATAAGGCGGGTTATGAATCTAAAATATAAAGATGCGGCATTATCAATACAAGACTATTTAGCGGAAGAGTCAAACAGTCCGGTTAAACGCGAATTTATTAACGGGGGATGTGTATACTATGGCTGGAACAAGCATCAATCATAATCGTTTAGTGGCTAATATTGCCAGGGAATTTGGAAACCATTTAAAAAATACGCCATGCGAAGCTTTTGTCTCTGACATGAAAGTTCAGGTGAACAATGATTTTTTTTACCCGGATGCAGTTATTGCTTGTCACCAGCAGATAAATGATGATGGCATAACCGATACGCCGCTGATAATTGTTGAAGTACTGTCAAAATCCACGCGTCGGTTAGACCATACATTGAAGCACTCGGCTTATCAACAATTAGCCCGTCTGCAGGAATATATCGTCGTTGAGCAGGATCTGGTCGATATTGAAGTATATCGGCGTAAAAATCATTGGCAATCAGAGCATTTTTATTTGGGGGATAATGTATTTTTGCAGCCATTGATCTACATTTGCCTGTCGCTGAAATTTATGATCGTGTTGTCAATGCTGATATACAGAGTTATTTACAAGAATTAGGGTGACTTAGCAAAATGAATGAGATGATTCCCTATGGCCGACAAAGTATTTCAGAACAAGATATTCAGGCGGTTGTCGAGGTTTTACGCTCGGATTATTTAACTCAAGGGCCGGTTGTTCCGCAATTTGAACAAGCAGTGTCAAATTATGTACAGGCTCAATATGCAGTTGCAGTCAATAATGGTACATCAGCATTACATATTGCCTGTCTTGCATTAGGGTTAAGCCAGGGCGATTGGTTATGGACTTCACCCAATACCTTTGTCGCTTCGGCTAATTGTGCGCTGTATTGTGGTGCAAACGTTGACTTTGTGGATATTGATCCGCATACCTTCAATATGAGCGTTTCTGCTTTAGAAGCTAAATTACAACAGGCAGAAAAACAAGGCTGTTTGCCGAAAATAGTGATACCGGTACACTTTGCGGGTTTATCATGCGATATGATGGCAATTTCCCGGCTGGCGAAGCAATACGGTTTTTATGTTATTGAAGATGGCTGTCATGCGATAGGTGGAAAATATCAGGATGCGTTTATAGGTTGTTGCAAATACTCTGATATAACTGTTTTTAGTTTTCATCCGGTAAAAATTATTACCACGGCAGAAGGGGGGATGGCACTGACCAATCAGCCGCATTTGGCAGAAAAAATGCAGCTTTTCAGAAGTCATGGAATTACCCGGGACGCAGAAAAGATGACGCATGAAGCGGATGGTGACTGGTATTATCAACAGCTTGATTTGGGCTTTAATTACCGAATGACAGAGTTGCAAGCGGCGCTGGGCTTGAGTCAATTAAAGCAATTGGCCAGGTTTGTTGAGCGGCGTCATGTTATCGCCCAGCAATATCAAACATTGTTGTCCTCTCTGCCTGTAAAAATGCAATTTCAGCCAGAAGATTGTTATTCTGCTATGCATTTGTTCGTTATTCGATTGCAATTAACGGAGATTAAAAAATCTCATCAGCAGGTTTTTACAGAATTAAGAGCAATGGCTATCGGCGTAAATGTACACTATATACCTATACACTTACAGCCACACTATCAGCAAATGGGGTTTGAAAAGGGAGATTTTCCTGAAGCGGAAAACTATTACCAGGAAGCGGTATCAATTCCAGTTTTTTTTGATTTAAGTGATGTTGAGATAAATTATATTGAGGAAAATTTGCAGACTATTTTAACTCCACTCTAAATTCTCTCCGGGTCCAGCATCTCCCAACTGCATTTTTGATTTGAGTCACTTGCTCGATCCAATAATTTAAGTCCATTTTCCGCATGATCCAGTCCAAAAATAAATTGGCTATTTAATTTTTTGCCTTCAATAAAATCATCCAGTGCATCGGCTATATCACTATATAAATTTGCAAAAGCTTCAATAAATCCGGCCGGATGCCCTGGAGTCATGCGGTTATAAAGATGTACATTTTTTATTCTGGTATCGCTCCCCCTGTCTATAATAGTTTTATCTCCATTAGTCGATGAGAACATCAGCTTCTCAGGGTTTTCCTGAACCCAAATTGCGCTTGCCTGTTCTCCATAGACTTCAACACTCAAACCGTTTCTATGTCCCAAAGATGCTTTACTAAACCAGAAATTTCCACGCATATCGTTTTGATATTTCAAAAACATATTGACGTCATCTACAACTTCATATTTTGAAAAACTATTGTATTGGGCAAATACGGATGCAGGTTCAATGCCAAATAAAAAATAGGCTAAATGATGTAAATGTGCACCAAGGTCAAGAGAAATTGCAGGAATTTTGCCATCTTTAAGCCGCCATGGCTGAGGATATTTTATGCTTTTGGGCGGTCTTAAAAAGCTCTCTTGAGGCATAGAGAGTCTGATATGTAAAATTTTACCCAGTTCATTATTGGCTATTCGCTCTCTTAATTCCCTTACCATCGGATAACCGCTGTAATTATTGGTAACGACTAAAAATTGTTCGTTTGGGTTGTAAACGTTTTGAATCTGTTTTAACTCCTTGAGCGAGGCAACCATAGCTTTTTCACAGATAACAGGGATATTATATTTTAACAATTCTAAAATCATGCAAGAGTGCAGTGGAGTTGGCGTTAAAATAACAATGGCATCGACTTTATTTCTCTCCTGTTCAATCAATGTCTGCCAGTCATCATAGTATCTTTCTATATTCCAGTTTTTTGCTGTAAGACGGTTGATGTTTTTGTCGGTACTAAAGGCCCCTGCAACCACTTTAAACCGGCCATCCATATTGGCTGCCACCCAGTGTGGATAACCTGCTATGGAATTGATACTCCCACCAATAAAAGCTAATTTATACATTTTTCGGGACACAATACAGGTTTAGTTCCAATCCCATACTCCCATAGATTCTAAGGTGCATATCATAATTTGGATTGATTGAATTAATTAACAACGGTAGTTCCCATAAATCTTCTGGCTTATGATACAAACTGATTGCGAGTACTGGGGATTGTTCGCCAATAATTTTTTTGGCGCCAATAAGAGCCTCTTTTTCGGCCCCTTCCAGATCCATTTTGATGTAGTTCACTGATGAACCGATCAAAGTTTGATCAAGACAGGTTGTCATGATAGTTGTTGTATTTGCAGAAGGTTTGTTGACTATGGAGCTGGTGGAGTTGCTATTGTTGTTAAATTGTAAAAATTCATTACCAGACCAGAGTCCACAAGGATAGATCAAAAAGTTGATTTCTGGATTGATTGCTTTATGCTTCAAGACTTCAATGCTTAGTTTTCCGATATTGCTTCTATCCGGTTCAAATGAAGCGATATAATCAACTTTTTTACCTATTTTTTTAAATTCATCAATCGACTCTGCCAGGGTATCGCCTATAAAAGCGCCGCCATCGACAAAACGTATTTTGTCAAGGTGAGAAAAAAGATCGATGTCTTGTGGAAAGTATTGGGCATCAAGATCCGGATCGGGATATGTTTGAGGCGATAACTCTTTTCTAAAGTTTATGATAGTATCAAGAAGTGAAATGCTCTTTTTATCCTTTAGCAACTTTTTAAACTGTAAAAGTCCATCTATATTTATCATTTCATGAGTATTTCCAGAACACCATGTTTGAGTCGCTTTTGTACATAATTTGGTTATATCTGGAAATTTATATAGGGTGTCCTTTAGAGAAAATATGTTGTTAGCGCTCATCTCCTTTAATATCTTGATAACTTTTAATTCTACCCTCGGAAAAGAAAGAGCCACAAAGATGTTTGATTCGCTTAAATCCAAATTTTCTAATCTTCTTATCGGTTTGCCGCATAAAGATTCTTTATCGGTATACTGATCAATAAAATAGTTTATTTCTATTCCATTTTTCTCAATCTCATTGTGAAAAATTTCACCATAAACCCCTGCGCCGTATATGATATTGCAGCTCATCATAACTCCTTTTGTGGTTTTACTTTGGGGTAGATAAGGTTGTTTATATTTTTTAGAGCATTACTATTCATGTCTGGTGTCTTTATCAATAAAATTGCTATTTGTGTGTTCAAATAATTTTCAATCCTGTCACCAACTTGCATTAAATCAATTCGGAAAATAATATCTTTTTTAATAGATTCATCAATAACTAGGTTTTCATAAATACCATTGGTATCAGGCATCACACAATATCGTAAAACAAAATCTTTTTCTTTAGGCGATATAAATTCATTCGCCAATGTTTTATCTAAATACGATTTGACAACTGCTTTGGAATAATCAACTTTATCACAGGTTTCTATCAAATAGGGGTAAAAATCTCCCGGTATTCTTCGGGTCACATCGATGATATAGGGTACACCGTCTTTGATGATGATTTGCAGGTGGAACATACCATCAACCATAGATAAAAGCCTTGCCAATTTCTCTATATCAAACTTCAATTTTGCTAAAATCCGGTCGTCAATTTTGATTGGGTAGGCAAGGGTTATGAGATATTTGTTGAGATAGCTTTCATCTTTGCCGACAAAGTCATAAATAATCTTTTGATTTTGTAAAAATAGTGAATAAGCAATGAGTTCTCCCTCAACATACTCTTCAAAAAAAATCTCTTGTGAAACCTTTTTTGCTTCTTTTAAGGCGGCATGGAATTCATCTATATTATGAACAATCTTCACTCCCCGACCACCGGATAAACTGGTTGGTTTTACAACTATTGGGAAATTTAAATTTCCTATATCATTATCCGTATGATAAAAAAAACCAGTGGGTGTGGATATTTCATGTTGGAGACAAAATGCTTTAAATTTCCATTTGTTGTGAATTAATCTGGCTGTTTTCAGATCATCAAAATTTCCAATATGTAGTTCATGAGAAAGTTGTACAGTATTTAGATAAGACGCCTCGCCACAACCGGGAATCAAATAATCGACTTTCTCTGTGGATATAATCTTTTTTACCGTTTCTAAATCGTTAAAATCAATTTCATAATGTCTATCAGCATATCCATGACCGAGATAATTTACGCCATTCCCCAAAGTCATTACAAAATATCCTAATGCCTTGGAAGCTTTAATGAGTGGAATGTCTCTATGACTTCCCCCCAAAATTAAAATCTTTTTCATGATAAATTCTTCAATACTTCATAAGTAATCCTGTCACAACCTTTTCCATCGATGAGTTGGGGTATTTTAGGTGTGACTGAAAGCATTTTTAGCACTTTTTCTCTCAAGCTACTTTGCCAGCCTCCTTGTTCAATATCCACAAAATCATAAGCGATATTGTGTTTTAGAAATTGACTGATTCCATCTAACTGATTTTGAGCTACAGCAATGGCAATGGTTGGGATTTTCAGGTAGGAGAGTTCATATAGCGTCATACTCGCTGTGGAAATAGCGAGTTGGCTATTAGCCATATTTAAAGCCAATGTAGTATCTTCAGGCTTGTATAGAACATTGATATTCGAATATTTTTTAAGTTTTTCTGCTATAGATTCAGTGCTCACAACAACAATTTTTTTAATATTTATATTACCCAAAATTTCTACGATAATGGGTGATAGATTTAAAGTATCAACCCCACCCAGCATAATAATAATCTGCCTACTTTTAGCTTTTTTAACGCTTTTTAAGCTATCACGGATCGGTAAATAGTTTAGTCCTAATAAATAACGATTATTGCTGTTTTTTTTCTTAAAAAACTGCTTTTCAGCGTTGACTGCAAAATTTAAAATAATCCCCTTTGGATAATCAAGCCTCCTAAAATCATCTATAAAGACAGCCTCTTTTGATTGCTTAGATGCCACCTCATAAATTTCTATAGCTGCCTGATAACTATCAATGAATATAATGTCAAAGGAACGTTCAAATTTGAAGGAGTTCCATTTGAAATAAATCAGTTCGTTGGAAATATGATTCAAGTTGATATCGCTATCAACATAAATTGAGACCTCATGACCCAAAGATTCAAAACTTTCAGCTATAGTAAGAGACCTGAGCAGATGTCCGAGACCTCTCTTGCTTCCGGCTTCTGTGAAAAATGCTATATCCAGGCTACTTTGCATTTAAATTATCAATTCCCAACTAAGCAGCGCTCCTCTTTTGATCGCTTTTGTTGTTTTTCTATTGTTAACAAAGTCTAAAAATTTTGGCTCAATTCCTCCGCCGGGGCGGAGGCTTTTAAAATTTTCACCATTAACAAGTTTTTGCCCTTTGGATATATCTTTGATAGCAATCAATGATCTTTGGGCTGGCTTTGTTGAAAGTGGAAAACGTACATCACCCAACGCTTCATGAGCCATTTTTGTGCCATCCGCAATCGCTTTTAACTCATCGGGAGTTGCGGAAAAAAAACTGTCCGCTGTTTTAATTTCTCTATCAAGTATAAAATGTTTCTCGATGATATTTGCACCCATTGCAATAGAGGCTATTGGCACGGCAGAACCAAGTGTATGGTCACTCAGCCCAACCGGGACTTTAAACAACTCTTTTAGATAGGGGATAGTTTTTAGATTGATATTTTTTGGACTTGCAGGATATTCGCTAGTACATTTGAGTATGGCTATATTGTGATTACCCTCATTCAAAATCGTTTCACAAGCTTCATGAATTTGGGCAATCGTGGCATTACCGGTAGAGATAACAATAGGCTTTTGTGTCCTTGCTACTCTTTTAATAAAAGGTAAATCGATCAGTTCAGCAGATGCAATCTTATAAGCTGGAAAATCAAGCTCTTCAAGAAAATCAACGGCACTAAAATCAAAAGGGCTTGAAAAGAGTTTTATGTCAATCTCTTTAGCCACCTTTAATAGCTCAGGTGTCCACTCCCAGGGCATCGAAGCATCTCTATAGAGATCATATAGATATTGTCCACGCCAGGCGCCTTTTGCTTCAAACCATTTTTCTTTACAATCCAAAGTTAGCGTATCAGCGGTATAGGTCTGAATTTTTACAGCATTTGCTCCGACCTCTTTGGCTTTTTTGATGCTCTCTATCGCTATATTGATATTATTGCCGTGGTTAGCGCTCATCTCGGCAATGATATAAGGCGGGTAATCATCGCCTATTTTGTTGCCGTCTATCTCAATAGTTTTGTTAAACATCTGCAGATTTTTTTTGTTTCAAAGCGGTATACATCATTTCTGCTGTCTCCCAATCTTCTGGAGTATCTATATCCTGCACCAAATACCTGGGTAAAACGATAGGAACAGAGTCTTTTCCAAAAGGTATATCTGTGGGTTTTTTATTTATATTTTCCCAGTAAAACTGCCCCGCATCCTGATAGGCATCTTCCAGATCCTGACTTCTACTTTTAAAACATTCTGGAAAAAACATCTCACATCTTCCAGCATCAGTTATCTTAAAAGTTCTCCATATTGGAAAAGGCATGGAGGTTACCCCAAAGGCCATATGAGCATCGCTGGTTGTTAATTTTTCAAATCCCTCTTTTAAATATTTTTCATCCAAAAGTGGTGCGGTGGCATAGATAGTGCAGACATAATCGAACTTTTCACCCTTGGCTTTTAAAAACTCTATAGCATGAGTGATGACATCCCCCGTACATGTATAATTATCAGCTAATTCTTTGGGTCTTATAAAGGGAGTCTCTGCGCCATACTTTCGTGCGACTGATGCTATTTTTTTATCATCTGTTGAAACTATGATTCTATCAAAAAGATTGCTTTTTTTTGCCGCTTCTATGCTATAAGCAATAATCGGCTTCCCAAGAAAATCTTTTATATTTTTTTTGGGGATTCTTGTGCTTCCTCCCCTTGCAGGAATAATGGCTATGGCTCTATTCATTTAAGCGTCCCATTATATGACATATTTTGTGGTATAGAGATTCGAAATGTTTCGTGGATAAAGTTATCAATAATACCCGATGATTTTTAGATAAAAATGCTGATTTTTTGGTGAGAGCTTGAAAGGTTACAAAATTAATATTTTGTAACCATAGGTGCTATTTATATAAAATTAAACGATTTTTCAGAAACCCGTTTGTAATCATCTGGTACACCAATGTCAATAAAAATACCTTGTGTAAAAAAACCTCTCAGGTTTGCTTTATTAACTAGTAGATTAAAAAAAATTTCTTTTTCCAACGAAATAAAACTATCGGATCTGATAGTCTTAACAAATTTTGAAAAGATATTTCTTTGTATTAAATAAACGCCGCCATTGCAATAGCTTTTTGAAGTTGCATCTTCATCTGTAAAAGAGATAATACGCCCTTCTGCATCTATATTAACAGAACCATAACGACCTCGGCTTTTAGTCTTAAATAGTGCTATAACAATATCCGCATTTGATGATTCACTACACCACTTTAACGATGGCAAGTCTACCGAGAAAAATGTATCTCCATTCAATACAAGTACTTCTTTTTCTGTCGTAAGTTTTTGCATTGCCAATATTAGTCCTCCACCCGTTCCAAGGGGGGTATCTTCTACGGAATACTCCACAGGTGTTTTGTGGTATTCATTATCGTAAAAATCTTGAATTATCTCGCTTTTATAGCCAACTGATAAAATAAATTTTTCAACCCCTTGTGCAATCCAGTAATCCATTAAAAAAGATAGAAATGGGTGCCCATTTACGGGAGCCATAGGTTTAGGAAGATCAGGAACCACTGATCGCAAGCGTGTGCCAAATCCTCCAGCTAGTATAATTGCGGTTGTCATGGTAATCTCATTTCCGATTTATGCTTGAACAATGTAAGAATTTTATTCTCCAGAGATTTTTCTCCAATACCTGCCGCTTCATGTAAAGAAGATCTATCTAGAAGATCAAACTTATAAGAAGAATTCAAACCATTTGCTATAACTCGAACCGGTAGCCTTTTTTTAGAAACCAGTTGGTAGGCCAATGCATCCAGACCACCTTTTCCTTCAAAAGCTTCTTCAAGCGTTATTAGCACTTTATGCTGCCTGACTATCTCAGTGAGGATTTCGTTATCAAAAAATGTCAAGTCGTATAGATCAACGACAGAAATTAAATAACCTTGTTGTTTTAGTCGATTATGTACTTTGAGCGCCACCTGCGTCATGTAACCTGTTGACAGTAAACAGACTGATTGTCCTACTGCTAATAGTGTAAACCCCCTCTTTAAGTTAAAATCAGAACTTCTGTTATAGATGTCGGGAAGAGTTTGAGCATCAAGCCGTAGATATTTAGGAAAAGGGTGGCTCAGACAGTGCTGGACCATTTCACTGGCAGAAAAGCTATCAGCAGGAGATAACACTTGTATATTAGGCAAGGTGCGCATGATTGAAATATCTTCGAAGCACTGATGTGTTGGGCCTGAAACAATATAGCTAAATCCCGCTCCAACACCAATGAGATTAACATTTAAATCTCTTAATTGAGATAATATTGCCAAGTTTACTCGAATTTGCTCATAGCAACGCATAGTAATAAAGGGGGCTATAGCATAAGCGAACACCTTTCCACCTTCCAAAGCTATTCCCGTTGAAACGTTAATTAAATTCTGTTCAGCAATACCTACATTAATAAAACGATCAGGAAATTCAGAACGAATGCGGTCAAGCACTGGAGAACCAAAATCAGCTGAAAGAAAAAAGATATCTTGATCACTCTTCATATTTTCAAAAAGAGTTCGTAACAACTCATCGCGCATTATCTTTTGTGAAATCATCAGTTTTTCTTCAGAAGTTTATCAATGGCTTCAGATCGCACACCCATTACATGGCTGAGGGGGTTATTTTCAAGCTCAGGAACACCATGCCCTTTAATCGTTCTAGCAATAATGGCGAGCGGTTTATGTTCAGTTTCATTGGTATCAGAAATTGCCTGATAAATTTCTTTTATTGAATGGCCATTTATTTCTTTTGACTTCCAGCCAAATGCAGTAAATTTTTCAGCCAATGATCGATGCGAAAGAACTTCATCCGTTCTACCCAGCATACAGGTTCTATTATCATCAACAATAACAGTGAGATTATTTAATCCCTGCTGAGAGGCAAACATGAATGCTTCCCAATTAGCACCTTCATGCAATTCACCATCACCTACTACAACATACACTCGTTGCTTCTTTTCTCGGCGCTTTAATACCAATGCCATTCCGGCACTTACCCCTACGCCATGACCTAATGAACCGTTTACTGTTTCATAGCCAGGAATAACCGGGTCTGGTATTCCTCCAAGAAATCCTCCTGGCTGACAGACTTTTTGCAATTCAGACAAAGGGAAAAAACCTAAATCAGCCAAGATAGGATATAGACAAAGCGAGCCATGCCCTTTGCTGACGATACATCTATCCCGCTCTGCCCATAATGGTCTTGATGAATCAAATTCGAGAATACCGGAATAATATAAAACAACAAAAATCTCGACACTTGAAAGAGAAGATGCCACCCGAGTTTCAGAAGCGCATTGATGAATTTTAAGAGTTTCCTCCCAAACCCATAGTGCCTTTTTTTTCAATTCTATATGTAATTCAGCATCAAAGTCATGCATGGATCTTTACCTTAATTTAAACATTCGATTCAAAAATAATGAGTTTTATTTCAATCCATTTGGTTGATATAAAACAATCCTTGAACCTGCCGGTTCAAAACGAAAGGGAACATGAATTAGATGTGAAAGTTTTTCTCGTACATCCTTTTGTTTTTCGGGTGGAACAAATAACAACATAAATCCTCCTCCACCTGCTCCGGTAATTTTTCCTCCAATAGCACCGGCAGAAAGAGATGCCTGATAAATATCATCTATTTCGGGATTAGTAATCTTATCGGATAGATTCCTTTTGATTTGCCAGCCTTCATGAAGTAGACGGCCAAATTCAACTATAGGGGTCTTGGTTGAACTAAGAAGGTTGATCCCCTCATTTACCATTTCTCCCATAACCTTAAGTTCACTAAATCGGTTGTTTATATTGTTAATTTTACTACCTGCAATTTCGGATGAATAGCGCGAAAGGCCAGTGAAAAAAAACATCAAGTGATCCTGTAGTTCCGTAATTCTATCGGGATCAATGATTAAGGGGGTAACACCAAATGAACCATCAGGAAAAAATTTAATTTTGTTCAATCCCCCATAGGAAGCAGCCACCTGATCTTGTGATCCAACATGTTCGTGTAAAGCCTGCTGTTCAATATAAATAGCTTCTTTTGCTAATTGTTCGGCAGATCGATACTCCCCTCTCATGGCATGAAGAGCATTTAATAATCCGATGGTAAATGATGAGCTTGACCCTACCCCAGATCGTGCCGGAAGGTCTCCATCATGGTGGATTTCCAGTCCATACTGATCAGAAAATTCGAGGTAATCTAAAACTGATTTAACAACAGGGTGATTTATTTCATTAATTGCCTGAACCGTTTCAACCTTGCTATAAACAATGCGAAATTTATGGTCAAAAAAAGGAGGTAAAGGACGACAAGAAAGGTAACAAAATTTATCAATTGCTGTTGATAAAACCTGACCGCCATGATTCTGAAACCAAGCTGGGTAGTCGGTACCACCTCCAAAAAAGGAGATTCTGTAAGGGGTTTTACTAATAATCATGTTAATAACTTTCTTATTCTAAGAAGCAACAAAGAAACATTAATAGAGTTTTCTGGGCAATTTAATCTCTAACATTCTGTTGATATGCTTGACAACATCTTTTCCAAATTTTCGTTCAATCATATCCAAGTAAGCTTTATTGGTAAAATAGGTTGTAAAGGCTTCATCTCGAAACCTAAGGACTTCAGCAGAAGTTAACCTTTCAGTTGGTAATGGTTTGCATTCATAGCTATGTTGAGAGTAGCCGATCCAGGAATCGGGCAATTCCCATCCTTTACTTATTGCTATTTCAAAAAGATTTGAACCTGGATAAGCCATCGCAGTATAAAAATTAGCAAATTCACAGTTTGCTTCGATGGCAAGACTAAGGGTATCATTCATTGACTCGTGAGTATCATCCGGTAAGCCAAAAATATAATTTCCGATAACATTAATACCTGCCGACTGAATTTTACGAACGACTTTTAAAATATCTGTGGAGCCAAATCGACCTTTATCTACACCATCACGAACGTGCTTACTTCCAGATTCTATTCCCAGAGCCAGCCAGCGAAATCCAGCCAGTTTTAATTTCTCCAAAAATTCTTCTTTTATTGTATCAACACGAGCATATGCCCATATATTAAGATCGTATCTACGTGCAATAATATGATCACAAATTCCCAATACATGGTCTTTATTTAAGATGAACATCTCATCGACAAACTTGATGTTTTTGACAGAATAATCATTGACCAAAGTATCAATTTGACGAATAGTCCATTCGGCCGACCACATTCGATATGAAGATTTTCCAAACGGCGCATTGATACAACAAAAAGAACATTTGTAGGGGCAACCTAAGGATGTGTATAACGATGCATAGGGCTGACGTTCATCAATATTCTCAAAACAATGCCAGTTATGAGCTCGATACCTGTCCATTGGTAGAAGATCAAAAGCGACTTTTGGCATCGCTTCATCAAGATCCAAGAGTAACTTACTCGGAGCTGTATGCATGATATATTGATCTGATCTATACCATAAACTCGGTATATCAGAAAGATTCCCTTGCCTATTTTTCAAGTATTGAACTGTCAAAAAAATAGTCTCTGGGCCTTCTCGATCGCAAACAAAGTCCACATCCTCCTCTTCCATGGTTCGCTGGGGTAATGCCGCAGGATGAGTTCCGGTCATCATGATTTTTATATTTGAATCAAGATTTTTAAGCGCTTGGCAGGTAGCGCCAGCTGCTGGCATATTTTGAGTAGAGGCTGATGGTTGAAACCCATAGACCACTATAACAATCAAACTAGGCTTGAATTTTTCAATCACTGTTTCTGCAACCTGCTGTGGAGAAAGACCGAATGCCGGAGCATCTAGTATATCCACTGACAAGTTTTTCTTACGCAAATAAGAAGCAAATAAAGCTGGAAGAATCGGCATTTCAACGGCAGAAAATTCATTGCCTAAGCTTTGATAGACAGCTTGTAAACTTCCAGGATTAATCAATAATACATCCAGCTTTTTTTTATCGGTATTCAATTTTAACACTCTAGTTAATAGCCTAAATCAGACTACAATGGTAATTTGTCAATTATTCAAAATGTAGAATCTGATAAAAATTTTAGTGAGTTAATATCCCTAAAACCAATGACTCCATTTCTGCATTAGTAGGTATTTCGGTTGAGAATTGTTCCTCGCCTTTTTGACAATATTTGTCTTAATTTAATACTCTTTCACAATAATAGATAAATTGATTATCTGGACATGTGTCAATATATTTATGAATGTAACATTGGATGTTGGTTTGTTCCGATATTAAATAGGACGTATTAATAATGTGATAAAAAAGTGGGAATTCGAAGGATATGGACAAGTATCAAATTGTTTCAAATTAAGACAAGTTTTGGCGCGTGCAATCAGATTATCATGATGAAATGGAGCGGTAAGGTTGTGAGAATTAACGACGTTATACCCTTTTAATGATAATCTATAGAGAATTTTCGATTGATGCTTTGTTAAAAACTTCGAGGTAATAAGACTAAACTGAGTTTCTTTAGCGACTTCTTCTAAGGTTGTCTGTTTGAATTCATCCGTAAAACATTTCTGAACAATATTGATATATCCCGGACAAATGTCTCTTTCTATATCCGCTCTATACCTAATATTCTCTAAGGCTATTTTTAAATATCGAAAAGAATCTCCAATTTGTAAGCTAAAATTCCAATGATTTCCATAAACCAATTTAAAAAGCATTAAAACTACCTTTTTGAGAACTTAAACTCTGTTGATTTTACTTCAATTTTAGTCGTTCAATAATCACATTTACCCAATAGTCTGCAGAACAATGAGCGGCAAACCATTCTCTTCCTTCTTCAGCAATTTCGTTTCTTTCTTTTTCATGAATTAGATAATAATTAATCTTATTTAATAACTCTTCTGGTGACGAGAAATATTGAGCGGATTCAAAATTTAAAAAAGCTCTTGTTTCAGGGTTATCCTCTTCCAATAAAAAGCTAGCACTTGCCAATGCTTCCCGAAC
>CAYYSO010000005.1:0-41617 GCA_964474415.1 uncultured Methylomarinum sp. | reverse complement strand
AGATTGAAGATGCCATTATCGCCTTACCGGAAGATCAGAAAAATGCCCTTAAACCTTTATTTGAGCAATTTGATGGAGAATATAATTATGGCGTTTTGCGCTGTGTCAGGGCCAATTTGCAGAGACGGATGCAAGAGTAAAAATGTCCGTAGGAATGGGCATGAGCTAAAGTAATGCGCAATAAATGAACTCTTTCTGCGCTCCAGTGCCACTGCCATGAAAGTCCTTTATACTCCCTTTTTACTTAAAAAAGGATTACTTTTAAAAACAGAATCTCTACATACAGTATTTTCATATTGCGTTAGTTACGATTTTGGTGGATGCGCGTTGCTTATCCACCCTACAAAATGCGTCTATTACGCAGTAGGCGTAGGATGGATAAGTGCAACGTATCCACACGAAAGTGTAGAGCTTAAATTCGAGGTTATTAACGTAAACCGAAAATGCTGTAAATAAGGGCAGCTGTGTATCCTAAAGTTAGTCTATTTCTAGCTATGATGGGAGTCTTATTAAGCGCCACGGACTTTCATTTTCCAGGGTGATGAAATGATCTTCATGATCGTTAAATTAAGTCTTTCCCTTTCGCTACAGAGATATAGGTACTTAGCGTGAGCAGGACCGGTAAGCTGTAGTCGCGCTTCCATATCTTACAAACCATAAAAAAGTTGTTAAAGTTATTTTGTACCCGTTCCTAAGCAATGGCCAGCTTGTTTTCAGATTCAGAAAAGTGATATTGTGTTTTCAGACAATGATCCAGCCATTTTTGCAGAAAATAGTTGAGTTTCCATTTGTAGTCTCTGATTTCGATGCTTTGTGAAGGGCATTTATACACTTTCGAAACGTCATGACGGGCATGGTCGCGTAGCACTTCCGCCAGTTGTGCATCAAAATAAATTCTGATTTTGACTGCCGGCTCCATAAAGTCTTTAAGCTTATGGTTAAAACAATGACTGAGTTCAACCGTCATGGTATGTTTGCCGCGTTCAATGACGTCAAGGTGAAGGTCTGGCTTTTTCGCAGTCATGCCGGTTGCATTGTTACGAAAAGAGCGTAGATCAGGAATCAGAAGCAGCAGTTTCTGGTAGTTGGATTCACAAAGTTTTTCTAGACACCAAGAGGTATTTACCGGATGTACCAGGCTCATAATCAGTTTTCTCTGTAACAGGCGCTGGCGCTGGTGGTTTCCCATAGCACCACTTGGTCAACAGTGAAGCCTTCCCGTTGCAAATGCCGGTAAATCATTTTACTTAACACCTCGGCAGTCGGATGTTCATCAAGCGTCATGAAACGTTCATTATTGGCGGTTAAAGCCGGTATAATCGGGTCGTCTTTATACAACAGGAAATTGTGATCCAAATGTTGATCAATGAACGCTTCCACACATTCTTTCACATCTGAGAAATCGCAAACCATTGCTTGCTTGTTAAGTTGTTTCTGCTTGATTGAAATAGAAGCCTTGACGCTATGACCATGCAGATTCCGACATTTTCCCGGATGGTTCATTAAACGGTGGCCATAACAAAAATAGACTTCTTTGGTAATGATGTACATAGTTGGATTTTCCCCATGTTTTTATTGGGGATCTGAATCAATTCCCCTTGATACTTTGTATAGTGGCAGCGATTTCGAATTTGTTATCACCTTGTTGCGTGCAGCGAACGACCTCTATAAATGCAGTCATTGGTGGCGTCACTGAGTTTTTGGGTAGTACGGAGACTTCCATGGCAATACCCGGATTAAAAGCATTTTCAGCAATAAACGATAAACCGGCGCCACTAAGCGATGTACATTGCCCGGTTTTAATGTCATCAGAATCAGCAGGTTTGTAAGTGATGTCGCAGTCAACATCCATTCGAATATAATTACGTTTTTCATCATATTCCAGCATCTGTATCCCCTGGCATTACGCCTTTGTTGAACATTAAAATTCATTCATGGGCGGATAATTGCTCCTGCATGATCCGCATTTAGCACATCTTTGTGCTTTGCAGATAATCGCTCCTGCGTATTCTGCATTCAGTACATCCCTGTACTTCACAGATGATTGCTCCTGCATAATCTGCATTCAGTACATCCCTGTACATCAAAGTTTACTATAAAATTAAAATAAAAAGGTCGGCAATTACAGTTTATATTGAGGTATATGCTTTATTCGCTGACTATTTGTTTTAAATTGTGTAATATTTCACAAAATTTTTCACTATGCATTTAGTACAAGCAGGATACTTTAATGAGCAAGTCAATAGTCCTAACCGGCATTACCACCACTGGAACCCCTCATTTAGGCAACTACGCAGGCGCTATTCGGCCTGCCATTGAAGCTAGTAAAAATGACAATGTCAGGCCTTTTTACTTTCTTGCTGACTATCACGCCTTGATAAAATGCCATGAACCGGAAAGAGTCAGACAGTCCAGCCTTGAAATTGCTGCAACCTGGCTGGCATTGGGACTTGATACCTCGAATGCAGTTTTTTATCGCCAATCTGATGTGCCGGAAATCCTGGAACTGACCTGGATGCTAACCTGTGTAACAGCAAAAGGCCTGATGAACCGTGCCCATGCTTATAAGGCGGCAGTGGCGGAAAATGAAGAGGCCGGGGGCAATGATCCTGATAAGGGTATTACCATGGGATTATTCAGTTATCCGGTATTAATGGCGGCGGATATTTTGATGTTCAATGCCAATAAGGTACCGGTAGGAAAAGATCAGATTCAGCATATTGAAATGGCCAGAGATATTGCCAGTCGCTTTAACCATATCTATGGTGAACATTTTACGCTGCCGGAAGCTGTTGTGGATGATAATGCGGCAACGTTATTGGGGTTGGATGGTCGTAAAATGAGTAAAAGCTATAATAATACCATTCCATTATTTGAGAAAGAAAAGAAATTCAGAAAGCTGATCAACAAAATCAAAACCAATTCGCTGGAACCCGGTGATCCTAAAGATCCTGATGGCTGTACCCTGTTTGGTATTTATCAGGCTTTTGCTATGCCTCAGGAAGTGGCGGAAATTCGTCAGCGTTATGCTGATGGTATCGGCTGGGGCGAAATGAAAAAAGTGTTATTTGAAAAAATCAATGAAGAAATAACCCCGTCACGGGAACGTTATGAGGCCTTGATGCAAGCGCCTGAGCACATTGAAGAGCAGTTGCAGGAAGGCGCACAAAAAGCCCGTGAAATTTCCATTCCTTTTATTCAGGAATTGCGTGAAGCAGTGGGCATTTCTAAAATTACTTTGTAAGCCGGCGGGTAATAAACCAGAAGGTAAAAATAATCTACACAGAGTGTAAATTCATTTTCACCACAAAGAACACAGAGGATTCAATATAAAATGCTCCGTGCTCTCTGTGGTTGTTTTTGAATTTTTACAGGAGAAGTGCCTTTTACTCTTCATGAGTTTTATGCACTTTATGGAAAAAAATATGAATGATTTTATCCCCGGGCAACGGTGGATCAGTAATACTGAATCTGAATTGGGCTTGGGCCTGATTGTGGATGTAGAGTTTAATCGTGTTACCGTATTATTTTTAGCGACCGGAGATCGCCGGGTCTATGCCAAGGATAATGCACCGTTAACCCGGGTCAGATTTGTGGTCGGTGATGTGGTCGAATCAGCTGACGATGTTATTATTACTGTGCAAAAGTGTCTGGAAACGGACGGCTTGATCAGCTATCACGGAACAGATGAAAGTGGACAAGAGCGGCAAATTGATGAAATGGAGTTGAATCATCATATTCAATTCAACAAACCACAAGATCGGCTATTCACCGGTCAATTTGATCCAGGCAGCTGGTTCTTATTGCGTTACGAAACCTGGCGCAGACAACAGCAGTTGCTGCAATCTGAAGTAAAAGGGCTGCAGGGCGCTAGAGCTTCATTGATTCCGCATCAGCTGTATATCGCTCATGAAGCGGCAAATCGTGCTGTACCGCGGATTATGTTAGCGGATGAAGTCGGCCTGGGTAAAACCATTGAAGCCGGATTGATTGTTCATCATCGTTTATTTAACGGTCTCAGTCAGCGTATTCTGATCTTGGTGCCGGACAGTCTGGTGCATCAATGGCTGGTGGAAATGCTCAGGCGCTTCAATCTGCATTTCAGTATCTTTGATGAAGATCGCTGTGTAGAAAGTCATGAAGACAATGCGTTTGTCACTGAACAATTAGTATTATGTGGGCAGGGTTTTTTTGCCGATTATCCGCATCGTCAACAGCAAGCATTGGATGCCGGTTGGGATATGGTTGTAGTGGATGAAGCGCACCATCTGCAATGGAATGAACAGACTCCGAGTGCTGAATACCTGTTTGTCGAACAATTGGCTTTAGCAACTCCCGGCCTGATTTTATTGACCGCTACACCTGAACAATTGGGTAAGGAAAGTCATTTTGCCCGTCTGCGTCTGCTTGATCCTGACCGGTTTTATAAATTTGACCAATTCTTGCAGGAAGAAAGTCAATTTAAACCTGTGGCGGAAGTTGCTAATCTGTTGATTGCAGGATTGCCGTTAAGCGTTGCTGATCAGCAGAAGTTAAAAAAGCTATTGCAACAGGATCATGTTGAAACCTTGCTGGCTAAAGTCAATGAATCTTCGGATTTCGAGGCAACAAGAGAGGAGTTAATCAAATTACTGCTGGATTATCATGGCACCGGCCGTATTCTGTTTAGAAATTCCCGACACACGGTTAAAGGTTTTCCGGATCGTCAATGTTATGGTTATCCGTTGCAGGATGAAATGCAGCCGGATAATTTGCCAAAAGATCCTTATGTTTTATGGCTGGTAGAAAAGCTGAATGCACTGGGTAATGAAAAAGCGCTGTTGATTTGCCATCGGGCTGAAACAGCTATTAAGCTGGAACACACACTTATCAATCACCACGGTATTGCCACGGCCATTTTTCATGAAGGTATGACGATTGTAGAGCGGGATCGTGCCGCCGCTTATTTTGCGGATGAGGAAAGCCGCGCTCAATTATTGATTTGTTCGGAAATTGGCAGCGAAGGGCGTAACTTCCAGTTTGTGCATCACCTGATTTTGTTTGACCTGCCTGAAAATCCGGATTTACTACAGCAACGCATCGGTCGATTGGATAGAATCGGACAAAAACAGGTTATTCAGATTCACATTCCATATCTGCAAAATACTGCACAACAGGTTTTATATCGTTGGTATGACGAAGGTTTGAACGCATTTCAGCATAATTGTTCTGGCGCTACTCAAGTGGCTAAATTGGTAGTGGAGGAGTTGACGCAAGCTTTAAAATCTCCTGATAACTCTGTTATTGATGAATTGTTAGCTAAAACTCGAAGTCTCAGTGAACAAGTTGAACAGGAACTCCAAAATGGACGCGATCAGTTGCTTGAACTTAACTCTTGTCGTCCAAAGTATGCGGCACAACTGATCGAACAGATCAACGAACGGGAACATGACGACACTCTTTGGCCGTATTTGGAAGCTATCTTTGAGTGTTATGGCGTAGATGTGGAATTTCATTCCAATGACTGTCATATCTTGTGGCCCAGTGAAAATTTACGTGTCTCACACTTTCCCTTGCTTAAAGATGATGGCTTGACTGTCACAATCAATAGAGAAATTGCCCTGGCCAGGGAAGATATGCAGTTTTTGACCGATGAACATCCTATGGTGACGGGGGCTATGGATCTGGTGTTGTCCAGTGAAACTGGTAACGCAGCAGTTAGTGTTATCAAACATCCACAACTGAAAGCCGGACAATTTCTGTTAGAAATGCTGTTTGTCGTGGAATGCAGCGCACCTGCGGAATTACAGGTCGGTCGTTTTTTACCGCCTGCTCCCATACGCGTGTTGATTGATCAGAATAAACAGGATTTGACTGATGTTATCAGTCACCAAAGTATGTTTGAAAAGAGCGATAAATTTGATAAAGACCAAATCAGTCATTTTCTGAACAGTCAGCGCGAGCATATTGTCGATATGATTGCCTTAGCGGAACAGGATGCTGAATTGCAAATGCAAAAACTGATAAAAGAAGGCAGCCAAAAAATGCTCGAATCATTGACGGGGGAAATCAAGCGACTACAAAGACTGAAGGAAATCAACCCCAGTATCAAAGAACAGGAAATTGAGCATCTGCAACAGGTGACTATACTTGCACATGAAAATATACAGGCCTCACAATTGAAACTGGATGCTGTCAGATTTGTTGTTACCGCTTAAATTAGGTTTAAGGCAACTCGCATAAATAACCCACCAGCCTTGCTTGTCTTTTTATTTATCTTCGGCGTAGCAACTTTGGTTACATAGCTTGCTATGCGCCCTCCGTTGCGCCTTGAAGATGAATAAAAATCCAGCGCAATCCCGATGGGTTATTTATTGCGCGTTACCTAAGAAAATGTGAGAGGAATGTTGTTGCGAATTCATTGGCACTGTGCGGATAAATCCGCATCTACACCCATAGCTAACGTCAATAAAACGGCTTGATTTAATGGCAGTTCTCCTGTTATCCGGTAATTTTCTGCTGTTGATATGAAAGACTCTGTTTTTTTGTTTTACCTGACCGGTAGCATACCTTACAATTCGACTGTGGTTCATTCACTATAATAATACCCGGAGGAGAGTATGTTTAAAATTCGTTTACTGGTTTCTGCAGTGGCAATAGCCGGTTCTATGACCGTTATGGCGGCGGAAGCGCTGCCGACTAAAGCGCCGGCGCCCGCTGATAATCCTACTACGGCTGAAAAAGTGGCTTTGGGACAGATGCTTTATCATGATCCGCGTTTGTCTTCCAGCGGCACAGTGTCTTGCGCTTCTTGTCATAACACCATGCTGGGCGGCGAGGATAATCGCGGCGGCTCAGTGGGAGTCGGCGGTCAAGTGGGTGGGCGTAGCGCGCCTACTGTATGGAATGCGGCATTCAATAAAGTGCAATTCTGGGATGGTCGTGCGGCCAGCCTGGAAGAGCAGGCCGCAGGTCCCGTTACCAATCCAATTGAAATGGGGATGAAAAGCTGGGATGATGTAGTGGCACGTTTAAAATCCATTGAAGGTTATCAACAGGCGTTTGCTAAAGCGTTTGGTAAAGATTCCATCTCTAAAGACACGGCTACCAAAGCGATTGCCGCTTATGAAAGAACATTGATTACCCCTAATAGTGCCTATGACAAATATGTCAATGGTGATAAATCGGCAATGACTGAACAGCAGGTTCGCGGTATGAATAAAGCGGTTGAACTGGGTTGTACCGGTTGTCATAGCGGTCCGGCATTTAACGGTCCTGGTACATTCCAGAAGTTTCCTGTTAACAGTAACGGCTATTTTGAAGCACAATATGACTTTAAAAAAGATAAAGGCTTGGCAGAAGTTACCGGTAAAAAGGAAGATGAAAATTTCTGGAAAGTACCTACTTTACGTAACGTTGCGCTGACTGCGCCATATTTTCATAATGGCAAGGTTAAGTCTCTGGATAAAGCAGTTAAATTAATGGCCAAATTGCAACTGGATAAGGATTTATCCGAAGAGGAAGTTGCTGATATTGTAGCATTCTTGAATGCTCTGACCGGTGAATTCCCTGTGCAAAAAATGCCAAGATTACCTGCTATGCCTGGGAAAACTTTTAATTAATTACTATTGATAAGATACATTGAACAGAACGCTTACGAAATAGTTGAACAACACTCGTATGACGTAGGTGCGGATGAATCCGCACCTACAGTTGCCTATGCGCTGTATTCGTGATGACTCCTTAAGAAAGCGGATAAAGTTCTTATTAGAAATCATCAGAACGTAGCTCCCCTGTAAGACAAAATTCCTAATAAACAAAACTCATTAAATGAAGCAGCAAAACGATGTGCCGCCACTAATAGCGCATGTTATTTTTAGTCTTGGCGTTGGCGGATTGGAAAATGGAGTGGTTAATCTAATTAACCGAATGCCGGAAAGCGCTTATCGTCATGCCATTATTTGCATTAAAAACTCAACCAATTTTAGCCAGCGGATAAAGCGTAAGGATGTTGAAATCTACCAGTTGAATAAAAAAGAAGGGCATGATTGGCAATCGTTTGTGAAGATGTATCGTTTATTGCGCAACATAAAGCCTGATATTGTTCATACCCGTAATCTTGCTACAATTGAATATCAGATTCCAGCCCTGTTGGCCGGTGTAAAATGTCGTATTCAAGGTGAACATGGCTGGGATGTGTTTGATCCAGAAGGAAATAACAAAAAATATCAATGGCTAAGACGGTCATTGGGAATAATTATTTGGCGATTTATTCCCTTATCCCGGCAATTGCAAAATTATCTTGAAAACAAAGTGGGTATCCCCCATGCAAAAATATGCCGTATTTGTAATGGCGTAGACACAAAAAAGTTCTATCCTTTAACACAAAAAAAACATTTGCCCGATTGTCCACTACACTTTAATAGTGATCTGGTTTATATAGGAACGGTGGGCAGAATGCATGGGGTAAAAGATCAGATGACTCTGGTTAAAGCCTTTGCCCAATTGCTTGAGGAGCAACCGGAATTAATTCAATCAGCCCGATTGATTATGATTGGCGACGGACCTATACGGGAACAGGCAATAGCGTTTCTGAGACTTAAACATCTGGAAAAACTGGTCTGGCTGCCCGGAGCAAGGGATGATGTCGCAGAGCTAATGCGTTGTTTTGATGTATTTGTTTTGCCTTCTAAAGCTGAGGGTATATCCAATACCATTCTGGAAGCGATGGCGACAGGATTGCCGGTGGTGGCAACCAATGTAGGCGGTAACCCTGAATTAGTGGATGAAGGGGTGACCGGTAGTCTAGTAGAAAAACAGGATTATCGTGCAATGGCGCAGAGTATTCGGGATTATATCAATAACAGAGAAAAAAGGCAGTTGCATGGCGGCAATGCACATCAAAAAGCACTGCAGACATTTTCAATAGATGCCATGGTAGAGAAATACAGAGAAGTCTATGACTCATGCAAATAAAGCAAGTTGACAGAAAAACGGGATTGTTATGTGCGGAATAGTTGGAATATTTGATCTTAAGGAAAAGCGGGAAATCAATCGGCAATTGCTCTCCAAGATGAACGAAAGCCAGTTTCATCGTGGGCCGGATGAAGGTGGTTTACATATCGAACCCGGATTGGGTTTTGGGCACAGGCGTTTGTCTATTATCGACTTGAGCAGTGGGCAGCAGCCGATGTTAAGTTCTGATAATAACTTTGTATTGACTTATAACGGCGAAATCTATAATTTTCCTGAGTTGCGTAAAGAATTGGAAGCGCTTGGGTTTCAATTCAACACCCATTGTGATACCGAAGTGGTATTGAATGCGTGGCAAGCCTGGGGTGAGACTTGTGTCGATAAATTACGCGGTATGTTTGCCTTTGCCGTATGGGACAAAATCAATGAAACCTTGTTTCTGGCCAGAGACCGGCTGGGTATCAAGCCGCTTTTTTATGCGGAATTGAACAATGGACAATTCATTTTTTCTTCTGAATTAAAGGCATTGAAAGAACATCCGTTGTTACCAAAAGAACTGGAACCGACAGCCATCGAAGAATATTTCGGTTTTGGCTACATTCCTGATCCCAAAACTATTTATAAAAATGTTTATAAGCTGGAACCGGGCTTTAAACTGACGCTGAAAAGAGGACAGAAATTCCGAAAACCCGTGCAGTACTGGGATGTGACATTTTCTGAACAACAATATGACTCTGAGTCTGAAGTTGCAGAAGAGTTGATTGCGCGCTTTGAGGAAGCTGTCAAAATTCGCATGATGGCCGATGTGCCGCTAGGCGCATTTTTATCCGGTGGTGTGGATTCTAGCGGCGTTGTCGCCATGATGGCAAAAAATTCACCAACCGCAGTGAATACCTGCTCTATCTCATTCGGTGATCCGAAATTCAATGAATCACAGTTTGCCCGGCAAGTGGCAGACCGTTACCACACCATACACAGAGTGGAACAGGTTGATCCGGAGGATTTCCATTTAATCAGTCAATTGTCCGGAATCTACGATGAACCTTATGCCGATAGCTCGGCATTGCCGACTTATCGGGTTTGCGAACTGGCTAAAAAACAGGTGACAGTGGTGTTATCCGGCGATGGCGGTGATGAAAATCTGGCCGGTTATCGGCGTTACCGCTGGCATACCTATGAAGACCGCATGCGCTCGATAATGCCGGATGGCATACGCAAGCCTTTCTTCGGTTTTCTGGGTCAAGTTTATCCTAAGGCAGACTGGGCGCCCAAAATTTTTCGGGCTAAATCGACTTTTGAATCGATTGGACGTGATTCTCTGGAAGGCTATTTTCATAGTATATCGGTCAATTCCAACAGTATTCGTTCGGCTTTATTCAGCCAGCGTTTAAGAAAAGAGTTGCAAGATTACCAGGCTGTTGATGTGTTTAGACGGCATATGAAAAATGCGCCTAGTGAAAACCCTCAGTCACTGGTACAATATTTAGATATTAAAACCTATTTACCAGGCGATATTCTGACCAAGGTGGATAGAGCCAGTATGGCGCATGCGTTAGAAGTGCGGGTGCCGTTGCTGGATCACCAGTTAGTGGAATGGATGGCAAGTTTGCCGCCAAACTTGAAATTAAAAAACAGGGAAGGCAAATATGTGTTTAAGAAAGGGCTGGAAGTCTACTTGCCGAACGATATTTTATATCGCCCGAAAATGGGTTTTGCAGTGCCGTTGGGTAGTTGGTTTAAAGGGCCTTTAAGAGGGCAGGTTAGAGAAGCTTTATTGGGAGAAACGATAAAGGATTGCGGCTTGTTTGACCAACAGTTTTTGCAAAAAATGGTTAATCAGCATCAAAGCGGGTTAAGAGATTACAGTGCGCCGATTTGGTCGTTGTTGATGTTCGAGAGTTTTGTAAGGGAGTAACCTTGATTGTACTAAAGTACAATTTACAGAGCTTAAATGTTTAATTATAGTTGTGAAAAGGTTTGAGCAAACAAAATGGGGCAGGTCGATGAATAGTGAAAAAAAACAGCATAATATTGTAGTTAATAAGTCCAGACGATCATTTACCAGGACAGGTATAGCGGCACCGGTTATTTTAAGCCTTGCCAGCAGGCCATCATGGGCGCTTGATAATTGTTCTTTTGTGCAAGCCATGTCGGGTAATATATCGCAGCATCCAGATGCAATGTGTTCCCCGGGGGCGCCTAGTTCCCGATCACCAGGGTTTTATCAAGGCCAACCTGTTTCCAGATGGTTAGATGTGTATGGGGTGGATGATGATAACTTTAATAATGTATTTGGAAGTCCTGCTGATGTCCAAAATCGTTCTCTTAAAGAAGTTATTACAGCTAACCCTGGTGATCTTGATTTTAGTCCATCAATAGGTAGTGCTAAAAAAGCAAAAACAATTCACTACATTGCTGCATATTTGAATGCAATATCTCCAGTCTTGGTTTTTCCTTACACAGCAGTGGATATTGTAAATGATTGGGGGGTATGGGCCTTGTTTTCTAATTTACAATTGATTCAGGATAGGGATATGACAGTTCAGGAAGTTAATGATATCTTAATGATTGTTTAATTGTTTGGTTTTTGTTGATTAGATGTTTGGTGTTTATGAAGGGGTCCAATATAATCAAATGGATGAAGATTTTCTGGCTTACAGTTCCTTAAGTGGCGAGACGGTTGTTCTTAGTCAGCTTGCCTGTTTTATTTTGACTGAACTGCTTTCAGAACCTAAATGTTTTTCAGATTTGCTTGATAAGCTCAAGCGGGAAAATTATGAAAATGCTGAATTTTCGCTCCGTACAACATTAAATGAATTATCGAAGCGGGGATTCGTTTATTGTCAATGATGGAAAGAAACTAAAATTGATGAGATCAAAAAGGATTTTACTAAAGATAGAGCCGTTTGTTGTTCAATTGGATACTTCGCTAAATTCTGTAGTGGACTCGATTAATCACCTATATGGTGATTATACGTTTTTTCCAGAAGATTCTTCTTTGTTTGTTGATTTCCATCTAAAAATTGATAAGCCGAATTTATTTCGTGGTTTTTACAGATCTCAGGCGCAGTGTTATGTTGATGGTAGAACTCCTTTCAAACCATTGCCTGTATCGCAAGCCTATCCTTTTTTTGAGTGGGGGCTTAATTGGGTTGTCGCCAGTCATATTTATAATTATTTGATTGTTCATGCGGCAGTCGTTGAACAAAATGGCTCTGCATTGATTTTATGTGGTAAACCCGGAGCTGGAAAGAGCACCTTATGTGCTGCTCTGATTAACCGGGGATGGAGGCTTCTATCTGATGAAATGGCGGTTATTGATTTAAAAACCAATGAATTAATTCCCTTCGTTCGCCCCGTTAGTCTTAAAAATAATTCAATAAATCTGATTAAGCAATTTGCGCCAGAAGTCGATATGGGAAAGTCTTTTACCGATACGGCGAAAGGGACTGTTGCTCATATGAGACCTTCAAAAGAGAGTATTCGTCTGGCAAAATCCAGAGCATATAGCAAGTGGATCATTTTTCCGCAGTATAAACAAGGAGCCGAGACTTGTTTATCCGCTGTATCCAAAGGCGAGACGGTTATAGACCTTGCAAAGAATTCTTTCAATTACAATATATTAGGTGGAGATGGCTTTAATTGCTTATGTCGTTTAGTTGATGCCGGTTATTGTTATGATTTTGAATATAGTGATTTGAATGAAGCAGTAGGCCTTTTTGCTAATTTTCCTGCCTGAAATTTCTGGTTCCATTAACTAAAGTATTTTACACTAAACAAAATGGGTATCGATTATTCACCCCTTGTCATTTCGGCATTAAAAAATCCCGAAAAAACAATAGACTTTAGTTTGTCTCAATGGGATTTGTTAATCAGACAGGCGCGACGTGCCGGAGTATTAGCAAGGCTTGGTTATCTGTTGGAGCATCAAAAAAATATACAGAGCAAAGTTCCTTTGCCAGTATTGATGCATATTCAGTCGGCACAGATTTATGCGAATCAGGTTCGTAGGTCTATTGATTGGGAACTGTTGTGTATTCAAAAAGCTTTGGATAGCGTTGGTTTACCTTTAATTTTATTAAAAGGTGCGGCCTATGTTGTTGCTCATGATGATGTCGGGTTAGGTAGACTATTTTCAGATATAGATATTCTGGTTCCAAAAAAAGAGCTAAACCGTGTAGAAAGGGCCTTAATCAATGAAGGTTGGAAGCCGGGAGATATAGATGTATTTGATCAAAGGTATTATCGTAAATGGATGCACGAGTTACCGCCTATGCAACATGTGCAAAGACATACTTCAATAGATGTTCATCATAACTTATTACCGTTAACTAATCGTTTTTGTCCTGATGCAGATAAATTATTATCGAAAATAGTGAAAATTCCTGAAAAGAATGTGTGGGTATTAGCACTTGAGGATAGAGTTATTCATTCTGCTACGCATTTGTTTCACGAAGGGGAGTTAGAACATGGTTTTCGAGATTTATCGGATTTAGATTTGTTTTTTAAGGAATTTTCAAGGCAAGAAGACTTCTGGAATAAATTATTACAGCGTGCTGAAGAGCTTAAGCAACAAATTTCCTTATATTATGCTTTTCGTTATACAAATAAAATTTTTCAAACATCAATACCCAAAAAAATATTTAACCATGCAAAGCTGTATAGACCGAATAGGGTAAAAGAGGCATTAATGGACTTTCTTTTTTTACGGGCATTGATGCCTGATCACCCAAGTTGCAATGACCGATGGACAGGTTTGGCTCGCTGGCTTTTGTATATTCGCTCACATTACCTCAGAATGCCGCTCTACCTGTTAATTCCTCATTTATTTAGAAAGAGTTGGATGCGACTGTCGGGTAAATCCACGCATTAAAATGGGTAAAAAAGACATTATTTCCAAACAGATTTTTAAGCGTATTCTGGTTGATGTAGCAACCTATCTGTTTGAGTTGGAATTACAAAGCGCTGAATTGCTGGAAACCGAACAACAGCGCATTGAAGATCGTCGCGCTGATCTGTGTGCTCGTGTGGTTGATAAAAATCAGCGTGTGTTTATTTTGCATCTTGAAATCCAGAACCAGAATCAACCTATCATGCCGGAACGAATGTTGCGTTACTTTACCGATTTACGTTTGCAATATCCGGGGGAAACAATCGTTCAATACTTATTGTATATTGGCCGCGAGCCACTGAAAATGGTTAACGGAATTGAGACGGAACAATTGCAATATCAATATGCTGTCATTGATATGCATCGAAAGAATTACCGTGAATTTCTTGGACGACAGACACCTGATGCGGTAGTTATGGCGATTTTGTGTGATTTCGATGGCGATGAAAATCGCGATGTCGTTCATAAACTGTTACGTAATTTGATTGAGTTGACGCAAGGAAATCAGCAGCAATTACGCGAATATGTCAGTATGTTGGAAATATTAGCCAGCAACCGGAATTTAAACCTTGATATCCAGCAGGAGTATGAAATGTTACATGTAGAAATCGAGAAGTTACCCAGTTTTATGATGGGTATGGAAAAAGGTATGGAAAAAGGTATGGAAAAAGGAGAAAAAAGGCGAGCCTGTGTGATTGCAAAACAGTTGCTTGCCTTGGGTATGGAACGTGAACAAATTATGGAGGTTACCGGATTGAATTCATCTGAATTACAGAAATTGGAAAAAACAGATAGAAATTAACAATAATTTTACATGGTTCTGGTAATTCTATAATCTCCAGAGATAAAGAGCGATTGATTGAGACTTTAAAAAAATTCATCCCTTTCATCATTCTTTTTTCAAGAGAGTGACTATAATGAATACAAGCTCTGAATTTGGTTAATAAACATTTCAAATAATAATGAATTCGCTGAAAATTCTCCATATTCTGGATCACTCCATTCCTTTGCATAGCGGTTATACATTCAGAACCCGGGCTATTCTGGAGCAGCAAAAAAAGCTGGGATGGAAAACCTATCAGGTAACATCGGCAAAGCATAAGATTGCTGCAAGTGATGTGGAAGAAGTCAATGGACTTACTTTTTATCGCTCAAAACAAGCAAATGGCTTGATAGCAAAGCTACCCGTTTTAAATCAATGGGTGATTGTTAAGTCATTGGAAAAACGCCTTGATGAAATCATTCCGCAAATTAAACCTGATATTTTGCATGCGCATTCACCGGCTTTAAATGGGCTGGCCGCATTAACGGCCGGAAAAAAATACAATATTCCGGTTGTTTATGAATGTCGGGCATTCTGGGAAGATGCCGCTGTAGATCATGGAACAACGGCAGAAGACAGCTGGCGCTATCGTATTACTCATGCATTGGAAACTTATGTATTTAAACAGGCCGATGCGATCACTACAATTTGCAAAGGCTTGCGCAATGATATTATTCAGCGTGGTTTGCCGGCAGATAAAATTACCGTAATTCCCAATGCGGTGGATATTGAGAAATTTAGTTTCGGTTTAAAAGCAAACCAGGTATTACGAGAAAAATTGGCTCTGAAAGATAAAACGGTACTGGGTTTTATCGGTTCTTTTTATGCATATGAAGGTTTACCGTTATTATTGCAGGCTTTGCCCAAAATATTACAGGTCAGGCCAGAAGTTAGATTGCTCTTGGTGGGAGGTGGTCCACAAGAAAAGTTGCTTAAACAAAAAATCAACGAACTTGAACTTAACCAACAGGTGATTTTTACCGGCAGAGTACCGCATGACCAAGTGCAGGAATATTATAACCAGGTTGATTTGTTTGTTTATCCACGTTTATCCATGCGCCTGACTGAACTGGTGACGCCTTTAAAACCGCTTGAAGCAATGGCACAGGGAAGGTTGGTTGTGGCCTCCGATGTAGGGGGGCATAAAGAATTAATAAAGGATCGTGAGAATGGATACCTGTTTAAAGCTAATGATGCGGAAGCATTGGCTGGCACTGTGTTAACGACTCTGGATAATCAAACACAGTGGGATGATATGCGCAGGAAAGGCAGAGAGTTTGTTGAACAACAAAAAAATTGGCCTGTGAGTGTGGTGCGCTATGAAACAGTTTATAAGCGAATAGCGAATAACTAAAATACTGAGATATTGTTCCCACGCATAGTATTCACTATCATTAAGGTAAGCAGTTTTATTAACTTTAGCTATGGCAGTAGCTGTGGATTTATCCGCATAGTGCATCCTGTACATGTTCTTAACTTAATGGCCGTGATGCATAGTTACAGTATTGTCTGCAGTATGAGAAATGGATTGAATTTTTAGGAAACAAAATGAAGGTAACAATTTTTGGTACAGGTTATGTCGGGCTGGTCACAGGAATCTGTCTGGCCGAAGTTGGCAATGATGTGGTTTGTATAGATGTTGATCAAAATAAAATAGACAATCTTAACAAAGGCATTGTGCCTATTTATGAGCCGGGCCTGGGTGCCATGGTCAAAGAAAATATGACTGCTGGCCGAATAAAATTTACAACCGATATTAAAGAAGCGGTTAGTCATGGCGTTTTCCAGTTTATTGCGGTAGGCACTCCGCCGGATGAAGATGGATCAGCAGATTTACAATATGTTTTGGCAGTGGCTAAATCCATTGCCGAATATATGACCGAATATCGGGTCGTAATTGATAAATCGACGGTACCGGTTGGTACTGCTGATAAGGTTAAGGGTATCATGCTTCAAACCCAGAACGAACGTGGGGTTGATATTGATTTTGACGTTGTCTCTAATCCCGAATTTCTTAAAGAAGGAGCCGCTATTGATGATTTCATGAAACCGGATCGTATAGTAGTCGGTACCGATAATCCCAGAACAGCTGAATTATTAAAAGCGCTTTATTCACCGTTTAATCGCAGTCACGAAAGAGTCATTACCATGGATGTACGCTCGGCTGAGTTGACCAAATATGCCGCCAATGCCATGCTGGCCACTAAAATCAGCTTTATGAATGAACTGTCTAATCTGGCAGAACGTTTGGGGGCGGATATTGAACAGGTGCGAAATGGTATCGGTTCTGATTCCAGAATTGGTTATTCATTTATTTATCCTGGTTGCGGCTATGGAGGTTCCTGTTTTCCCAAAGATGTTAAGGCATTGGAAAGAACCGCTCAGCAGGTCGGGTACAAAGCTGAATTATTGAGTGCTGTTGAGAATGTCAATGCCAGACAAAAGCAGGTTCTGGTCAATAAAATCAAACAACATTATAACGATAAATTGCAAGGCAAAACCTTTGCTCTGTGGGGTTTGGCATTCAAACCAAAAACTGATGATATGCGCGAAGCGCCCAGCCGGGTTATTATGGAAGCTTTAATTGATGCAGGAGCATCAGTCAGAGCCTTTGATCCGGAAGCAATGGAAGAAGCCAAACGCATTTATGGTGACAAGGCGGGTTTAACATTAGTAGAAAATGCGGAAGAAGCTTTGCAAGGGGCAAATGCACTGGTTGTCGTGACAGAGTGGAAAAACTTCTGGAGTCCGGATTTTGAGATGATAAAAAATAAATTGAATGATACCGTTATATTTGATGGTCGAAATCTCTATGATCCTCAACGCCTTAAAAAATTGGGTATTTGTTATTATACAATTGGTAGAGGAAGCGTCGAATAATCTGAAAATAGATTTTATTAGTTTGCATTAATGAGCTGTTATGAATTCGACAGTTGGCGTGGCCTTTTTGTTTATTCTTTTTAAGGTATGATTTTTAAAGGAAAATGATTTGAAAATAGGCTTAATTGGTCCCTTACCTCCCCCTTTCGGGGGTATGGCTAATCAAACTAAACAGTTGTATCAACTTTTATTGGATGAAGGCATTCAAGTAACGCTAGTGCAAACAAATGCACCTTATCATTACAAAATAATAGCAAAGGTAAAAGGGGTAAGGGCGTTTTTTCGGGTTATTCCTTACCTGTTTGAATTGTGGAAAGTAACCAGTAGGGTGGATGTTCTGCATGTGTTGGCGAATTCTGGTTGGTCTTGGCAGTTATTTGCAGCACCGGTTGTTTGGATTGGATGGATTAAAAAAAAACCGGTCATAATAAATTATAGAGGGGGTGAGGCGAGAAGCTATTTTCAGAAATCCATACAATGGATTCGCCCCACTATGAATAAAGCGTCTGTTATTGTTGTTCCTTCCGGATATCTAAGAAAAGTCTTTGCAGATTTTGATTTTGAAACTAAAGTCATTCCAAATATCATTAAGTTAGAACGTTTCTATCCAAAGCAACGTGGTATTCATCAAGAGACTCCGCACCTCATTGTAACGCGCAATCTGGAAGCAATTTATGGGATTAAAACTGCTATTGAAGCTATTGCGAAATTAAAGCAACAACATCCGAAAATTAAATTATCAATTGCGGGCAGCGGACCTCAAAAAAATGAATTGCAACAATTCACAAAAAATTGTGGACTCGATGATAATGTTGTTTTTACAGGAAAATTGACGCCCGAAGAAATTGCAAAATTATATCAATCAGCAGATATCATGCTCAATCCTACTACTGTCGACAATATGCCTAATTCGGTGTTGGAAGCAATGGCGAGTGGCGTCCCTGTAGTGACAACTGATGTTGGTGGTATACCCTATATTGTCAAGGATGGCGAAACAGCTTTAATGACTAAAGTTAACGATGCGGAATCAATGGCTTTTCAAATAAACAGACTGTTAAATGGTGTTTCATTAGCTGATAAATTAAGGACAAATGGATTGCAACAGGTTCGCCAATATGCCTGGTCAGAAGTGAAGAGTCAGTGGTTAGCCCTATATCGTTCACTTTTATAGACTATCATTAAGAAATAAAGGTTAAAGTAAACAGACTTTGATGGTTTACAAAGTGAATTTATGGTTCGTGTAAAACCATTCACATTACGGCTATTAAAAATAATATGTATGAATATTTTATCTATACTAAAAATTAGAACTAATAAAAAGGTTGAAAAATGGGATTTATAGCTGGCTGGGCTGATACCGGTATTAATGATCAAGAGGCCCGGGAATTATCTAATAAGTTAGTTAAACTGGTTCCTGAACAGATGGAGCAAAAGATAGAATCTTATTTTACTCCGTTTACTGCTTGTGTTTCAGCTGGTAACAATACTGTTTCTTCAACGCACGTCTTATTTTCAAAATCAATTGCTTATTGTAATAAACAGAAGGATCCTAATGATTTTGTAAAGAAATACCTGGAAGATGGTGAAAAGTTTATTGAGGAAATTCCTGGCGCTTTTACGGTAATGTTGGCTGATCAGGAAAATAATAAATTAATTTTAGCAATCGATCGCTTAGGACAGCACAGTCTTTATTATGCTCTTACAAACAATGGATTAGTATTCGGTTCAACCGCAGATAGTGTGATTGAACATCCAGAAGTCAGTTCGGAAATTTCCCGGCAATCTATTTACGACTATGTATATTTCCATCATTGTCCTAGTCCAAATACTATTTATAAACAGGTTAACAAACTGGAAGGTGGACAGGTTTTGGTTTACCAGGCCGGCAAAATTTCCATCAGGCAATATTGGCTACCAGATTTTTCTGAACAGCCTGTTTCTTTAGAACATTTCGGACAAGATTTGAAACATAGAATTAACGATGTCGTTAAGGATTTTTCAAGTTCTGCAGAAGAAACGGGCGCTTTTTTAAGTGGTGGCTTGGATAGTTCTACAGTTGCCGGCGCTTTATCAAAAGTCTATCCGGGAGAAGCAAAAACTTTTTCTATTGGTTTTCCTGTTGATGGATATGATGAAATTGAATACGCCAGGATTGCAGTCAATCATTTTAAAACCAAAGCACATGAATATTATGTAACGCCGGAAGATACTGTAGCCGCTATACCCAAGATTGCAGCTTATTATGATGAACCTTTCGGTAATTCATCAGCACTTGCGGCTTATTATTGCGCCAAAATGGCGAAGGAAAAAGGCATTAAAGTGCTGTTGGCCGGAGACGGCGGTGATGAATTGTTTGCTGGCAATGAGCGATATGCTAAACAACTGCTTTTCGATAAATATTATAAAATTCCCGGTTTTGCAAGAAATGCGCTGAAAACGGGGTTGTCCAATACCCCAAATTTTCTTCTAAAAAATAAATTTTTTTTTAAAGCGAAACGTTATGTGGAGCAGGCGGAGGTTCCGCTACCTGATCGCTTGCAAGATTATAATTTTTTAAACCGACATCCCGCAGACGAGATATTTACTGAAAAGATTTTAACAGAGATTAATATTGATCTGCCGATTCAGAATTTGAGGGATTGCTATAACAGACCAGAACAGGCCTCATCGCTGAACCGCATGTTATACATGGATTGGAAAACGACTTTACATGACAACGATTTAGTTAAAGTCAATAAAATGTGTGAAATGGCCGGGGTGGAAGTGCAATATCCTTTGTTGCATCAATCAATTGTCGATTTATCATCTAAGATTCCCTCGACTGATAAATTAAAAGGACAGCAATTACGCTGGTTTTATAAGCGAGCCATGCAGGATTACCTGCCTGAGCCTATTATTAATAAATCCAAACATGGATTCGGTCTGCCTTTCGGAATTTGGTTAAAGGATCACCAACCTTTGAAAGAACTGGCTTATGACAGCATTAATTCATTAAAAAAACGCGATTATTTTCGAACTGATTTTCTCGATCACAGCATTCAAATGCATCAAAGTATTCATGCCGCTTATTATGGTGAATTAATATGGATACTGATGATGTTGGAACTTTGGCTTCAGGCAAAAAAGATATGATTTTTCAATTTATTTAAAAGCAACTAGTTAGTTTTTGTGCATAAGATATTAACTAACAAAAGACCCGTGAAAGACATGTTAAAATTTGAACTCAAAAGAATATTTCCAGAATGAGAGATATATTTGTTACACTCGTTGTATTCGGAACACTTCCTTTTATTCTGAAGCGGCCCCATATTGGTATTTTATTGTGGTGCTGGTTGGGTTATATGAACCCGCATAAACTCTCTTGGGGGTTTGCACATGACTTTCCATTTGCGCAAATTACCGCAATATTTATTCTTATTGGATTACTTCTTTCCAAAGATCCTAAAAACATACCCTGGACAATTGAAACCCGGATTCTGCTAGCCTTTATCATTTGGATGTTCATTACCACTATTTTTGCTTTTTATCCAAGCCTGGCCTGGCCTCAGTGGAATAAAGTCTGGAAAATACAATTAATGACATTTGTCACAATTATTCTTATGCAGGAAAAGTGGCGGGTGCAGGCTATGGTATGGATTATTGCCTTGTCACTGGGGTTTTATGGATTTAAAGGTGGAATATTTACTATTCTGACTGGAGGCGCTTATGCTGTATATGGACCCGCAGGGACATTTATCTATGGCAATAATGAAATCGGTTTGGCTTTGATCATGATTATACCCTTGATAAGATATTTACAACTCACTACAGATCAATTATTTATTCGAAATGGATTAATGGTTACCATGTGGTTGTGCGTAGTTTCAGTCATAGGTACACAATCTCGAGGAGCATTAGTGGGACTGGCGATTATGGGTTTGTTTTTAATGCAAAAAAGTAGGAAAAAGTTTTTTCTGATTTTGTTTGTTGTGGTTTTGATACCCATAATTATTAATTTTATGCCGGAATCATGGCATAGTCGAATGAGTACTATTGAAACCTATGAACAGGATAGTTCTGCAATGGGAAGAATTAATGCCTGGAAAATGGCATTTAATTTGGCTTTACATAATATCTTCGGTGGTGGTTATGAGAGTTTTATTTATCCCACTTTTGTGATGTACGCACCAAATCCAAATAATGTACATGATGCTCATAGTATATATTTTGAAGTATTAGGCGAACATGGCTTTATCGGTTTGACATTATTTCTTTTAATAGGAATTGTTACATTGCTTTCAGCAAAAAAGATTATTAAAGAAGCAAAAAAACATGAAGAAACACAATGGATGGCGGATTTAGCCGCCATGTTACAAGTAAGTCTAATCGGATATGCAGCTTCCGGAGCTTTTCTAGGGTTAGCTTATTTTGACCTTTATTATAATTTAGTGGCTATTGTTGTAATTTGTAAGGTGCTGTTAGAAAAACAAAAACTGGAAAATACCAGCATGGTAAAGCAAAATATGAATACTGATAAAGGCTATGTTATTGGAGTTGGTGAAACCAGGGTAATTAGACGATAAAATATGATGCAATTATTCAGATACCCCCTCAGATTGTTAAAAAAACTGTGGGGCAGAGGCTCACTGCCATTAAGTTAAGGGCTAAGCATTTATTAAACAATGTGTTACCTGCAGGTTGGGTTAGCTTATCAAGCAGAGCGCAGATAACGTAACCCAACTTTTTAGCGTCAAACCGACTTTTGTTAGGTTACGTTTTTATTGCTTGGCAATAAAAATCTAACCCAACCTACGTAATTATTTTATAAGCCATTGATGTTAAACATACACTTCTTAACTTAATGGCAGTGATGTCTGAATGCTTACAATATGATAGGTATATAGATTTTGTTAGGAATTTTATTTTCAATCTGGGTGGTTATCTGGTGTTTCATTATCATTAAACGCTATTTCCGGGATATTGTATATTCCTGGCAAGAACCCGTTTTAAAGTATCCGGTGCTTATTTTTGAAAGTGATGATTGGGGAGCAGGACCTCTATCGCAGATAACAGCGCTAAGCCGCATAAAAGAGATACTTGCTCGCTATTCTGATAAAAAAGGGCATCATCCCGTTATGACGTTGGGTGTAGTGCTTTCGATACCCGATTCAAATAAAATCATTAGAACTGGATATCGTTCCTATTTTGCAAAACGATTGGATCATCCTGACTTTTTGCCAATAAAAACGATGATGCTTAATGGCCTTACCCAAGGAGTTTTCGATTTACATCTGCATGGAATGGCTCATTATTGGCCTGATAATTTAATGAGGGCATTACAAACAGATAAGAAAGTTCAACAATGGCTTAATCAAGGTTATCTTTTAACAGAAGAACTCCCATCAACTTTGCAAAGTCGATGGACAAATAACAAACAGTTACCAACGATACCATTAAATCACAATGAAGTTGATAGAGCTGTTAAAGAAGAAGTTGAAGAATTTAAAAAGCAGTTCGGGACTAAACCAACGGTTGTGGTGCCTCCCACATTTATATGGGATGAGTTTGTAGAGCAAAGCTGGAGAAAATGTGCAATCAATTATTTAATTACTCCCGGGCAATATTACGATCATCGCGATAAGCGGGGGAAGCCGAGTGGAAATGAGGAAAAAATAGTTAATGGACAGCTATCTCGTACGGGGTTGACCTATATGGTTAGAAATGACTATTTCGAACCAGGTTTAGGCCATACGGCTGAAAAAGCAGTAAAAGAACTGGATATAAAAACCCATTTAGCTCAGCCTACATTATTGGAAATTCACCGTTTTAATTTTATTCAGAATGAAGCAATAACGAAAAACTCGTTATTAGAATTAGAAAAAGTGATTACTTTAGCGCTTGAAAAATATCCTGACATAATGTTTTTATCGACACAGGTCTTAGCAGAAAAGTACTCATCCAAGAACAAATATTTTATTGAAAAGTCGTATTTAATCCGTTTATTAGTTTGTATGGAACGGTTATGGATAAATCATACAATCAAAAAATGGCTATATATTAGTGGCCTTTTTCCTATATTTATTTTATCTCACATTGTACAACAACAGCTGAGATCCCCAGATTCTATAAATCAAAAATAATGACAACAAAAAATATACTGGTAATTACAGAATTATTTCTACCCACTAAAGGTGGCACAGCAGTCTGGTTTGATGAGGTTTATCGTCGCCTCGGTGGAAAGGATATTCATATTATTACAGCCGATGTTGCAGGCGCTATAGAGTATGATAAGTCTCACCCAAATGCTATTCATAGATTGAACCTAAAAAGAGTGCCATGGTTAAAACCGGAATCACTTGCCATGTATATTAAACTTTTTATAACATCGATTAGTGTATGTTTTAAGCATAAAATTGATCAAATACATGCTGGAAGAGTATTACCGGAAGGATTAATTGCCTGGTTAACAGGTAAATTATTTTTTAAGCCGGTAGTTATTTATGCACATGGTGAAGAAATTACTACCTGGCGGCAGCCGGGAAAATTTAAAGTGATGTGTTTTGTTTATAGACATGCCGATGCAGTTATTGCAAATAGTAAATTTACCAGAGACGAATTGATTAAAATCAATGTAGACAAAAATAAAATAAAGCTAATATCTCCCGGGGTTAATATAGACAGGTTTAAACCTGGACTACCTTTTGATGATTTGCATAAAAAGATAAACTTATCAAATAAACAACAATTGATTTTATCAGTAGGACGTTTGAGTCGGCGTAAAGGATTTGATCAGGTAATTAAATCTATACCTTTTTTATTAAAAAAAGGTATAGATGTTCAATATGCCATAATAGGAATAGGTGAAGATAAGGAATATTTATTGAACCTGGCAAATGATAATGGTATATCAGATCGGGTTCATCTTCTGGGGCATGTAGAAATGGAAGATTTGCCTCGATGGTATAATGCCTGTAATATTTTTGCGATGCCCAATAGAGAAATTAATGGTGATACAGAAGGTTTTGGCATGGTTTTTCTGGAAGCGGGCGCTTGTGGTAAACCAGTTGTCAGTGGCATGGCTGGAGGTACAGGGGCTGCTGTACTTCATGAACAGACAGGACTAAGGGTAGATGCCGGATTATTGGAAAATGTTAAAGTAGCTTTATATAATTTATTGATTGATAACGCTTATCAAAATTTACTGGGTGAAAATGCTTTACAAAGATCAAGATTGAATTTTTCATGGGATGCCGTAGCATCATTAACTAAACGGGAAACGTTGCAATGTGGAAAATAAAAACTATAAAACAAACAAGTATTAAAACAGTAGCAAGTTTACTTTTTTTGCTAATGGCTCAAAATATCTATGCAGGTGCCGTAAAAAATTATTTTGAAATATCTCAATCAGAAATGAGATTACTACCTCCATTTTGCAAGCATGGGTTCGGGCGTTATAAAATTAAAAAAAAAGAATTTATGAATCATTTATGCCCGGGTTTAAATGCACTTAATCATGCTCAAAGTATATTCAGGAATAACAGTACAAAGAGATATGCTCTTCAGGAAGCCGAGCAACATTTTTCCTATACTCTTGGACAGGTGAAACAATTTCCCTTTAGATCAACCGTGTTTATTAAACGTGGGGCAGTATATGAAATGCAAGGGAATTTGCAAAAGGCAATGGCTGATTATCAAGAAGCCATTAGGATAAAACCAAACAATGTTCATGCTTATCGCGCTTTGGCAAATACATATTTAAAGACGGGTAACAAAACTGAAGCTGCAAAGTTAATTGAGAAAGGGCTTAAGATAAGACCAACGTCGAAAATATTATTGTATATGAGGAAGAAGATTAAAGAAACAAAGTGAACAGGGTAAATTTTATTTTTTGATTGGTCAGCTATTTTTCTGATGCTTTAAGCTTTAAAACTATATCTCTATACTTGAGAAGTTCGTTTATTTTCTGATACTGGGTGGAAGCAACATCTTTTTTATATAAAGGATCAATATCTGTATTGAACAACTCATAATATGGTCCATCAGTTAGAGCGTAACATTTTAACTTCCAGGGACCTACCCAGATAAACCAGTCCCGGGCTGATTCAATCATTTCCATATATTCGGGATTGATTGACAATGTTCCGCTGTTTTGGTCTGCGATTTCCAGCAGATTGAAAATATTGGGGTATGTGATATGGCCTGATATTTGTTTTGGAGGGGGTGATAACCATATTCCTGTTTCATAGTAGATGGGAAGATTTGTATCATGAACTTTATCTTCCATAAAGGGCTTAAGAGAAACACCTTCAACAGTGTCGGGTATATCAACGTCGCACATATCCAAAAGTGTTGGCATGATATCGATGCTTCTTATTTTTTCTTTTATAACAACGGGTTTCTTGTTTTTAGGGTTATAAACAATTAAAGGAATATGCGCGCTGGTATCGCCGGCGATGCTGTTACCCTGACCCCATGTATCATTTTCGAACAATTCCATGCCATGATCACTATAGATGACAATGATGGTGTTATCTGCAAGTCCACAACTTTCAACATAATCATAAATTTTATGAACTTCATCATCAAATTGCCGGATAGATCCATCATAGAGAGCGATGATTTGATCAAGGTCAAAGGCTTCTCTGGGTTCTTGTTGGCTTTTGATAATCTCTTCTGGTGATGTCAGGCGGGACATACAGAATTTAGAGCGACCAACATAATCAGGATCTGAAAATAAATTGTAATAGGGGTAATTACTACAAAAAGGCGGATGAGTAGTCCCCATAAACAGATTCAACATAAAAGGACGCTCATCATTGGCCAGTTTTGCTAATTCATGACGTGTCTCAAGTCCCAGATTTTGAGTTAAAGGTATACCCGCCAGGTAATAAAGTTCCGGTAAGAATATTTTGCCGAATTTATTGTGACAAAAAAGAGATAAAAACAATCGAATATCCTTGGGGCCTTGTCTGATGAGGTATTTTAAATTCCACTGGTCTTCGGGTAGGTTTTTATGTTGAAAACCCAGTTTAAATTTCCCCAGATCTCCCCCCGCCCAATCGCTGATTGTGCTGGTTTGGTAGCCGGACTGTTGTAAACAGGCGGCTAAGGCTGGCAAATCCATACTTTGTGCTTGTTTATCTGAAACAAAGTTATCCTTAATACCGTGTTTATTTGGCAGACAACCTGTGAAGATGGAAAGCAAACTAGGGGCGGTTCTAGCCAGGGGTACGTAACAATGTTTGAACAGAGTACTTGTTTTAACCAGGGTATCGATAAATGGAGTAGTGGGGCGTAGATAACCATATGCCCCCATATGATCAGCACGCAAGGTATCTGTGCCTATCATTAATATATTAGGCAAATCATGGTTCATTTTTGGGTGTACTGGATCAAGCTCCTTATTCAGGAATAACCAATATAGAGGCAGGATATAAAGCAATGAAATAAATGATAAAACAAAAAAAGCGTCCCAATGTTGATTAAGCGCAAACCTGCTTAGGAGAAAAAGGCCAGGAGCAATAAATATGCTCAGAATAAAAAAGTCAAAAATTTTAAGGTTTAGTGGGGTGAGCTTGTTCCATATTGGATACAATCTTATAGTGTTGAAATTGGCAGAAGTAGCAATGATGGCAGGATTATTAAGAAGAATATGTAACAGTTGTCTGCCGGTGATCAACGTAAAGCTCAATAATCCGGCTAGAGATTGAATAATGAAAAGATATGACGGGTTGATAGATGAATACCAGAGAGCGCTTAAAAGTGACCCCGGTAGAGTAAAATAAAAACTTATCAAAAAGCTCCAGCAAACCAGGCGTAATAAAGCATATATGCAGTAGTTGAAAAACTTCCCCTGAATTTCCTTTCTGATTTCAGGGCCTGTGCGTGAAAAGTTCAATAACGACCGTATCAAAAGTAATATACTAAAAATCAAGGCAACACTACTGGCCGAGGTAATAGCATTAAATATTAACGGCAACATCTTAATCTAAAGGTCTGTTAAAAATGACGGCAATAAGTAAGCTGATAGCAAGGCGTCCTTTGCTTAATGGGGCATTTATAAGCGCTTCAACAAGATGGCTGATGGACAAAAATTTAAGGCCGTTTCTCGCTTCCCATTTAGCATAATCACATAACATGCCTGCATAAGCCGAACGCCAGAATTTCTTTTGTGATTTTTTGTCGAGCAAATGTTTATTTTTTCTCAACACAGCCAATGCGCTGTCACGCATATTACCGAGGTTTCTACTGACGCTATTCGGCCGTTTTAAAATGACAGTCAGCGTTTCAGGAATACAGCAATATTCAGAGATTGCCGAATAACGTATCCACATATCAGTATCTTCAAGACCTTTTAGTGATTCATCAAAAAAACCGGCTTCGGATTGTAGCTCTTTTCTTGCTAAAACGCTGGATGCACTGCCAGCTATGGCAGAGTTTTGAGAGAAAATGGTATGTAATGTAGAAATATTTATTTTGGGACACAACCATTCATTTACAAATTCGCCTTCCGGCGTTTCCACACGAGTTTGGGTTGAACAAAAACCAAGATTTGGATTTTGTTGTAATAAGGAAAGTTGCTTTTCAAGTTTTTCCGGTAACCAGTAATCGTCTGCATCAAGGAAAGCGATAAAATCACCGCCGGCAACTTTAATGCCGGCATTACGGGCATTACTCATTCCGCCGTTGGGTTGTGAAATGATGCGGATTCTGGGATCAGAAAATTGACCGGCTACAGCTTCAGTCGAATCGTTGCTGCCATCATTTACAATAATGATTTCAACGTGGCGATAACTTTGATTTAATACGCTGTTAATAGCCTGTTGGATATATAATTCAGCATTGTAAGCAGGGATTATGATGCTGATTAATGGGGTATTATTGGGTGTTTTTATCATAACTAAGTATAAAAAAGTAGGTGCGGATTTATCCGCGCTGTGCGAATGAATTCGCACCTACAAGCTTGTGTTTCTTTTGAATATGCACAAACCACTGCGCCGTAAAACACAAGTTATTTCATTTCCACTCTTGATAATAGAGTGTTTATACGATGGCATTATTAACCTTGAATTTTGTAATAGAATATAACCGTTCAAAGTGCATACCCTAACTTTTTCATCATCGGTTCTATTTCATGCATAATTTTCTCTATGGCTTCAGGGTTTTGGGTTTTCCATTTTTCTTTCTTGGGTGGGCCATTGACAATGCTGGTTGGGCGTTTATTCAATTTTTCACAATGGTTTTTGATAGAATCAACAAACGGAATCTGAAGCTGTTCAAAAACATTCTGAAACATCTCTACAGGAGCCTCGAACAAATCTTCGTAGCGGATATGTATCCACTGATCCGCTGGAATAAATGCTTTTGCATCTATAGCTAATTGATTGGCAGTTAACCATTGGTGTGCACAGACTTCTTCAAGAGAAGCATTGTTGTAATCGCGCCAACCGGGGGGCAGAAAAAAACTCCAGTCAGTAAATTCTCCACAGTTGATCTGGATATCCTCTGGAATCTTTCCAAGAAATGGCTTTAAGTTGAAATGGCCGTTATGACGCCAACCGTCGATTAAGGAGCTGATATTATCCCGGCCGTCCCGCTGAATATAGATAAACCGGGCATTCGGGAACAGGGTATATAAATAAGGAATGCGTAAAATATTAATACAGGTTTTGTCCAGAACCTGTCCTGTACCCAGCCGGGCAAAAAAATAAGCGAATGCTTTGTCCCGGTGTTCCTGAAGAGCGTCTTTACTTGTTGCTACTTCAGAATCCCAATGATTATCCCATGGACCAAACAAACTATGCCAAAACTGCGGTATCTCATAAGGGAAAGATAACAGGTCAGGTGACTGACGAATGGTTTCAAAGGTCACCGTAGTACCCGACCGGGAACAGCCGATAATGAAGATCGGATCTGGCATTGATAAATTGCCTGATTGATAAATTGTTTCTTTAACTTGATACTTTAATTCAACAAGGTTTTTAGCAACAATTTCTCGGTCAAATAGCTTATAAATTTTTTTAATGCTTGGCATAATTTAATGTTTATTTTTTTTAGCCATGATGAAACCACTCATTTCACCCAGCGAAGCGGCTAACCGCACCAGATAAAATCTTCTGGCTGAATTGTTCATGTTAAAAATAAAATGAAATAAATAAATAATTGTTTTCTTTACAAGATAACGGGGAAATAATAATCCGGAATATGTTTGAGCTGCTTTACTTATTCTGACTACAGAAGCGGATCTTTCAAAAGCTTTTTTTAACAAATAGCCCAACTTCAAGCGTTGATTGTCAACATAATGAAACTGAATGATTTTTGGCACATAATATAACTTGGCCCCGGATTTATATGCACGGACGACCCAATCGTAATCTTCGCCACCACCCAGGTTATGGCCCACAGGCCCTAATTCGGTTGAAAAACGACCATTCCTTTGCAAGAGTCCTTTTTTGATAATGAGGTTGCCACCACCCGGAACAGCAATTTCCCGGGTAACTTGAATTGAATCATTACCCAAGTCAAAACGCGGGACGGGTAGGGGATAAATTCGATATTTACCATTGTTGTGTACCCAGCTTGGTTCGTTATCATTCCAATCCGGTATGATTTTGCCGCAAAAAAAATCAGCATCCGGATAGTGTTGATAAGCATCTTTAATGGCTGTGAAATAATTTTCATCGACTCGGTGGTCATCATCGACCATTGCAATGAAGGTTGCTTTAAGCTTTGGTATAGCCAGGTTTAATGCAAATGATTTGCCGGGTTTGACTTCTTCTAGCCAATATAAAGGTAGTTGATTATTGGCGGAAGCTGTTTCCTGATATTCTTTTAGAAAAGCAGTGGTCCCATCAGAACAGGCATTTGCAACAATAAAGAGAGAAATATCACAATTATCCGGATGTTTGGCTTTATTGATATAATTCAGAGTTCGCTTTAAAAGCTCTAATCTATTATGAGTGCAAATAAGCACTTGGATAGAATGAGTGTCTGATGTCATAGCCATATTATTTAGCGAGATTGAAACAATCCGCGCATCAAACCAAGGAAGTGACAGACAATGACTTCATTATGAAAGGCTTTATCGGCTGGTAAAACAAAATATCCCCAAATTGTTCGTCCTACTGCTCGAAATAACTGCGGAAAAATATATAAAGGAATATTCAAAACACGACGTTCACCTGTCAGTCCACGACTTTCCGCTATATTTTTGCTGGATTGAAACCTCCATCGTCGAATATATTGCTTAGTAAGTCGAAAACTTTCCACTTTGTGGTGAACGCGGGACTGCCCCAGAAACACCGCTTTAAGTCCCGCTTGTAAAATTCGCTCAAATAACTCGCCATCTTCACCACTGGCCAGAGCCTTACCCTTACGTCCCCGGTTGGTATCAAACAAACCGACTTTCTCGAATACGTTTTTCCTAAAAGCCATATTAGCACCAAATGGTGCTTGGCCAGGTTCGATTATAGGGTAATCATCCGTGCGTTCAGTACGAACGGCTAAAAAGCCATAAAAACGCTCTGTCAACCACTTAGGGGGAGGTGTCTCCCAAATAGGCGCGATAAAACCACCACAGGCATCAGCATGGTACTTTTTCAGACCATTCAGAGTTATTTCCAGCCAGTCCGATTCCGGAATGACATCATCATCAGTAAATAAAATGACTTCACCTTTTGCGCAGCTAATACCATGATTGCGTGCATGAGAGAGACCTTGTTTTTCTTCAAAAGCATAATGTAATTCCGGCCAGTCACGTTGAGCTTTCTCAACCACCTGACGGGTATTATCCTTAGAGTTGTTATCCACGATAATCACTTCCCAATTCCTGAAAGACTCGGTGCGTTGCTTGCGCAGCGCCTCTAACGTATCAGTTAAGGACTCGGCCCGATTATAAGTACACACAATTATACTGGCATCCATCAGGAATCAGTCTCCAGAAAAAATTAAGAAACATGCATGAAATAACTTCGCCATCCGTAGGTACGAATTTATTCGCACAGTGCGGCTTGTTCAGGTTATTTCGCACACGATCCTAAGCAGCGAATTCAACAAATATCGTAACTACTCAGCGTATATACGTCTTTAATATCAGTCACTTACTCCATAAGGCGCCGTGAATACATCCATGTAGGCTTGAATGTGGCATCCCATGCCACATACACTTCTTCCACAAGTAACTGATATTAAAGACTTGTCGTTCAGTTAAATACGCTGAGTAGTTACCAAATATCAAAGTATAGCGGTTATTACCATTGATAACCAAGTTCTTCAGCAACCGGTGACACCGCACGTTTAAGCAACCACTTTTCCAAAGAATTGACCTTGATTTTTTTGCCGTCCCGCTCTGAACTGCCCACTTTTAATTTAAGAACCGAATGATCAATAGCGATATTCAAATAGGACTCCAGTTCATCCAGAGCGGTACGCCCCTCTACAAGGTCTTCATATTTGATTAATAGAGCATTGAAATCTGTCCCGTCACCTAAAAAACCTTCCATAAGCGACTTCCAGTGTTTGCCGAAGGTTGTCGGAGTAAATACCGGTTGATCGGGGAAGATGTTATACCAGCTTCTGCCATAACGACAATATGAGGCATACGCTTGTAACGGGCTACGATACATGAAAACAAAACGTGCGTTTGGATAAAGCCAGCGTAAATAAGCACAATGTTCAGTACCTAGCCTGACTTCTTTTATACCCCAGCGCTTTGCTCCTGCTTTTTTTGCCGGTTCAACAAACAAAGTATCAAAAAAAGCACGATGACTTTTTCTGACATCCTCCAGTGATGGAAATAAATTAGCGATCCATTCGCTGGAAAGATGATGAGGTGGTGTGCCGTCATAATAATAATCAACAGGCGGCCAGTCAGCCCTGAAGGCTTTGGTTGTTTCTGCCATCGCCTGAATAATCCCGCATTCATCATAAGGCTCTCCCCACATCAGTACCTGCGGGTCAGACATAATAAGGCGCTGTAACAGCGTAGAGCCGGAGCGCCAACCGGCGGACAATAGAAAAATGGGTTCTTCCCTGTCATTTACTGCATCGACAGGGGCTTGTTTTTGCAACTGTGCAATTCCGCTTTGAATGCCGGGGTTATGTCGCAATGCCTGACGGTGAGCTGCCCGGGCTTGTGCAGGCCCTTTAAAAGCAGTAACTATTTGTTGAAACATAAAAAAGTATTTTCATTGGTTTTATTACAGACCATATTCGATAGTCGCTAAACTTTGTAACAAATTTTTCAATTCATCCCGTGTTTCCTTAAAGGTAGCATGCTTTGAAGAATATTGATTAAGAAAATGATGTACCGGTTTAGCTAATTTGTATTTTAGATAGCGAGCGGTAAAAGAATTAAACAGTTGAGTCAGCCTGAATGAACGTTTGTGTATGACAGGGTAGAGCCGTCGTAACAATGGATTTTTTAACCCTTCAATATTACCCATAATCAGATTAATCATTGCATCCAGGACGGCGGTTTCATCAAGTAGACTATTTTTGTAGCGGACTAAAAAGTCAGATGCTTTAACCTCACAGAATCGGGAACAATAAAGCGTATTTTCGTCGCGTCTGAAATAATACAGCGGTTCAGCAATATGCCCTGATCTGAAATGTTTTGATATACGAATAAAATAATCATAGTCTTCTACCAGAAATAATTCAGGGTCGTATTCTCCAATTTTCTCATAAACCAGTCGGGTGTACATAAAACAGGCGCCAATATGATTACCTTTTTCAAGCTGTATCTGGTCAGGGAGGTGATCATGAGAAATATCTAAAGGTTTCCCGTTATCATCAAGATCGGAAAACAAATAATAATCCGCATACACAAAGTTGCAATGTTCAGTTGTCAGATACTCCACCATTTTTTCAATAGCATTTTCATCGAAAAGATTATCGTCAGAAGTCCAGGTAAGTAAATCTCCTTGAGCAACAGAAAAGCCTTTATTTAATGCTCTGGGAAGTTTCAAATTAGGATCGTTGCGGAGGTAACGAATACGTGAATCATTAAATGACTTGACTATTTCAGAGGTATTATCAGGAGAATTGTCATCGACAATAATCAATTCCAGATTCTTGTAAGTCTGATTTAAGACACTATGGATTGCCTGAGGAAGTACATAAGCCCGGTTATAGGTTGGCAGAACAATGCTGACTAAAGGTGAATTGAGTTGGGTATTATTCATTTTTTAACCAGGGGTTCAAAAGTTCAGCTGAACTTTGTCGCATATCTGAAATATTTCTAGTGACTACAATGCAGTTGTGAACAAGCCCGGAAACTGCAATAAGCCCATCAATTGAAGGCATGGCTTTTTCTAAAAGTTCTGATGATGCTTGAATATTTCCCCATCGAACTGAAATATTCAAATCTATAGGAATTATTCTACCGTCAAAACGGTTCTTTAAATCTTCTTCTACCCATAACTTTAGTCGCTTTTTTCGTGTTGCATCAGTTGCTTTTTCAATACCTTTTTCTATTTCACCAAATGTTAGAACACTAAGGAATAGACTATTCTCATCTTTACTCTGCATCCATGAAACGACATTTTCATTCGGTTGGGGTTTAATTAGCTCAGATATAACGCAGGTATCCAAAAGATATTTCATAACTCAATTTTTCTAGGTAAATCGCTATTTCTTGAAATATCAAGCTCAACCTCCATAAGTGGAGAGCTTCTTAAAAATGTTACCAAGTCCGTTGGTGGTTTAATGATTTTTTGGTAGTCCTCGAATGAAAGAATAACCACTGCGTTGTTACCATGTTTGGTAACAAACTGTGGTTCGCTATGCATTGCACTATCAACCAGTTGGCTAAATTTACTTTTTGCATCTTGGAGTTGCCAGGTATTATTTTTCATAGCTTTAACCCCTTTAATTGACTAGTCAGACTAGAATTTATGCTTCATTGCAGTTTTTGTCAAACATTAAATCTGGTCTACAGCTAAAATGAACAATTAACCGTAGGTTCGAGTTCATTCGAACAGAAAAATAAAATCATAACCAGATTGCATCCCACAAAGGATAATCACCAATATTTTTAACCAATCCTGCACGTAAAGGGTTAGCAGCAAGATAACGCGCAGCGTCTTTTATATCTTCTTCTTTGCGTAGGGCGTGGTCATAGTATGACCTTTGCCAAACAGTTCCTTTTTTATTGAGATATTGGTTAATTGTTTGTGCTGTGCGGGCTTTAAATGCCTTCATCGTTCTACTTAGAGTGTAAATGTTATTCAATAGAAATCACCAATGAATATGGTCCGGCATAACAACCCATGCTAATGAATCGACAATGTGCTTTTCATGCATATTCCTGATTTCATCTACGACTTTTCGTGCGCAGAAAAAATCATTAAATAATGGGCTTCGTTGATGCAGAACTGTAGTAACAAAATAGACTTGATTAGCCTGGGAATATCGACCTTTCAGTAAATTATTGTAGGACATGCTGCACTGCCATCAAGTCAAGAAAATGTAGGTGCGAATGAATTCGCACCTACGCAGGATGTATTCGCACCTACGCAGGATGTATTCGTAGGTACGAATTCATTCGAACAAATCAATTAACCACATTCTCTGATTGTAACTTCAACAAATATGCATCCAGGAAATACTTAACCCCCCAACTGATTTCAGCGCCGGCAATATACTGAGCGCCTTTGCCGTAACTGCCGTAAAAGCCGCCTGACTTGTTTTGAATTTTTTCTAAATAAGCAATCGCTTTGTCGGCGCGTACCTTATCGCCCAGCGTATACCAGACAATAGCATATTGCGCCATACCGGTTGAACATACCCATTCCACATCAGGGTAGGCGGGAATACTGCCATCAGTACGTTGCACATGTTCGACATCAGCCATACCCTGCCGGGCTAGATCCAATTCCCCCATTTCGCATAGCGCTTCCATCGCATAGGCATGAAAATGCGATAAACGATTGAAAGGAATGAGTTCGTCCTGCTTTTTATAATATTCCAGAACAAATTTCGCTTTTTCTTCATATTCCGGGACGTTTAATAATTGTCCAGCCTGAAGCAATGGCGGTAAAGCATAAGTATGAATGAGATCATTGGCAATGTCGGTCCATAATTCGGTTGAAGGTGTTGTCAACCGGCCTTCCTGATCAATTTGAGTCAGCATCCAGTCACAGGCTTTTCGCAGCGGCGCTTCAATACCCTCCATATCCGGTAATGCCGCACAAAGTCCGCGAATAATTTGCGCGGTATCAAAAGTATAAGGAACGCCATCCGGAGCAGGGAAAGAACCATCATCTGACTGAATAGACAACAACCATTTTGTGCAGGTTCTGGCCAACTCCTTTTCATTCCAGTTATACAGTGTTGGAATAAAGTATCCCGTTACTTCAGGGTAAGGCTCGGGCTTTTTAGTGTGAATAATAATGCCTTTATTCTCCACCATATTTTGTTTAAACCATTGCATTGCCTGCTCATAACCGGGTTTTCTTTTTTGCCAAAAAAGCATTCGGATTTCCTCTTAATATTTTAATTTTGATGTGCCTGCGGTATTATCCGTATTGTGCGAATGAATTCGCATCTACAAGGAATCACCACGCCTGGATTGATTAGGGTTCAACTATTTGCATAATCTGATCTGCCTGAATATTATTCAATTCCTGAACTTTTCCGCTTGGCCACTGGATTAAGATTTTATCAATCATAGTATTTCGAGCTAAACCAAAATGTAATCTTTGATGATTTTGACTGCGATGATGTACGCCGCCATCCTGAACACGGGTTTGAGTGACCCCTCCAACGCTGACTTTGACAATAGCACCGATACCATCACGATTTGATTCAGTGCCTTTCAAATCCAGCTCCAGCCAATGATTACTGTTACCAATATTATGGTACAAATGATATTCGCCAGCATTAGAAGGCAGACCAAGACTGCGGCCCATACTACCGCCTGTTGCCGTCAATAAATCCAGAAAACCATCGTTATCAAAATCGACAGTCGTAACCGAATCACCAACGCCGGCATGATTACCCGCCGCCCCACCAGTCCCGGCAACAGCAGTAAAATTGCCATTACCATTGTTTAGTAATAGTACATTTTCCTGTTTGCCGATATCGCCGGAAGCCAGCACGAACAAATCCAGATCCATGTCATTGTCGAAATCACCGGCAGTGACATTCACGGCTGCGACTATGTTATTGTTAACGCCGCGTTTATTGCTTTCTTCGACTAACTTGCCGTCTCGGTTCATAAACAAGCGGAATGGCGCCTCTTCGGTTTTTTCTGCCTTGTTCAATGCAGATAAGTTTGTTATCGGTTCGCTTGTCGATATTCTGAAAGTCAATTGTTGATATTTACCTTTGCCGGCAGAAAATTGAGCGCCGGAAACCAAGACCTGCCATTTATCCGGTGGCGTAAAACCAATATAAACCCCTGCTTCAGAACCCGGTTGGTAAGGTGCTGTACCCAAAATACCAGCAGTCTCTTTAGACAGAGAAAAGGTCATGCTATCGGGGTGACGATCAGTTTTACCCAGATGAATTTTATTAGCAGTGAGCAAACCGGAAGGGAAAGTGGATTTAATATGTAGATCAATATTCCCGGTCGAAAAAAATTCAAACCCCGTTTTTTTATTATAATTTGAAGGATTAAATTTAACATCGGCAATAAAAATATTACTGCCCGGACGCCCGAAAGCAATCTGACCCGATGGGTTTTTACGAGCCAGAAACAAATCGACGGCTCCATCATTATCGAAGTCACCGGAAGCAATATCTTCAAAAGCCGTGACCGGAAGTAAATCAAGATCAGCAGCAGGGGAAGCGCTCAAATCAAATGTTTGCGCGGTCCGATGTTTTCCAACAACCCGGCAAACAAGATCGCTATGCGAGTCATTATTCAACTCAGAAACAATACAAAAAGGAACTGACTTTCCTTTAAATTGAATCAAATCCCGATCTGCAACAAATGATCCATTGTTCTGCTGCATAAAAATATACGGCGGCACACGCTTATCAAAACGAACCTCAGCGCCATGAAACACATCCAAAAAACCATTATTGTCCAGATCAACAGCTAATGGCATACGGGTACGACCGAATTTATTTGATACCCCTAAATCTTCAGCCATATCTTCAAAATGTTCGCTGCGGTTAACAAACAGGCGCTTCGGTTCAGCGCCGACACCTCGGCCGGCGCCGGTTAATTGCACCAGATCAGGATGACCATCATTATTAAAATCGGCCCAAACCGCCCCATGTTTATCGCCGCCCAAATCTTTAGGCTTAAAATACCGAATACTAACATCTTCAAAGCGGCCATTACCCAAATTACGAAATAATTGTGCCGGCAACAGATGATTGGATACATAAATATCCGCCAAACCATCCCTATCAAAATCACCCCAGGCAACGCCATGCGTCATACCTTTATGATTCTCCAAACCCGATGATAAAGTCACATCTTCAAAAAAGTGAGCAGAATCATTCTGTTTAATACAGCCGACAACTAGTAAAGCAATTGCCGAAAGGACAGCAAAAAAAACGGATTTAGAATTGGATTTTATAGATAAAACATAATTTTTCATCGAGAGTCGCAATAAAATTAAAAAACAATATAATCCACGTAAAGCTCTGCCATTAAGGTAAATAAATGTGAGCAAGACGTAGGTGCGAATTCATTCGCACAATGCGGATAAATCCGCACCTACACCATACAGCTAACGCTCTGCAGAGAGGATGAATCAATCAAATTGTGCTAAACTCATACGAGAATGGATTCGCTTAATACTTGGTCTCGAAATGAGTCAGGTAATGCATTAGGCGTAACCACATCAACATTAACGCCCAATAGCGTTTTAAGCTCAAGACGAATAGCCCCTATATCCATTAACGAGGTTTTCGCCGTTAGTTCAATCAATAAATCAAGATCACTGTTATCGATGTCTTCATCACGAACCACAGAGCCAAACACACGCACATTAACCGCATGATGAGCATTAACAATCACCCTAATTTGATCGCGGTATGTATTTAAGGCAGTTGAAGGTCGCATAATTATTCATTCAAAATAAAGACTGATTCAAATAGCTTAGTCCATAATCCTGTTTTCATACAAATCAATAATTCCTCGATCCTGCATTGGAATGCGTAATAAAAAAATCTAACCCAACCTACATGGCTACCAAATGACCACATAAGCTACGCAATGCGTTAGCTATAATGTAGGTACGAATTCATTCGCACAGTGCAGATAAATCCGCACCTACTCAATGACAAAGTAACGCAGAGCAATAATCCGATATCTTATCCATTACCAACGATCATTATCATTTTTGCAAACTCTTTCTAATAACCCGAAGACAACGCTGCAACAAACCCGCCTGCCAAGGCTCAGATTCACAAACCTGCAAAAACCTGTCGGCCAACTTCGCTGGAATAAAATCATCCGATGCAGCATGTTCATAAGCACGTTCAGCCAGTTCAATATAGTTTTCTGAGATTAAAACCCCTTCAATGGCAATTACCCATTTATCTACATTCTGATAATCAGCAATTAAAATTCCACCGTTGCCGACCGATTCCGGCAATCCGCCGCGTTTGCTGGCAATTATCGGGATATGACAGGACTGCGCTTCAATAGCCACCATACCGAAACCTTCTTCCCATATCGAAGGGGCCAGGAGCAATTTGGTTTGTTGATAAACCGTGCGCATATCGGCAACGCGGCGCATAAACTGAATATTGGGAATTTGCTGCAATTGCGTTTGTAACTCTGTCAGAGCCTGATTATTCAATTTCCACGATTCCAACAATAGAAAACGTTGCTCTGGCAAACGTCGGGCAATCTCCAGAAAAGTCGGCAAACCCTTAACCCGATGTGGATTGATCATCGTAATAAAGCCAGCAGGGTTTGCTACAGTGCCAAAATACAATTCCGCGGCTGGATAAACCGTATGTGTCGGTCGACCGATGACGCGACGCGCTTTATCAGCCAAAAAGCCACTGCTGCAAACAATATGACAGCCTAAATCGGCAATAGCACACAGCTCCTTCGGATCAAACTCGGCATCATGCACATAATAAAGCCCCTGAATCCCCTTGGCCGTTGCCAGTTTCAGCACATCTAAAGCGCCTTCAAGCTGAGACCAGATGACATCGGGTTGGTATTCGGCAATAAAATCATTCAAAGCCCCGGAAAAATCCGGCAGAATCTGCACAGGGTATCCGCAATCCAATACGCCGTCGCGGTTTTCCCTAATACCTAACGTGGCATATTCAGAAGATTCAGGATAACTCCAGGGAGTAACCGAATAGGTTTCACAACCGACTGCAACACACTCCACTGCATGAGTTGTAGACAAGTTATGCAGCAGCATATGCGCGCATCGGGCAGCGCCACCCAGGAAAAAAGGGTAGGGCGGTCGGGCGCTGGCGTAGAGAATTCGCATAATCTATTTGTTAATTTGTTTAATTACGGCTGAATCAGTTTGTCTAACTGCCCAAACATGTCACTGGCCAATTTATTACGTTGTCGGGACTTAAGCCATTGGTCAATCTTAGCTGATTTTTGGGGGTGTGTTTGTGGATTAAAGGTTTTAAATACCTTACTTAACTCACTTTCATCCTGAGAGTCCACAACAATACCCGCATCAAGTGTAGCGACAATATCAGCCATTTCCCCGCCTTTCCCAAAAACCAAAACCGGAGTCCCCGAAGCGATATATTCATATAATTTTCCTTGAATATATCGTTGAATGGGCAAAGGATTTAAAATTAACAACAGATCAACGGATTTCATAATCTGGCAGGCTTCTTGTTTAGGTAGTTGATCAATTAATTCCAGAACATTCTGATATTTAAAATGGGATAACTGTTCCAACGCTTCAGGTGATTTATAACCAATACAAAGGAATTTTATTCGATCTTTTAACAGTGGTGACTGGTCTAAAACTTTGGATAAAGCCGTTAAAAAATTTTGTGGATTAGCCATAGGGCCAAAATTACCTAAATAAGCAATCTTAATGATTGAATTATCATTGTTCAGTGCCAAGGTGGATGAATCAATCCTTGTCTTTACCACAAAATCATTCGGCTCCCAGCCATTATATACAACAACACATTTCTTTGGATTCAGCTCAGAAAAGCTTTCTATCGCATGTGTCCGTTGTGATTCAGTAGTAAATACAACCAAATCTGCAGCTTGAAGACAGCGCTTTTCCAACATTAAATTTGGCTGATCTTTGTGCACAAATGTGAAGGGAGATTCGTTCCACTCATCACGATAATCCAATACCAGAGACCAGCCATATTGTTTCGCCAGCCACATGGCGGCAACAAAATTATGAAAAGGTGGGCCGGAAGCCACCAATACACCCGATTGTTGAGTGTCCATCAATGTCCGGGCAGTTTCATAAACATTCAAAGCATTTCTTAAGCCGCCATCTATGCAAGGTAAAGGCCAGGGGTGCGGGCCTTTGCTCTGATCATATATCCGCTGAATCTTTACTTCTTGCGGAATGGAATGTTCAAGATAAGTTCCGGCAGCAGATGGAGAGCCTTCAGATTGACTACATAATACAGTAACCGCCCAATTTGCATCGCCCGCATATTTTGTCCAGGAAGTCGGCCGGTAAACGCCCCCCGTTACCTGTGGAGGAAACTCCCAGGTAAGAAGCAGCATATTTTTTGACAATGATTTTTCGCGAGATTTGGCGTTAAACCAGATGTTAAAGTGAATTTTTGCGTATTTAAGCCATGTTGGAATGTGTCGATTCTTTAGAATCCTGAGTTGGGTGGTCAGCTGCCAATAAAGCTTCTTAAATTCTGAGATCATGGCGGTGGTTAAAATATTGGATGAAGTTAAGTGTTAATTACATTTGTCTGAAAGTTTAGTGTATATATCGTGGATAGGGTTTCTTTTCCTGCTTTTTATGCAGCCAGATCAAAGGTATAAAAAAAATCAACCAACAAGCCGTTTTAATAATAATGTCTCTATTATAGTTATATGTGTTATAGGGGTAAATATTTTGAGCACATCCCATCAGCGCAGCTTTAATTTCATGAAAAAGCGCCTTCCCGCACCGCGGTGCGCACGCAGTCCATGGCGGTGTCGCCGCCGCCGA
>CAYYSO010000004.1:4478-53674 GCA_964474415.1 uncultured Methylomarinum sp. | reverse complement strand
AATTAGGTGTTAAAGAAGATATCGCAAATGATGCTTCTTTTGTAGATGATCTTGGTGCTGATTCCTTGGATACAGTTGAACTCGTCATGGCACTTGAAGAAGAATTTGAATGTGAAATTCCAGACGAGGAAGCTGAAAAAATCACTACCGTACAACTGGCAATCGATTATATTAATCAAAATCTGTAATTGTTGTTTTGATATCTAGTGGATGATTTCTCATCCACTAGTGCAGCACCTATTTTATATAGATTATTAACGGTTTAAATTTATCAATATAAATCAGAGCCATATAAATATATCTATGCATTAAAGGAAAATAGATGCTGCACTAGTAGCTTTTTTATCTTTTCTTTCTCGTATATCTAACGGTACATCATCTTGAGCACACGTCGAGTTGTTATAACTGGATTAGGCGCTGTTACGCCTTTGGCAAATAATGTTGCAGATACCTGGGACGGTATTATTAATGGAAAAAGCGGAATTACACCGATTGACTCTTTTGATATTTCTCCTTTTGCAACCACATTTGGCGGAGTCATCAGAAACTTCGATATTAGTGAATATATTCCTTTAAAAGATGCCAGACGTATGGATGGTTTTATCCATTACGGCCTTGCTGCGGGATGTCAAGCAATTGAAGACTCCGGTATTGAAGTGACTGAAGAAAATGCCGAGCGTATCGGTGTCGCAATAGGAGCGGGTATTGGAGGCGTAACCGGAATTGAGGAGTGTTATGCCACTTACGAAAAAAGTGGACCGCGCAGAATTTCCCCCTTTTTCGTTCCTGGCAATATTACCAATATGATTTCCGGTAACCTTTCTATCAAATATGGTTTAAAAGGTCCTAATTTTGCTATTGTCACGGCCTGCTCTACGGGCACACATAATATTGGCGATGCCGCGCGCATGATTAAATATGGCGATGCAGATGTGATGATCGCCGGCGGTGCAGAGCGTTGTACAACTTCGCCAACAGCGATGGGTGGCTTTGCTTCAGCGAAAGCATTGTCACGTAGAAATGATGATCCGCAGGCCGCTAGTCGGCCCTGGGATAAAGACCGTGACGGTTTTGTACTAAGCGATGGATCTGGCGTGGTAGTTCTAGAAGAGTTGGAACATGCCAAGGCGCGCGGCGCTAAAATTTATGCTGAAGTTATTGGTTATGGTATGAGTGCTGATGCCTACCATATGACAACTCCTTCGGAAGGTGGAGAGGGTGCCGCACGTTGCATGAATAACGCAATGCGCGATGCCGGTCTGAATGCTGAAGATGTTGATTACATCAATGCACACGGTACTTCTACGCCAGCGGGTGATGTTGGTGAAACACATGCCATGAAATCTGCATTAGGCGATCATGCTTATAAAGTTGCGGTGAGTTCAACCAAATCCATGATTGGACATTTACTGGGTGCTGCAGGAGGAATTGAAGCGGTTTTTTCAGCGTTATCAATTAAACATCAAATTGCGCCGCCGACTATTAATCTGGATAATCAGGATCCTGAATGTGATCTGGATTACGTGCCAAATACTGCACGGGAAATGAAGATAGATGTGGTACTTTCAAATTCATTTGGTTTTGGCGGAACCAACGGAACTTTGGTTTTTAAACGTTACCAATAGCTTAATTTAACAGTGTTTGCCGATGTATTGGTTAAATGGCGAAAGTAAACACTGTATTGATGTCTCTGACCGCGGTTTTCAGTATGGCGATGGTTTGTTTGAAACCATCGAAATATTGCACGGAAAACCACTGTTTCTTGATTTACACCTGACTCGCTTGTTGGCAGGCTGTAAACGTTTACTCATCCCAATGCCGGATTATGCACTGTTGCAACGGGAAGCCGAAAATTTAGCCGCACAGCGCAAACAAGCTGTGATGAAGTTAATCATTACCCGGGGAACGGGTGGCCGCGGCTACCGACAACCTGAGGAAATCCGCCCGACCCGACTTTTCAGTCTGCATCCTTATCCTGATTATCCCGAAAGTTTTTACCGTGAAGGTGTTTCGATTCGCTTTTGCCGGCACCGCCTGGGTTTGAACCCTTCTTTGGCTGGGATTAAGCATCTGAACCGATTGGAACAAGTTTTGGGTAGAGCCGAGTGGCTTAACGCTGATATTCAAGAAGGATTGATGCTGGATTTGCATGGAAATGTGATTGAAGGCACAATGAGTAATGTTTTTTATGTCAAAGATAGGATATTACATACGCCGCTCATTGAACAATCTGGAGTAGCAGGTATTGTCAGGTCTATCATCATAGACTTGGCCGCACAGTTACCTATCGAAACGATAAAAAAAAATATCCTTCCCGAAGAGTTGCTTCAGGCTGAGGAAATGTTTGTCACTAATTCTATTATCGGTATCTGGCCGGTTAAAAAGCTGGATCGACAGGACTTTGTTGTCGGTCCTATCACACAAGAATTGCACAATGCCTATCTCGCGCTAAAACAATCAGCTGGTTTTCATGATTAAGGGCAGACACATATTGGTATCGCTGTTTTTAATGACTTGTTTGTTGACGGCCTGGAGTTGGATAAAATATCAAAATGCTTTTAATGACATTGTTGTCACTAAAACCGGACATTTTATTGAAATTGCAAGAGGTGATAGCTTTAACAGAATTACCCAAAAATTATTGGATCAACAGGTCAGTATAGACCCGCTGTGGTTTAAAATTATCGCTTATCAGAAAAAAATCACCAATAGGCTGAAAGCGGGGGAGTATGAACTGCAGCAGGGCATGACCATGCCGGATTTATTGGCACTATTGGTTTCCGGTAAAAGCCGGCAATTTTCAGTTACCTTTCCCGAAGGTAAAACATTTAAACAGATTTTACAAACGCTTGCTGGCAATGCCAATATAAAACATACTCTGAAAGATACAGATTATCAGGCAATTATGATAAAAATAGGAGCTAAAGAAGAGTATCCGGAAGGGCTGTTTTTCCCTGAGACCTATTTTTTTGAAAAACACAGTACCGATATATCTGTGTTAAAAAGAGCCTATGACAAAATGCAGAATGTCTTACAGCAGGAATGGCAGCATAAACAGGAAAATCTACCATTGAAAAATGCCTACCAGGCTCTTATTTTGGCATCAATTATTGAAAAAGAAACGGCTATAGCCTCTGAGCGTCCTCTGATTGCAGGCGTGTTTATACGGCGTTTGCAAAAAGGGATATTACTGCAAACTGATCCGACCGTAATTTATGGTATGGGTGATCGCTATAAAGGTAATATTCGCCGAAAGGATTTAAAGCAACCGACCCCCTATAATACTTATGTGATTAAAGGGTTACCGCCTACGCCAATTGCAATGCCTGGACAGGAAGCTATACATGCAGCCTTGCATCCGGCAAAGGGAAATAGTCTTTATTTTGTCGCCCGGGGTGATGGCAGTCATGTGTTTTCAGCTTCATTACGTGAACATAATAATGCTGTTAACCAATACCAGAAATAACACCCATGGCTAAAGGAAAGTTTATTACTCTGGAAGGTAGTGAAGGTGTTGGCAAAACGACCAATTTGTCTTTCATTAGGGAGCTTCTGGAAGCTGAGGAGATTTCTGTTATTGTTACACGCGAACCGGGTGGAACCCGTTTGGCAGAAAAAATACGTGATTTATTATTGGAAAATCAAAGTGAAGATATTGATCCCATGGCAGAACTGCTTATGATGTTTGCTGCCCGTGCACAACATATTAAACATGTCATAAATCCTGCTCTGCAACAAGGGCAGTGGGTGTTATGTGATCGCTTCACTGATGCAACTTATGCTTACCAGGGAGGAGGGCGCAGTATGGATATGGCTACCATTAATTGGCTGGAGCAGGCTGTACAGGGAGATTTAAGGCCGGATTTGACACTGCTGCTGGATGCGCCACTGGAAATCGGCATAAAGCGGGCGAAGCATAGAGGAAAACTTGACCGCTTTGAACGCGAGCAACGGTGTTTTTTTGATCGGGTCAGACAAGCTTACCTGCAACAGGCTGAAAAATATAAAGATAGATTTAAAGTCATCAATGCGTCTCAATCCTTATCTGATGTACAAAATGAAATTTCTGAAGCGATTAGAAATTTATGGATGTAATAACGGTTTTGCCTTGGCTTGAACAGAGCTGGCAACAATTAGCCGACTATATTAATCAAGCAAGAATACCTCAGGCTTTATTAGTTAGCGGTAAACCAGGAACAGGGAAGCGACAGTTAATTGATTTATATGCTCAAGCGTTATTATGCGAATTACCACGAGAGGATTGTCTGCCCTGTGGTCATTGTCATAGTTGTACCTTAATTAACGCCCAAACGCATCCTGATCTTATTATCGTTGAACCGGAAGAACCGGGAAAATTAATTGGCATTGATATTATTCGACAGACAATAAACCGGCTGGCTTTAAAACCCCAGTTTGATTCAAATCGCGTAGTGATTATCCATTCAGCTGATGCTTTGAATAATGCTGCGGCCAATGCTTTTTTAAAATGTCTGGAAGAACCCGCTGACAGGACTTCTATTATATTGGTTGCTGAAAAAACCAGCAAATTACCGGCAACGATCAGAAGTCGTTGCCAGAAATTACTCATTGCACAACCAGACTGTGCAACGGCTGTAAATTGGTTAAAACAGCAGAGAGTCACAGCTTGCCGCTCCCAGCTCGCGCTAAGTACCTACATCCCTGCAGGCAAGGATTGCGAGGCGTTGTTACAATTAGCGCAAGGCTCGCCTTTGCTGGCGAAAGAATATGCCGATAAAAATTATCTGGCTGTACGAAATGATTATTTTAATGATTGGTTAAAAGTGGCAAACGGTACTGTTAATGTTTTGTTATTGGCCGAACAATGGCAAAAACAAGAGCAAGCCATTTTATCTGATGTCTTTATATGGATTACAGAATGGGTGATGACATTGATTAAACTTGGATCTAATCTGAGTGATTGTCAAACTGAAGCAAAAACAGCCTTGCAAGAATTAACGGAAAGGCTAGACTTACAGGAGCTGTATCAATTCTATGATTTGTTACTATTGAGCCAAAAACAACTGGATTCACAATTAAACAGACAATTAATGATTGAGCAACTGTTAATAGAATGGTCGAGACTGAATAAAAAACGGTAACATTATGGCGGAAACACCCTCAAGACAAGGCATCTTGTCATTGTCAATAAAAGATAAAAATGCATTATATGCGGCATACATGTCTTTTGTAACCAACGGTGGTCTGTTTATTCCGACCAAGCGGGAATATCAAATCGGCGATGAAGTCTTTATGTTGCTTAATTTAATGGAAGAAACAGAGCGCTTGCCTATTGCTGGAAAAATTATTTGGAAAACACCAGCTGGAGCAGAAGGTTATCGGGCCTCCGGAATTGGTGTGCAATTCAGTGATCAGGATGGTGGTACTGCCAGAAATAAAATAGAAACCTATCTTGCCGGTGCATTAGAGTCGGAGCGATCAACTCATACCATGTAACATCCTTTCTACGCTTTTTTCTCCTCACGCCTTTTCGTTTATTGACATGTTTATAGATTCCCATTGCCATTTAGATCGTATTGATCTGGCTCCTTATAAAAATGATTTTACTGTTTTTATGAAAGAGGCTGAGAATAGTCAGATTGAGCATATGCTCTGCATTGCTATTGATCTGGAATCCTATCCAGCTATGTATAAACTGGTGGAACCTTACCCGTCTATTTCATTATCAGTCGGTGTACATCCTAATGTACCCGAAGGCAAGGAGTCGACAATAGAAGAACTCATAGAGTTGGCTGATGATAAAAAAGTTATCGCTATAGGTGAAACCGGGCTGGATTATTTTCGCAGTGAAGGTAACCTGGAATGGCAGCATCAGCGCTTTAGAAATCATATTCGAGTAGCTAAAACGCTAAATAAACCGCTTATTATTCATACCCGCGAGGCCGGGCAGAAATCTTTAGATGTTTTGGCAGAAGAGGGCGCACATCAGGTTGGAGGAATTATTCACTGTTTTACAGAAGACTGGGAGTATGCTAAAAGAGCATTAGATCTTAATTTTTATATTTCTTTTTCCGGTATTGTGACATTTAAAAATGCGTTACAGGTTAAAGAAGTTGCAAAAAAAGTCCCTGCAGAGTGGTTTTTAATTGAGACGGATTCCCCTTATCTTGCCCCCGTACCCTTTCGCGGCAAATCCAATTATCCTACCTATGTACGGTATGTTGCTGAGCAACTGGCACAATTACGATCCACAACTGTTGCTGAGATTGCAGAACAGTCAGGCGAAAACTTTAACAGATTGTTTAACAGATAATTAATATAGTATCAGTAGGGACATCAAAAATTTCAAATTGAATCACACAGTTTATAATTCGCGCAAAATAATTTTATGGCGTCTAATTCATTGTCTAAACATATAAAAAAAGAATTTTCATTTAGTTTAATATGGAAGGCGTTATTTGCGGTAACAGTTTCAACATTATTGACATCAGGAAGTATATATGTATTGGGTAAGTATACGTATAATAAAAATCATGAGCAAAAAATTGTTATCAGACATCAACAATATGAACAGGCTTTTGCTAGTGTTCTTAAACAATTAAAGCAGAAGGAGACCGAATTAAGCTGGCTAATTCCATCGGTTATCAATCCAGATATTTCTCAGGAAAAACTAATACCTGAAATTATTCGGCTTATTGATAATCATTGGTTTAAGATTGAGCTGGAATCAGATATAAGAGCTATTTATCTTTTTAATACAGAGGGTCAGATTAAAGGTGAATGGGGTGGGAAAATTGGCCGGAATGTAATCTCTCTTGCTTGGCTTAACGAAGTAATCAACAAAGAGTTACCGCGAAGTAAAATTATTTGTGACATAGATTGCTTTCAATTTCACGCATTACCTTTTTTATATAAGGGGGAATTCGCCGGTATTTTCGTATTCGTTTCCAGTATTACTGAAATTGTTTTACAAATGGAGGAAATTACCGGGGCAGATATTGGTATTCTTATTCAAACCAATCAAATTGTAGAACAGCAACGGCAATTAATATTGCCTTTATGGTCTTTAAGAATTTCTGCTTTGACTGATTTTTCTAAAAACTATAAGTTGTTGTCAGAATTACAGCGTAGTTATCCTGATACTATTCCCGAAAGAAGTATTTCATATATTACTGGTGATAATACCTATGATATTTTCATTATCCCTTTCGGTGAAAAAAACAATCAAGCCAGATTGATAATTATTGATAATATTTCTCGGGAACTTTTGGAAAAACAAAGGGGTATTAATTTATATTTTATCAGTGGCTTGTCGAGTATCTTATTATCCGGGTTGATTCTTTTTCTGTTATTTGTCAGGCCGACCACTAAATTAAAGAAAATAATTAACTTACTACCATTAATACCCGAGAAAAAATACAGCGAGGTCAGGCAATCTTTGCCTGACTTAAAGGCTGACAAAATACTGATCGATGAAATCGATATATTGGTAGCGACAGCACATAACTTGATTCAAACACTCACCAGGCTTGATCATGAAGTAGAGCAGAGAAACCTGCATTTATTGCAGCGTAGCAAGGAATTGCAAAGTGAGCGAAACTTTGTTTCGAATATACTGAATACTGCACAAGTTGTCATTATGCGGTTAGATCAGTTTGGGCAAATAGTATCGATAAATTTATTTGGTGAAAAACTGATTGGATATGAAGAAACTGTATTAGCCAATAAACATTTCTTTACGGATCTGATTTACGATAATGAAAGCTACGAAGTACTTAAAGGTGTTATTCCTGATTTACTCAATGAAAAATATACAACTTACCATCATGAGTGCACATTATTTTCTTTAGAAGGCTTTAAGCTTTATGTGTCCTGGTTTTTTACTGTCATTCATAACCCTGATGCACATCCGGAAATTCTGGTGGTAGGGGTGGATTTAACTGAAAGACGGGCAATTGAAACGGAATTGGCCTGGCTTGCTGACCACGATCCTTTAACTCGCTTATTTAACCGTCGCCGCTTTGAAAAAGAATTGCAAAGAGTTTTACTTGAAGCCGAAAGATTTAAACATGAAGGAGCTTTAATTTTTTTTGATGTAGATCAGTTTAAATATATTAATGATAGTAGTGGTCACCAGGCCGGTGATCAATTATTGTTGAAAATTGCCGAAAATTTATCTACAGCTGTACGTGTTACGGATATTATTGCCCGCTTAGGAGGTGATGAATTTGTAGTATTAGCGCCTCAGATTACTCAGGAAGGCGCTCAAGCGCTGATTAATAAAATTTTTAGCCAAATTATGGATGTGGAGATTTTACTGGATAATACCAGGCATAAAATTTCTATTAGCGCCGGTTTACTCATGTTGCCAGTACCGGGTCATAGCGAACAGGACTTAATGGCCAGTGTTGATATTGCCATGTATAAGGCAAAGGAAGCTGGAAGAGGCGTATGGTGTTGGGCATCGCTTGATGATCTGAACAGGGAGGATATCAAGCAACGGGTTAACTGGAAGGCTAAGATAGAAAAGGCTCTGGTGGAAGATCGTTTTGTTTTGTATTTTCAACCGATCATGCGTATAGCTGATAAATGTGTTTCGCATTATGAATGTTTATTGCGAATGATTGATGACAATGGCGACATCATACCTCCGGGATTATTTATCGGCGTAGCGGAACAAACCGGATTGATCAGTTTTATCGATAAAAAAGTGCTGGAAATGGCTATTATTCAGCAAAAACAGTTTACTGAGGAAGGTCTGAATATTGTGTTGTCAGTAAATTTGTCAGGAGATTTGATCTCAAATCCTGACGCATTTCAAATTTGTAGTAAACTTCTTGAAATCAATGAAGTCAGGGCAGAACAATTTATTTTTGAAGTGACTGAAACACAGGCTGTCACAAATTTACAGTCAGCGAATAGTTTTATTGCTCAGTTAACTGCAATAGGCGGCAAGTTTGCTTTAGATGATTTTGGTGTGGGGTTTTCCTCGATGAATTATCTGAAACAATTGCCGGTACAGTATCTGAAAATAGATGGAGAATTTATCAGAAATTTACCCGGTGCACAGGAGGATAAATTATTTGTTAAAGCAATCAATGAGGTTGGGCATGGGATGAATATTAAAATTATTGCTGAGTATGTGGAGAATAACGAAATTCTTGAGACATTATCTGATATAGGCGTTGATTATGCACAGGGTTTTGGTATAGGCAAGCCTATGCCGTATCCTGAATTTCATCAAATAAAGTCGTAATAATTGAGAATATGGCACTGGAGAGGTATGGCGTTGAAAAGTAGAGACTATACAATTTCTGTTTTAAAAGATTTTTCGAGGTTGGATGAAGTTTATCGATTAACGCATGATACTTTTGTTATGTCCGGGGAGATATTACCTCAAGATAACGGAATGATTGCTACATGCCCTCATCTTGATAAGCACCCGAACTCTATTATTTTGATTGCGGAACAAAAAGATAAAATTATTGGGACTATTACTGCGACAATAGACAGTGAAATAGGCTTGAATATAGAAAATTGGTTTGAAAAGGAAGTTAATGAATATAGAAAAATATTATCATATAATTTAGGATCTTCCTGGCGATTGGCTACAGATCCCTCCTTCCGGGGAAGCAGACGATTGGTTATTAATTTGATAGGGCGAGCGTTTAATTTATTGATAGAATACGGATGTGATATATGCCTGTGCGCATTAATGAGTAAACATATAAAAACCTATCAGCGGCTTATGGATGCGGAAGTTATAACAACTAAGAGTGTCTCGTTCGATAATGATATTCCAATGGAATTAAATCTGGTACAAATAAATTTACAAGAAGGCTGGAATAAATTTAAACGGTTGAATGTAAGTTAATTAAATGTCTGCTGGAATAAAAACTACAGCGTTTTCATATTGCGTTAGTTACGACTTTGGTGGATGCGCGTCGCTTATCCACCCTACAAAATGCGTCTATCATGCCGTAGGCGTAGGGTGGATAAGTGCAACGCATCCACCGAAAGTGTATAGCTTAAATTCGAGGTTATTAACGTAAACTGAAAATGCTGTATCTGATAAACCAAAAGTATAGTTAAAAATTGTATGAAATAAGTAAGGTATATAAATCCCAATATTGGGTTAAGGTTTTATTTTCCAAGCCAGATAACCAGCCCGTACCGTTGATACGGTGATATTCGGTACTTATTAGAAAAGAAGGAGTGACGCTAAATCTTAAACCAAAAGTCAAGTCTTTGGCGAATCTGGAATAATTGGGAGCGCCGGTAATAGATTGTGACGCAAATTTAGTACCGTTTTTATCATTTTTATCTACGCTAAGTTGATCATAGCGGACCAGTCCTTCCAAATAATTTGTAAGCTTGTAAGTACCTTGAATATAAAAACTTTCTCCAATTGTTTTGATATCAGGAAAAGCACCAAAGTTTGTTAGCTGGATTGTTCTTTGTGCATATTCTGCCGTTAATGACCAATTTTCAGCATTATATTGAGCCGAAAAAATAAGTGGATTGAACTTGAATGAGCCTGGTAATAATTTCGAATCAGAACCGGGACGAAAATCTGCATTTAAATCACCATAAGTAATAGCCAGTCGAACTAAGCCGCTTTGCCATTCATAGTTTAGGCGAGTTACCCATGATGTATTCCCTGTCATTTCGCCACTATTGTTACCAACAATAGCATTCTTAAAACTTGGATCGCCAGTACGAGGTTTTACTATACCAATAGTAAAGACAAAATCACCATAATCTGATCTTTGTTCTCCATAAATATATCCTCCATCAGCAGATAAAGCTATATTCCTGTTTCGATCAAAGTAGATGGATTGCGGTAATAAAACACTGGGGCGGGTAGAGGCGACATCACGCGTTTCATTATACAGCCCAAGAGGTGTTGGAACTCTACCAGCCTTGATTCCCAATAATGTAGACTCTGATGAATAAAGGCTGTAATCAGCAACTCCGTAATCAATTCTCAGATCACTTTTATCTGTTTGCCCGGCATTTCTCCAGACAACCTGTAATGCCAATTGTAATTCCGGCATGACCCGCCATGAACCATTTATTCCCAGCTCACGAAAATCAACTGATATACCGTCGTCACTGTGACCGAACAGATTGTTATCGGAAGTGTGCAAGAAGCCCTGTGATAAAAAACCGTGAACCTGTAATGACTTGGGTAATTTGAAAATTTGTTGTTGCTCTTCTTCTGTGGCCTTTGCAATATCTGATGCCAGGAAAAAAGATGTACAAAAGACCAGGCCGAGAATAAGTGATTTTTTATTTTCCCTGGGATTAATAAAATGCATATTAATTATGACTCCCTGATTGAATGTTGAGAATTTTAATACCTTCCTTGATATCACTTGTTCTTAAATAGCCAATTGCTCCCGCTGTGGATGACAATTTTTTAATCATTTCATCTTTATTATCTAATTGAATCGGCGACTGGCCGGAACCACTGAAAACTAATCGGTCCCATATTCTGCGCATTTGATGAGGAAAAACATTCAGTATGGTTTTGCAAAATGTTTTATGTAGGGGATTATCATCAGCTAACACAAAAACAGTTATCGCTGTGTCATTTTTCCATTTATGTAAGCGCATTTTGAAGATTGCGCTGAGACCGTGTCTGGAAATTGTATCTTGTTTAACTTGTTGATTAACCACTGGCACTATAGGTGCAAGCAGCTGATTGCCACTCTCATTGGCAAAACAGAGATTCTGCAATATTAAAAAAAATAAGAACAGTACGTTTTTAAAAATTGAGAGCATGGAATGGGTTGGTAAATTCAGCGTTATTTCCTTAAATATTGTAAGTATTCAATTACAATAGAGCTTAAGCATAGGCCAAGCTGAATGACATTCAAGTCAAATGTTCGGCAATTTCAATCGCATCACCCAGTTCCTGGTAGGAATTATAAAAATGGGGTGAAAAACGGATACCTTTTCCCCGCAACGCGCAAGCTACGCCCTCGTTTGATAATGTTTTAAATAAAAAGCTATTGCTTGTAGATTGATGTTTAAAAGTGACGATACCGGATTTTAAATTATTTTCATAGCTGGACAATAACCTCAGTTTTTTTGAGCTCTGAATTTTTTCAATCAAATAATCAATATTATCAATCACTTGCTGTTCAATGGCATCCATGCCAGTTTCCAATAGTAACGACAGGCTGGCTGACCATGCATGGATTCCCAGCATATTGGGGCTGCCGCACTCGAAGCGTTGTGCTGTCGGGTGAATAGCCCAGGGTTTGTTCTCATAATTATGGATGTCTGCGATCATATGCCAACCGTATTGAGTCAGCTTAAGCTTTCCACGGGATTCAGGTGTAGTATAAAAAACCCCTAATCCTTCCGGGCCAAACATCCACTTATGGCCATCAGCCATGACAAAATCGGCCTGGCAGGATTGCACGTCAAATTGTACACATCCCAGGCTTTGTATGGCGTCAATGCAAAAAAGGATATCATTTTTTTTGCAGAAAGCGCCAATTTTTTCCAGATCCATGCGAATACCCGAGGCAAACTGAATCGAACTGATAGTCAACAATCGGGTGTTTTTATCTGCCAGTGCAAATAAAGCTTCTTCGGGGGATAGAGAGCTATGTAAATCAGCCTGCCTGAATTCAACACCTTGATTAGCGAGCGATTGCCAGGGAATACGATTAGAAGGGAATTCCTCATGACTGCTGACAATATTGTCGCCTTGTTGCCACGCAAGTCCATAGGCGACAAAAGATAAAGCTTCTGAGGTGTTTTTAACCAGAGCAATATCGTCTGCTGAAGGGGCGTTAAGTAAAATTTTTAATTGCTCGCGACATTGTTTTTCTTTTTGTAACCATTGCAGGTAAAACTGCGAACCATAAATACTGTTTTGCTCAGCAAATGATGAGACAGCTTTAACTGTTCTTTTAGGCCATGGCGCCACTGCTGCATGGTTAAGATAAATCAGTCCTTCTTGGAGAGGAAATTCTGGATGCTTCATAATATATTATTTCATCTCCATTCCTTAATACGGGAACATTGGACTACAATAGTGAACATTGATGTTTTCTTGTAATAATCATGTCATATTTATCGGGTATTTTCATTACAAATTGACCTAAGTACAGGTATTATGAATAAAAAAATTACTAAAGCCGTTTTTCCGGTTGCAGGACTGGGCACCCGTTTTTTGCCGGCCACTAAAGCCAGCCCTAAAGAAATGCTGCCTATTGTCGACAAGCCTTTAATTCAATATGCAGTCGAAGAAGCGATTGCTGCCGGTATCGATACCATGATTTTTATCACCGGACGAAATAAAAGAGCTATTCCGGATCATTTTGATAAAGCTTATGAACTGGAAAAAGAGCTGGAACAAAGCGGTAAAGTTGAAACACTAGAGTCACTCAGAAAACTATTGCCGAGTCATGTTTCCTGTGTGTTTATTCGTCAATCTGAAGCCTTAGGGCTTGGACACGCAGTACTTTGTGCCAAACCTGTGGTCGGTAATGAACCATTTGCAGTGATTTTGGCTGATGACTTGATTGAAGATTCAACACGGGGTTGTATGGCCCAAATGACTGCTTTATTTAAAAGGGAACAACGCAGTATTTTGGGGGTGGAAAGAGTTGAACCTGCGGAAACGGATAAATACGGTATTGTTGAAAGTAAAGAAATAGAACCCAAAGTAGGACGGTTGCAATCAATAGTTGAAAAACCAGCTCCTGAAGTTGCACCTTCAAACCTTGCCGTGGTCGGGCGATATATATTGACACCGGCTATTTTTGAAAAAATTGAAAATACCGGACGCGGAGCAGGCGGGGAAATCCAGTTGACTGATGCCATTGCTGATTTAATGCAGGATGAGCCGGTATTGTCTTATGAGTTTGAAGGGAATCGTTATGACTGTGGTTCAAAGCTGGGCTATGTTATTGCCAATGTTGAGCATGCTCTGCTACATGAGGATATTAAAGACGACTTTTTAGCGTATCTGAAAGAACTGGCCAGGAAATACTAAGCGATCACTATCATTAATTAGTCTTTACACGCCACAAGCGGTCTATAAACAGATGAATGAACAGGGCGACAAGGATCATGGATGTTCCTATTATTACTTTTGTCGTCAGTGCTTCACCATTGACTGTATGGCCAATAAATAATGCCAGTACCGGTGAAATAATGGTGATCATTGCCACATTAGTGGCTGGTAAATGTGTTAGCACATAATAATAAAGTGCAAAACCGATGGTTGTAGCAATAAGGCCCAGGTAAATTATTGCGGTAAGCGTTTGCCATGACAGACTGTATGGCAACAGCCCATCCTCAAGAATATACCAACTGCCCAGGTAAAGCGGCATAGCAAACAACAGTCCGCCCCCAACCTGAATCATGGCCGGTAGTTTTGCCTGTATCTGCTTGACCCAGACAGCGCTGACAGAATGCAGGAAAGCTGCAATCAATACACCGGCTATGCCTTGTATAGCTTGATAGCTTAATTCGATAGCTGAGCTGAACATCATGACAAGACCGCCCGTACCTAACAAATAGGAAAAAACTTTGCCCACTCCCAGGCTGCTTTCTTTCAGGAAAAAAGCCGACAATAATGCTGTCATAAAGGGTGTCAAACCGAAGATAACTGAAACCCAGCCGGAAGGAATAAAACGTGACGACCAGTAGACAGCCATCATGGCGCCGAATATTTGCAATGCCACTGCCAGATAAGTCTGTTTGGCGCGGCTATGCCACGGCAGGCGCTTTCCTGTCAGTATCAGGATAAAAAATACACAAAGTATTCCAATAGCCATGCGTGAGGCGGCGCCAAAAACAAAACCGGACCCCTCTGCGCTCCACTTAATGGCAAGAGGGGTAGTGGCCCAAAGCAAAATGACACTGATATAGGCGGCGAAAATTCGCATAGTGTTAATATTTCCGGGAAAAAACTTCGCGATTATAAACGATATGGGAAGGTTATAAATCGTTGCTGCAAACTTTCTCCAGGAGTACACTGGAAATATCTACAATATAAACAGTGGATAAGGCGTTATGTTGATTATACGGCGTTTGCAGGTTTTCTTGCTATTGTTCCTTGTCTTTGCAGCAACAGCTTATTCAGGAGAAAAAAATAATCAGACATCTATCAGGACAGCAGTTTTTATACAACTGGAAATTAACGGTGTCATAGGGCCGGCAACTGCAGATTATATTAACCGGAATTTACAGAAGGCAATTGGAAGTCAGGCAATGGCAGTCATAATTCGCATGGATACACCCGGAGGTCTGGATGTTTCCATGCGCCGGATTATCAAACAGATTATTGCTTCTCCTATACCTGTTATCAGCTATGTGGCCCCCAGTGGGGCTCGCGCCGCCAGCGCCGGAACTTATATTCTCTATGCCAGCCATATTGCCGCCATGGCGCCGGCGACCAATCTGGGAGCGGCAACGCCGGTGCAAATTGGTGGTTTCGATTTTGGTGATGACAAAGATAATAACAGTACTGATAAAAATGAGGAAAAGTTTCAACAATCGTCTGATCCGATGACTCATAAAATAGTCAATGATGCAGCTGCATATATTCGCGGTCTGGCAAAAATGCACGGCAGAAATGGACAATGGGCAGAACGGGCGGTACGAGAAGCGGCCAGTCTTTCGGCTGGAGAAGCATTAAAATTGCATGTCATTGATATCGTTGCAGCTAATGAAACAGATCTGTTGCAGCAGTTACAAGGCAGGAAGGTTAATGTTCCCGGTAGGCAGTTGATATTAAATACCAAGATGGTTGAAATCAAAAATATCAAGCCGGACTGGCGAAGTGAATTTTTGGCTGTTATTACCAACCCCAGTATTGCCTATATTTTGTTGATGATCGGTATTTACGGTCTGGTATTTGAATTTTCTAATCCAGGCAGTGTTGTGCCCGGTACTGTAGGCGGAATTTGTCTGTTGTTGTCCTTATACGCTTTACAGTTGTTACCGGTCAATTATGCCGGTATGGGGCTGATCCTTTTAGGGGTCGCCTTGATGATTGCTGAAGCTTTTGTGCCCAGTGTCGGTATACTCGGATTAGGAGGCGTTGTCGCTTTTGTGATTGGTTCGGTGATATTAATGGATACCGATGTACCGGGGTTCGGCATAGATTTAGGATTAGTAGGGGGATTTGCCTTGAGCAGTGCGATTTTTTTCATTATCGCGATTGGGTTGTTGGCAAAATCAAGACACAGTCCAGTTGTCAGCGGTAAGGAAGAAATGATTGGTCAAGTCGGTGTGGTAATAGATGATTTTACCGGAACAGGCATGGTTCGTGTTCATAGTGAAAACTGGCAGGCAGCCTGTGATTATCCCTTGCGGAAAAACGAAAAAGTGATGGTGACAGCAATTGATGGTCTGCTTTTACAGGTTACCCCCATCAAAAAACAGGAGGGCGTGTGATGTTTGCAAATTTTAGTTACATCTTCATCAGTATTCTGCTGATATTACTGATCAGTGCGTTCAGAATTCTCAGGGAATATGAACGTGGCGTTATTTTTATGCTGGGCCGTTTTCACAAGGTAAAAGGGCCGGGGTTCATTATAGTTATTCCTTTGATTCAGCAAATGGTACGCGTGGATTTGCGTACTATTGTAATGGATGTACCGCCTCAGGATGTGATTTCCCGCGATAATGTTTCTGTTAAAGTGAATGCCGTGGTGTATTTTCGGGTTATTGAACCTGATAAGGCCATTATACAAGTGGAAAATTTTTTTGATGCCACCAGCCAATTGGCGCAAACCATCTTGCGTTCAGTATTGGGACAACACGAACTTGATGAAATGCTGGCGGAACGTGAGCGCTTGAATATCGATATTCAAAGCAGCCTGGATCAGCTAACCGATGCCTGGGGAATTAAAGTATCGAATGTCGAGATAAAGCGAGTGGATTTAGACGAAAGCATGATCAGGGCCATTGCCAAGCAGGCGGAAGCAGAACGTACCCGGCGGGCCAAGGTTATTCATGCTGAAGGAGAAATGCAGGCTGCTGAAAAATTGATGCAGGCGGCAAAAATACTGTCACAGCAACCATCAGCGATTCAGCTGAGATATTTACAAACACTGACAGAAATTGCCGGTGACAAATCTTCCACGATCGTCTTTCCGTTGGATATATTAAAAGGTTTTAAACAAGAATAATTTATTACTTCATCGAAAAGCCGTGGTAGCTTAGGCTATCACGGCTTTTTTCATACTTACCAAAAGATTGCGTTATCAGTTTTGCAAAGCTTTTAGAGCAGATTGCAGACTGTCGTTGGCATCGCCGAATAACATTCGGGTATTTTCATGCACAAACAAAGGATTACCGACACCGGCATAACCTGTAGCCATACTGCGTTTAAGAACTATAGTGGTGTGACCTTTCCAGCACTCCAGCACAGGCATGCCGGCAATGGGGCTGCTAGGGTCATCTAAAGCAGAGGGATTGACAATGTCGTTGGCGCCGATAACCACGGTCACATCAACATCGGGAAAATCTTCATTGATTTCATCCATTTCATAAACAATATCGTAGGGTACTTTAGCTTCCGCCAACAAAACATTCATGTGTCCTGGCATACGGCCGGCAACAGGATGAATACCAAAACGGACTGTTTTTCCCTGATTGAGTAGCAATTTGGAAATTTCATTCACCGTATGTTGGGCCTGTGCAACAGCCATGCCGTAACCGGGAATAATCATGATGTCTTTGGCATCACGCAACAACTCCACAGTTTCATTAATATCAATCGCTTGTACTTCGCCTTCGATTTCTGCAGCTGCGCCACCGCCACTGCTGCCGAAACCACCGGCAATGACACTGATAAAATTCCGGTTCATGGCGCGGCACATGATGTAACTCAAGATGGCGCCGCTACTGCCGACCAGCGCTCCGGTCACGATTAATAAATCATTGCTTAACATAAAGCCGGTGGCTGCAGCGGCCCAACCGGAATAACTGTTTAGCATGGAGATGACTACCGGCATATCGGCACCGCCAATCGCCATGACCATATGTACGCCAAATGCCAGAGCGATGAGGGTCATTAAAATTAACGCCCAGGTACCGCCACCCGTTTCTGCGCCTGCCAAAAACTGATTTCCCAGCCAAATCGTGGCAATGAGTAAACCCAGATTTAACCAGTGCCGGGCAGGTAATAAAAGCGGTTTACCGTCGATTTTTCCACATAATTTTCCAAAAGCAATCACAGAACCAGTAAAAGTAACAGCGCCAATGAAAATACCGATATAGATTTCGATTTCATGAATGGTCTTTTCAACGCCGCTAAGAGTTGATGTGGCATCCATAAAATTAGCGTAACCCACCAGGACGGCCGCCATTCCAACCAGGCTATGCATGATGGCGACCAGTTCCGGCATTTGTGTCATTTCCACTTTATAGGCTGCTTTAACACCAATTGAACCACCGACTAACAATGCAATAATCAGTATGGTGTAGGAAGTCACCGCGTCACTCATAACAGTGGCGATGATAGCGATGACCATGCCGGCCATACCGTAGTAATTACCCCGACGGGCTGTTTCCTGATTGCTGAGTCCGCCCAGGCTTAAAATGAACAGAATGGATGCCGTAATATACGACATTGTAACTAAACCTTGTGACATTATTTTCTCCTATTTTCTGAACATTTCAAGCATACGACGGGTGACCAGAAAGCCGCCGGCAATATTGATAGCTGCAATCAGAATGGCAAGTCCCGACAAAAAGGTGATTACAGCGCCGGGTGTGGAAATTTGTACCAGTGCGCCAATAACGATGATGCCGCTGATGGCATTGGTAACACTCATCAAAGGCGTATGTAAAGAAGCCGATACGTTCCAGATAACCTGATAACCGACAAAACAAGCCAGAACGAAGACAGTAAAATGGGACATGAATGAGACCGGTGCAACCGAACCGATACCGTATAGGGCAAAACCGGCGATAATCAACGGCAGAAACTGTTTGACCGGTTGTGGAATGACAGATTGTTTTACTTCTGCCTCAGATTTTACCGCCGGCGCCTCTGTCTGCGGCGCCGGAGCTGCTGATATTTTAGGTGGCGGCGGTGGCCAGGTAATCTTGCCTTTCTGAATAACGGTAGCGCCGCGAATCACTTCATCGTCCATGTTAACCTGCAGTTTTCCGTCTTTTTCAGGACATAAATCCGTTAATAAATGACGGATATTAGTGCCGTACAATTGACTGGACTGATTGGCCAGTCTGCTGGGTAAATTGGTATAGCCAATAATGGTCACTCCATGTTTAACTACTACTTTATCTTTCTCGGTTAATGCACAGTTACCGCCCTGTTCAGCTGCCAGGTCAACAATAACGCTCCCTGGCTTCATGGATTCCACCATGCCGGCAGTAATTAATTCGGGGGCCGGTTTTCCGGGTATGAGTGCTGTAGTGATAATAATGTCGACTTCCATTGCCTGACGGGCAAATAAAGCCATTTCAGCCTCGATGAATTCCTTTGACATGGTTTTAGCATAACCGCCCGATCCTGCGCCTTCTTCTTCAAATTCCAGCATCAGAAATTCGGCATCCATACTTTCAATCTGTTCTTTAACTTCAGGACGGGTATCGAAAGCCCTGACGATAGCGCCCATGCTTTTGGCGGCGCCAATGGCTGCAAGCCCGGCAACGCCGGCGCCGATAACCAAAACTTTAGCTGGTGGAATTTTGCCGGCAGCGGTGATCTGACCGGTAAAAAAACGGCCGAAATGTTGAGCTGCTTCAACAATAGCCCGATAGCCGGCGATATTGGCCATCGAACTCAAAGCATCCATTTTTTGCGCTCTGGACATGCGCGGAATGCTGTCCATGGCCAGTACAGTCACTTTTTTATCAGCCAGTCGCCGCATTAATTCTTCATTTTGTGCCGGCCAGATAAAACTGATTAGAGTTTGGCCTTCTTGCATCAGTTCGACTTCATCTATGGCTAGTTCCGGATGCCTTTCCGGAGCTCTGACTTTTATGATAATATCTGAGTTTTTCCATAATGACTTAGCATTTTTCACAATTTTGACGCCAACTTCCTGGTAGGCCTCGTCAGTGATATCTGCAGCGAGTCCTGCGCCGCTTTCGATATTGACTTCAACCCCCAGTTTAAGGATTTTTTCAGCTGCTTCTGGCGTTGTGGCTACTCGTTTTTCACCTTCGTGAATTTCCTTGGGTATACCGATTTTCATACGTTCTCCTGAAATGTTCGAGGATTAAAAGTGAGAACTGCAAGATTTTTCACATACTTTATAGTTTGATTTTAATGGGTGTTATTGGAAAAATCCCACGCTTGAGGATATGAGATTGATGTTTTTTTTTCAATTCTTTTCTAATGATATTGTTAATTTACTATAGACTGCTAGGATTACACAAAGAAAGTAAGGGCTTACATTTAGGATAATAACGTTTATGAGAATCCTTGTTGTTGATGATAGTAAAGCGATAAGACAATTAGTGGCCGAATGCGTAAAAAGCATGGGGCATGAGGTTGTTTTTGCAGAGAATGGGAACGATTGTCTGGATTATATTAAATATAATGACGTCGACTTGATTTTAATGGATGTTGAAATGCCGGGGATGAATGGTCTGGATGCAACTAAAGAAATTCGGGCATTAAAACAGGATGACTGGTTTCCTATTATTTTTCTGACAACGCGTATAGATGATGACGCTTTTACTGATGGAATTCTGGCGGGCGGTGATGCTTATTTGCCAAAGCCGCTTAATCCCTTGCGTCTACAGTTAACCGTTGTGGCCATGGAACGCATTTATGCTATACGGCAAAAGTTATCTAAAGCACAGCAGCAATTACTCGTTGCCAATAAGGAGCTGGAAAAATTATCATTATTTGATCAGTTAACAGGTCTGGCTAACCGGAGAAATTTTGACCGGACGCTGCTCAGGCAATACAATCTGGCAAAAAGGAACAAGTCGCCTTTGTCACTGATTATTTGTGATATTGATTATTTTAAAATCTACAATGATAGTTATGGTCATCAACAGGGTGATGACTGTTTGGCTACTGTGGCACAAACGATTGCCGCGGTTTTAAAGCGTCCTACAGATCTCGCTTGTCGTTACGGCGGTGAAGAATTTACCGTTATTCTACCTGATACCAATTTACAGGGCGGTCGTGATGTTGCAGAAAAAATACGCTTGGCTGTGCTGGAAAAAAATCTTCCTCATAGTGGATCAAAAGTAACGTCCTGTGTCACTTTAAGTCTGGGCGTTGCCACCTATAATGGACAGTTTAAAACAGATGACGCGATTACCAAGGCGGCTGACGACGCACTTTACCAGGCGAAAGAACATGGTCGCAACCGGGTTGAGTTCGCATAGACAGAATGTATCGAGCCAAAGATTTCATTGAAACCCGGGAAGGCCTTGTTTTTGCAGTCGTTACAGAAAGAATAGAAGCGAACAGGGTTTTGTGTTTTTTACGTTATGTGCGTGAGCAAGGCCAATGGCGAAAAGTTTCAACAGGGCAGGCCAATGATTTGCTGGCTAAAAATTATCCTCAATATCTGTATTATTCAACAATACTGGATGCTGAATTGCATGCGGTTGCAGTCACTGATATTACCAAACATCATCAGCCTCAACACAGGTTAGTGACATTATTAAACAATAAACCGAAAGATTCTGTTGAACAAGACTTACGGATTCTTTGTGACCAGTTTAGCCGGAATGGTTTGCAACTGGAAAATGTCGGGGTCACGGGGTCTTTATTGATTGGGGCGCAGAATTCTGCGTCTGATATTGATCTGGTTTTTTATGGCAGGAGTGTTTTTCATCAGACTAGAGCCATTGTTGCAACATTAATTAACCAGGGTGATTGTCAGCCTTTAACTGACAGCGCATGGCTAGAGTCTTATCAAAGACGTGATTGTGATTTGACGTTAACGGAATATATTTGGCATGAACAGCGTAAATTTAACAAAGTGATGATCAATCAACGCAAGGTTGATTTAAATATGATTGTTGATGACATTTATCAAGACAGTGAGAAAAACACAAAGTTAGGCATGATTACAATTCAGACCCGGGTTAAGGATGATTTCCATGGTTTTGATTACCCGGCTGTGTTTTGGGTCGAACATGATGATATTCAGGCTGTTATTTGTTTTACAGCGACTTATACCGGACAGGCTAAAAGCGGGGAAATGATTGAAGTGACGGGACAACTGGAAATATCTGCTGCCGGGATAAAACGGATTGTTGTTGGTTCAACGCGTGAAGCCCACGGCGAATATATTAAGGTCTTAAAGATTGATTGATACCCCGGCTTTACCCGCATTTTCAGCCGTTATTTTTGACATGGATGGTTTGGTGCTGGATACCGAAAAGTCTTATTTTATTGCCTGGCAAAAGACAGCTCAAGCAATGGGGTATGAGTTTAGTGAGCATTTTTGTTTGTCGTTGTCAGGATTGCATTATCAAGCTGTCGAACAACGAATACAGGCTTATTGTGGGACATCATTCGATTGCCGGGAATTTGCTCGGTTGAGCGGATTTTATTGGCGTGAAACTGTTACACAGCAAGGGATTGCCGTTAAAAAAGGTTTTTTTTCGATGCTCGCTGTTTTACAAAAACGGCAGATTCCTTATTGTTTGGCAACGAACAGTCGTAAAACTAATGCACAGGAATGTTTACAGTTTGCCGGGCTGGAAAAAACGTTTCCAGTTATCGTCAGCCGCGATTGCGTAACTAAAGGAAAACCCTCGCCGGAAATTTTTTTTAAAGCGGCTACGTTATTGCAGGTGAAGATTTCAGAATGTTTAATTTTGGAAGATTCGTCGACAGGTATTAGCGCAGCCGCCAAAACCCCGGCGCATTCAGTGTTTATTCCCTCCGTTGTACCGCCGGATCTGGTTGCAGTGAAGCAAGCCGATTTCATTTTTGATGATTTGATGCTTTTGGCAGCTGTGATTGAGAAACATTAAAATTCAAGGTTCGTGGGTAGCCCCGTATGGGATACCTGACATCATTAATTTAATGGCACTGGGGTCAGGGAGCAGGGTTTAGCGCAAAGCGGCGCTGGATTGTGATGTTTTTATTTTTAGCGTTTCGTGATCATGTATAATCAAGCGCTTTATTTTTGCCGCATAAGCTCGATAGATAGATTAACATTTTGAAAAATCAGCACACAAAAGTCTCTGTTGTTGCACCGGCAAGACTTCATATGGGGTTCATTGATTTAAGCGGCTCTTTAGGACGTTATTTTGGTAGTATCGGGGTCGCTCTCAATGAAATAAGTACACGTCTTACCATGCGTGCAGCCAATCAACTGAATGTAACCGGGCCTGTTGCCGAACGGGCGGTGAAATGCACGCAAACTCTATGCAAGGCGCTGAATGTATCCGAGCGGCTTGATATTGATATTGTATCAGCGATTCCTGAACATATTGGCCTGGGTTCTGGTACTCAGATGTCGTTGGCTATTGGATCAGCATTGAATGCTTTTTACGGGCTGGGGCTGAGTGTCCGGGAAATTGCGCTGTTAACCGATAGAGGCGCGCGTTCTGGCATTGGTATAGGGGTATTTGAGCAGGGTGGTTTGGTTGTTGATGGTGGCCGCGGTGCGCATACCAAAACACCGCCCATGATTGTGCATATGGATATTCCCGAGCATTGGCGTTTTATACTGGTATTTGATGAGCGCGGACAAGGGTTGCACGGTAAGCAGGAAGTCAGCGCTTTTAAGAAACTACCGCCTTTTCCACAGCAGGAAGCGGCTCGACTGTGTTATTTATTATTAATGCAAGGGTTGCCCGCAGTGGTTGAACAGGAAATTGCAATATTCGGGGATGTGATTACCCAATTGCAACGTTCAGTCGGCGAGCATTTTGCTTCTGTTCAAGGTGGCGTTTTTACCAGTTCTGAAGTGGCAGAGGCGATGGACTGGCTAGAGCGGAAGGGTGCTGTTGCCATTGGACAGACATCATGGGGGCCCACCGGTTTTTGTGCGATTGAAGGTCCGGAAAGGGCTGAAGATTTAGTGCAGCAGCTACAGCAACACTATGCGGAAACTTCGCATTTAAGTTTTGTTGTTACCAGCGCTCGCAATAGTCGTGCAAATGTTTTTCTGGAATAGGCGTATAGGCAAAAACTAAAAAATATAGATCGGGTTACGTTATTTGCGCTTCGCTTGATAATCCCTAACGAAAAACTAGAGTTGAATGATAAATTAAATAATATTTTCGGCAAAATACTGGTTATCGCTAAGTCCGGGCGGATGCTGGCGCAGTTTTTGAGAGATGCAGGGATTGAAGTCGTGGTAATCGATTGCTTTGCTGATCTTGATACCCGTGAGTTGGCAGGTGATTTTATTCAAGTATCTTCACTGGCGCTGGAAAATATAATAAATCCGGTTAAAACACTGCAGAGTCGGCATCAGTTGAATTATGTTATTTATGGTAGCGGATTTGAAAGATACTGTGCCAGTGTGCGGTTTTTAGAAAGCTGCCTGACTGTGCTGGGAAATGACAGCGTTACCTTTTGTGCGCTTCAGGATAAGATTCGTTTTTTTAAGCAACTGGAGATATTGGGCATTGATTACCCGGAGGTATCTTTTTTTGCCCCGCCTGATCTGTCTGGGTGGTTGACTAAACCGTTGCAAGGAGAGGGCGGTGTGGGTGTCAGTCGATATTCGTCCGGACAAGGCGCTCTCAAACAGGTGTATTGGCAACGCTACATAGACGGTGAATCACTGTCAGTTTTATTTGTGGCTGACAAAGATAAGGTAAGTATTGTGGGTTTTCAACGTCAATTGATGAGGAATGGCGTTTCGGAGCAGGAGTTTGTTTTTTCCGGGGTGATCAGTGAGACAGATTTGCCGATTGATTGTTGTAATCTGATGATTGACTGGGTTACTAAACTGGCAACTAGTTATCAATTAAAGGGTTTGAATAGTCTGGATTTTGTTTTCCGGGGACAGCAATGTTATGTGCTTGAAATCAATGCCAGGCCAACAGCCAGTCTGCAACTGTATGACGCAACCGTGATAATTGCCCATCTTACAGCTTGTTTAGGCAAATTGGATGGAATTACTTATCATTCGGCTTTTGTTCGCGCCTATAAAATAGTTTTTGCGAAATCAGGATTACAGATCGGGCGTCGTATGGATTGGCCTGATTGGGCTATGGATCGGTCTTCGGCAGAGTCAATAATTGGCAAAGACGACCCTATATGCAGTATTATTGCTCGCGGAAAAAGTGTACAGCAGGTTATGGATAAATTGCATTTTAAACAGCAGAAGATCGAATATTTTTTACAAACAGGTAGTTAAAATCATGCAATACACAGCAAGTGTAAATAAACTGACTCAACCATTGGTTCAGGAACTGGTTGATAATGCAGACAAGTTAAGACTCAAAGTGCAAAAGCTGGAAAATGGTTGCACTATTATTGATGCCGGCATTAATGTACCCGGTGGATTGGAAGCCGGGCGGATTATTACCGAAATTTGTCTAGGTGGTATGGGTACCGTGTCTATTTCACAAAGCCCTTATACTGCAAACTGGCCGTTAACCGTTAATGTGCACGCCAGCAATCCGGTTCTGGCTTGTCTGGGTAGTCAATATGCCGGCTGGAGTTTATCGCATGAAAAATATTATGCATTGGGATCGGGACCTGCGCGTGCGATGGCAACAAAAGTCAAGGACGGAGAAACAGGTCCGGTAGAAGAGTTGTATAAAGAACTGGATTATCGCGATAGTGCTGAACAAGTTGCATTGGTGATTGAGAATGATTCTGTTCCGCCGCTGGAAATCGTTGAAAAGGTCGCTTCAGCTTGTGGGGTTTTGGCAGATAAGTTGACCATTATCGTGACGCCCACCAGCAGTCTTGCAGGTTGTGTACAGGTCGTAGGGCGTGTGCTGGAAGTGGCCATGCATAAAGCGCATGAATTGCATTTTCCGCTGGAAAACATTGTTGATGGTAGTGGCAGTGCACCGATTTGTCCTCCGCACCCGGATTTTGTTAAAGCCATGGGGCGTACCAATGATGCCATTTTATTTGCCGGCCAAGTACATATTTTTGTCAAAGGCAGTGATGAAGAGGCGGAAAAACTGGCGAAGGAACTGCCAAGTTCTACATCTAAAGATTACGGCAAGCCGTTTGCGGAAATTTTTAAAGCGTGTAACTATGATTTCTTTAAAATTGACGGTATGTTGTTCAGTCCGGCCAGCGTGATTGTGACAGCCGTGGAATCGGGCAATAGTTTTCGTGCGGGTAAACTGGATAATGAATTATTGGATCAGTCATTTGGCGTCTGATAGTAAGCTTTTTCCAGTGGTTATCTCATTGCCATTACATTAAGAAATGTGAGTGGGATGTAGGTGCGAATTCATTCGTACTGTGTGGATACATCCACATCTATGCCAAAACTAAAGCCAATAAAACACCTTCTTATAACTTAATGGCGGTGCCGTAGCTAACCTGATAGGCTAGTGCAGCACTAGTTTCTTGTTTTGCAGAAAGGATATTATTCATTCTACAATTCTATTTTAAATCAACATTTAATATTTTTTACAATTGGGCCGAATAGCTATTTTTACAGATGACCCCGGCTGGCACGGTAAGCAATTGCGCCTGGCATTTGCCAACCGAGGGTATGCAGGGGAATATGTTTCCCTGACAGAATGCAGTATTCAACTTCAAGCGGATAAATCTCTGCCGGTGTTGATTCCAGGATTCGATACATCCATGCCTGATGCGGCTTTTGTGCGGGGTGTGCCCGGCGGTTCGCTGGAAGAAGTGGTGTTTTATCTGGATGTTTTGCATGCCTTAAAAATAGCAGGTATTCCGGTATACAATGATGGGCGAGCGGTTGAGCGGAGCGTTGATAAAGGCATGACCAGCTTTCTACTGAATCATGCCGGTTTGCCGACACCTCATACCTGGGTGGTCAGGGATCGCGCAGAAGCGCTGGACATTGCCGAGCGTGAATTAAAAGCCGGCAATCTTTTGATCAGCAAGCCATTGTTTGGCTCTCAGGGCGAAGGGATTCGGCGAATTGAAAAGATGACAGACTTGTTTTGGCTGACCAGTAGTCGAGGTGTTTATTATTTGCAACGATTTATTCATTGCGAGGGAAGTGGATTTTCCGACACCCGGGTTTTTGTTGTTAATGGCAAAGCTGTGACAGCGATGCGCAGGCGTGGAAAGTCCTGGTTAAATAATGTTGCACGTGGCGCCTCTTGTGAATCTATTGACCTGACGGCAGAGTTAGCCGATCTGGCAGTCAAAGCAACGGTCGCTTTGCAGATGGATTATGCAGGTGTTGATATCATTAAGGATAATAATGGTCATTACCATATTATTGAAGTTAACAGTATCCCGGCATGGAAAGGACTGGAAAGTGTTTGTCGAATGAACATTGCTGAATATCTAGCCGAAGATCTTATTGGGCGTTATCTTGATCGAAATGAGGTCAGGTTGAATGCAGTGGTCTCATGATAACACAGCAACAACTTATTGATCTCTATGAACAAGCGTGCGAAGTTGAACTGCAAGCTTTTAAGCCCGGTAATGTCAGCGTCTATAATGATGGTCATGATATGACTGTAGAGGATTTTAGAATTAGTTATACCGTTAGTTCTTTTTCTATTACTAACCCTGATTATTCGGTGGGTGAAAAAATCTATTATGCGGTGAAGGCGACCCGTGAAGCAGTAGGCTGTAACACTAATCTTGGGATTATTCTCCTCTGTGCGCCTTTACTGCAGGCGGCAGTGGATTTAAAAAAAGGGCAATCTTTGCGTGACGCTCTGAAATGTTTGCTTAATAATACTAGCTCCAAGGATGCCGATTGGGTTTTTAAGGCAATCATACTGGCGGCGCCGGGTGGGCTTGGGGATTCAGAGTCTGAAGATGTCAATCAACAGGCCACTGTAACATTGATCGAAGCTATGGGAATAGCTGCCCATAAAGACCGAATTGCTTATCAATTTCCATCTTATTACAAAGATATTTTTGAATTTACATTTTTCGTGTATAATTCTAGCTTCGCAAAATTTGGTGATCGGAACTGGGCTGCTCTATCTGTATTTTCAGCTCTGCTTTCGCGCTATCCTGACAGTCATATTGAGCGAAAATATGGTACGCAGTACTCAGATTGGGTCGCTGAGCAAATGACTAAAGTTCATAATGCATTGACTACGGCTGATAATCCTGAATTGCTGATCCCTATGCTGCATAGCATTGATCAGGCGTTTAAAGGAAAAGCCATCAATCCGGGTACGACTGCCGATATGACAGTGGCAACTGTACTGGTATGTTTATTGGAGCAGTTGGTCAATAGAGAAATCTATTGATTGGGCATAAACGGATTTGCCAATATAAAGGCATCATAGATGCCGATTTTTTGATTCATCCTTATACATAATTATTTATTCTTTTGGAGAGAAAAGTAAAATGGCTAAAATCAACAATTTACGTGTTGGCGAGTCTTTGGTTGGCGAAGGTAACGAAGTTGCTCATATTGATTTAATGGTCGGACCTCGTGGTTCCGCGGCTGAGTCTGCATTTGCAAACTGCTTAACCAATAACAAAGATGGTTTTTCCAGCCTGTTGGCTGTTGTTGCTCCTAACCTGATGGTTAAACCTGCGACTGTTATGTTCAACAAAGTTACTATCAAAGGTTCCAAGCAAGCTGTACAAATGTTTGGTCCTGCACAACGTGGTGTTGCCATGGCTGTTGCTGATTGTGTTGAAAACGGTACAATTCCTGCTGACGAAGCTGATGATCTGTTTGTATCTGTTGGTGTTTTCATTCATTGGCTGGCTGATGATGACGCGAAAATTCAACAATACAACTACGAAGCAACTAAAGAAGCACTGGAACGCGCTGTAGCTGGTTCTCCTACTGCTGCTGAAGTTGTTGCTGGTAAAGCGACTGCTGAGCATCCGTTCGCTGCAAAATAAGTTTTCTTATTTTATAGAGAATACAAAATACCTCGGTTTACCGGGGTATTTTTTTGTCTATAGGTTTGTAGGCATTCAGAATTTAGGCAATTACCGGAAAAGAATTTACTAGATTATGCTGGATTTTTGCTTGTCTTCAGTGGTTGCATGGACAGATATATTGCTCTTGCACCTCGGGGTGTCTCTCTGACAATAAAGGGTGTTTGAGGCATGAATGCCGATTGGAATAGGTTAAAGCACAAGGCTCGTCAACTGCGAAAGATGTGCTTCTTTCCTCAGTGCATCCTACGGGTTATGCAAGATTTTAAGATTTTCGGCAGTAATTGTGCCAGAATGCAGGGCACTGGCCAGTAAAGCCTGTTTAACGCCTATTTTATTTAATTTGTTCAGATCATCGACATGACGAATACCCCCGGCAGCAATGAAATTATTTTTTGGGTATTGCCGACAATATTGCTTAAGCCTTGTAAAATCCGGACCCGTTTGACTGCCTACTCGCGCTAGTGTCATGATGATGATGTTTTCAGGCCAATAATTGTTATTTTCAAACAATTCAGCAGGGCCTAATTGCTTGCTGTGTTTGAAATCCAGAGAAAGAATAAATTTGCTTTTGGGTATTTTAGTGGTTGACTGCTGTGATTCACTACCGATCACAGGTTGATAATTTTTAAAGACAGGATATTCGAGTTTAGAGAATTTCATCCCATTATCAATCCAAAATTCGATATTCGGGTATGTTTTGACGATGTCAGCAATTATTTTCTGATGATTCCCTGTCTGGCAAATAGCATCCAGATCAGCGATATAAAACGTTTTGAAATCATAAAGGCTTAAAAAAGCATCCAGTACATCGACAATGGAGCTTGATTGACATAAATAACTGTTGATCGGCTGATAGTTCGCGCGGTTTCCGTGTTGAGCATAAACAACGCGTCCTCCTTTTAAATCAATAACCGGAATTATTTGCATAGATTGAGAATTTTAATTTTTGAATTCATTACTGGCGGTGGATTTGTCACTGAACAATGGCCTGATTCGTTGGCAAATGAAGGCGCTATGATGTTACAGGCTTTAGTGTCGGAACTAAAGTGTTTACCGCATATTCAACTGGTGGTTATGCTGGACTGGCGCTGCAAACAAATGGATTTGCCGCCGCAAGCCGAAGGCATTGTGGTACAGAAAAATCAGAGTTTTAATCAGATCCTGCAGGAAACAATGATGGAATGTGATGCTATTTGGCCGATAGCGCCGGAAATGGATTCCATTCTGCTGGATATTGCCAGATTAGCAGAAACTCTTCATAAAACCGCGATATTATCAACACCGGAAGCAGTAAAATTATGCAGTAATAAGCTGGCGACGATTAAGCGTTTGCAAGAACATCATATTAACGTTTGTGATACCCGGTTATTATCCGATGCAGTTGCCTACCCCAATGTTAAATCAGTGATTAAACCGGTTGACGGTGTTGGCTGTGAGCAAAGCTTCATTATTTCCTGTCAGGATGATTATCAGCGGGTTATTGCCGGTATTGATAATCCTGAACAATTTGTGATGCAGCCTTTTATAAAAGGACAGTCGCTGAGTCTCTCCTGTCTTTTCAGGGAAGGCAAAGCGTGGTTGCTGAGTTGCAATGAACAACAGGTTTCAATCACAGGGGGGCAATTTCACTTACAGGCATGCACGGTCAATGTTCTCCATTATTCGCATGAACACTATCAAAAACTGCTAGAAAAAATAGCTCAGGCAATTCCCGGTTTATGGGGGTATATCGGTATTGATATAATTAACTCCGGTATGACAGGGCCTGCGATTCTTGAAATTAATCCACGGTTGACCACATCATATACCGGTATTCACTTGGCAACAGGTATTAATGTTGCAGAACAAGTGATACAGCTTTTGGTCTCAGATCCGATAATGACAAGAAAAGACAATAGACAAGTGAACGTGACAATTTCAACAGGAATTCGGTAATGCAAACAGACATTATTGGCTGGGATATCGGAGGAGCACATGTCAAAGCCGCGTTACTCGACCATCAAGGCAAGGTGATAAAGGTCAGCTTGCAGCCTTGTCCCTTATGGAAAGGTCTGCAATATTTAAAACAAGCGGTTGTTTCTGTTTTAAACGAATTTTCAGTAAACGATTACGGGCATGCAATTACCATGACCGGTGAATTGGTGGATTTATTTGATAGCCGGGAACAGGGTGTCAAAGAAATCATTCATGCCATGCGGGTTTATATCAACAGCTGTAAAATTGTGATTTATGCCGGCAAACAAGGCTTTTTAAAAGCGAATGATATAAGTGACCGGGATTGTCTGGATATTGCTTCTGTTAATTGGCTGGCTAGCGCCTCATATGCAGCGGATCAAGTCGAAACAGGGCTTTTTATTGATATAGGCAGTACCACTACGGATATTTTGCTGATAACCGATAGCGTTGTCCACGCTCAAGGGTATACTGACTATCAGCGACTGGTTTCTTCTGAATTGGTATATACCGGCATAGTCAGAACAGCGGTTATGGCGATAGCTCAGGAAGCGCGGTTTAATGGAAAAAAAATGGGATTAATGGCAGAATATTTTGCCACTATGGCAGATGTGTACCGACTAACCGGTGATCTTAATGAAGCGCACGATTTGAGTGATACTGCGGATGGCGCAGAAAAAACGCCTGAGGCGAGTGCCAAAAGATTATCCCGGATGACAGGATACGAGTTCTCTAATGATGATTTGTTTTTATGGCAGGAATTTGCCCGTCAACTCAAAAGTCTGCAAAAACAGAAAATTATCAAGGCTTGTAAAATACAGCTGGCCAGAATAAATGTATCTGATCCACCTTGTTTGATTGGCGCCGGTATTGGTCGTTTTCTGGTAAAAGATATTGCGCTGGAAACAGGTTTTCAGTATTTGGATTTTAACGAACTCATTCCACAAGCTGAATCCCAAACCGATATTGACAGTGCTGATTGTGCGCCGGCTGTAGCTGTTGCAGGTCTTGCCTTAAGTCGGAGGGGGCTATAGCATCCAAAACCTGCTTGTTATTCTGCTCATCTTTTAAATCCGGTTACTGCGTAATTATTCAGGCCCTCCTTGCTTCACTACGATCTATCTGGCCTACGCGAGATATATTTTATGTGAAACTTATGGGGGGAACGCTTACGTTATTACAGTTTTTCAAATATCCACCGGCCTGATATAAAATTTTTCAATGCTTACACCGACTTTACTTAAACACCCTTTACCTTATTTTCCTGACAGCGCGCAATTATTTGCCGCCATTGCATCCAAACCCTGGGCGGTATTTCTGGATAGCGGCTATCCTCATAGTCAACAGGGACGTTTCGATATTCTTGCGGCCGATCCTGTATGCACACTGGTGACCAAAGGCCCTGAAACGGAAATTGTAAACAGAGGTGTTCACCGAATATCGACAGAAGACCCTTTTTTACTGATTAAGCAGCATTTAGGCGGTAAGGTTGTAACGGCTACCAATGATCTTCCCTTCAATGGCGGTGCTATCGGTTATTTTTCCTATGATCTGGCGCGTAGACTGGAAAATTTGCCTGTTATAGCTGAAGATGGTGAACACATTGCTGATATGGCGGTAGGTATTTACCAGTGGGCTGTCATTGTTGATCACTATAAACAGGAAAGTTATCTGATAGGACATGAAACAGCTGAGGGTGACTGGGAAACTTTGATTGACCAGTTCAGCCTGCTCCCTGTAGTGTCAAACGAGGACACCAGCTTCAATGTGCTGGCAGAGCCGGTATCAAATATGGATAAAAATACTTATGCCAAGGCTTTTGCCAGAATCAAGCATTATTTAAGGGAAGGTGACAGTTATCAAGTCAATTTGGCGCAGCGTTTCGTCAGTCCATGCAGCGGTAACCCCTGGGTTGCCTATCAGCATTTACGCAAAATCAATGCGGCGCCATTCAGTTGTTATATGAATATGGCGGATGTGCAGATACTGAGTTCATCTCCCGAACGCTTTTTGAAAGTGACCAACGGCGAAGTTGAAACTAAACCGATTAAAGGTACGCGTCCCAGAAAACTATTGCCTAACCATGACCAACTGCAGATTAATGCTTTATCAGAAAGCACAAAAGATCAAGCTGAGAATGTTATGATTGTCGATTTACTGAGGAACGACATTAGCAAGAATTGTCGGGAAGGTTCAGTTAAAGTCCCAGAACTGTTTGCTGTGGAAAGTTATGCAACAGTGCACCATTTGGTCAGTACTGTAAAAGGAATGCTGTCGGAAGGTCAGCATGCGCTGGATTTATTACGCAGCTGTTTTCCCGGGGGGTCGATTACCGGCGCTCCGAAAATACGCTCGATGGAAATTATTGAAGAACTGGAGCCTCACCGGCGTGGCGTTTACTGTGGTTCCATTGGCTATATCGGCTTTAACGGCAACATGGATACCAATATTGCTATTCGCACTTTGGTACATTCTGATAACACCATAAGGTTCTGGGCTGGCGGTGGTATTGTTAATGATTCAGTACTGGAAGAGGAATATCAGGAAAGCTTTGACAAGGCGGCAGTATTATTAAAATTGCTTGAACATTTTAAGCGTTGATTCTTAGAAATGATTGTTATAAAACTGGGTGGTAGTTTGACAGCCTCGACAGGACTCACAAGTTGTTTCAACAGGGTCAATCAGTATTACAGCAACAATCAGGTTATCATTGTACCCGGTGGCGGCGCATTTGCCGACCAGGTTAGATCTGCACAGCAACAATGGTTATTTGATGATTTGACTGCCCACCATATGGCGATATTGGCAATGCAGCAAATGGCTCTGCTGTTTAAGGCTTTGCAACCGCAATGGCAGCTTTTCTCTGCAGTTAAAGACATCAAAAAATCAATACAACCGGTATCGATATGGTCGCCGTTGTTGTCAGAACTGGATGCTGCCGGTATTCAACCCAGTTGGGATATTACCTCGGACAGTCTGTCAGCCTGGATGGCGAAACAAGTCAATGCAACTGAGCTGATTCTGGTAAAATCAGCAACGGTCGCGGCCGATGCAACAATACAAGATCTTCAGGATCAAGGCATTATCGATGCCAAGTTTCACGCTTTTACTGAATTTCCCGATTTTAAGATCAATATACAGAATTACAACCAATTTTAAGTTTTAACATGTACTCAACTATCAAAGCTATTTTGCATAAAATGATGCGTAGTGTTTATTACACAAGCAGAGAATCATTGTTGGGTCATCATAAGCGCGATATTGTCGTTGTCCATGTCGATGAAGCCTGCGAAAGTCTGCAAGATACCCGGGATCAGTTTGAAGATGCTTTGGATAAATTTAAAACAATATTGGGGGTGCCGGAATTATCACTGGACTATCGTTATCAACAGCTAAAAAAACAATACGATTGTTGTCGCATTAAAACCGATGAGGTAGCTTATAGAATCAGAGCGATCGAAGAAGTCAGTGAGGCATTGTTTAGTGAATGGGAAGCTGAGCTTCAGTTGTACAGTAATCGCTCATTGCGCTCCCGTAGTCGGCAACAGCTTGATAAATCCCGGCGTCAGTATGCTCGCTTGATAAAAGCTTTAAAAAAAGCAGAAGCCAGAATACATCCGGTGCTTGACGCATTTCAGGATCAGGTTTTATTTCTTAAGCATAATCTTAATGCCCAGGCTATTGCAGCCTTGCAACATGAGTTTGTTGATATCAGCATCGATATTTCAAAACTTATTGAGATCATGGAAAAAACGATTACCGAGGCAAGTCAGTTTGTTTCAGTTTTAGTCGAGCAGAAGGCTTTGCCAGTCCGGGCAGGGTGAATATTGCCCACCCTGCCCGGACTTTATTGCCTAAAGTTTATACAAAACATTATTGTTTTTGTCGCGAGGATCCGGTCTTTTTTTTCTGTTCTGATCTAGGCGTTCCTGAGTATATTTCGCAATCATTTGTTCCCAACTATCGAATTGTTCATAATCCTTAAAGCCGGCATTTTTACGTTTTTGAAACAATTCTTTGCCTAATACGATTAGCTCTTCCGGTGTTTTGCCATCAATTGTATCCAGAAAATCAGCATTGTTCCTGATTTCATCACGCAAAGACCAGAAAGAGACTTCAAATTCAACCCGTTGTTCCACCGGCAGACGGTCTTTAATATAGCTCACCGATCTATTGGCGGTCCGTAAGCTGCGACCATTGATTTGATTGCCTTTGGTACAGCCAATTAATGAGGCACAAATGATAAAAATAAAAACAGACGACAAGACTCTCATAACACAAACCTCAATGATATAAATAAACAAACCTGTATTTGTAATTATAATTAACAGGTTATTAGGCGATTTCTGTTAAAGAATTACCGAAAACCGCCTTATACAAAGTAAAATAGTCGGTCATTATAAACCCAAGCTTATAATTTATGTTGGAATTTATCCAAATATTAAAACAGCGTTATCAAACTGTTTTGTCCCAGTTCGATAAAAGAAATACTTTACTCGCCGAGTATCAGCAACGTATCGAGCAGTTGATTTATGCCGAAGCATTTATCAGGAAAGGACAATTATTAGCCGCTGAACAACAATTTCCATTACAAATTGCCGTCATTGGACCTACTCAGGCCGGCAAAAGCTCCGTGGTTAATCTATTGCTGGGCAGCAATCTGGCCGGTGTCAGTCCACTGGCGGGGTATACTGTCCATCCTCATGGTTTTTGCAATAATATCAGGATCAGCGATTGTAGCGGATTGCAAAATTACTTCGGGCGATTTCAACAATTGGCCGAACATCAACTCAGTACAAGGCGACATGATTGCTATTCGCTGGCGGAAAAACAGGGATTAGCCACCTTGTTACCGTCTTGTGTACTCTGGGATACACCCGATTTCGATTCCATTGATGCAGCTGATTATAAAGAAGGCGTTATTAGAACTATCGCCCTGGCTGATATTGTTGTTTTGGTGGTCAGCAAAGAAAAATATGCCGATCAGTCGGTATGGGAAATGATGGCGACAATTGAGATGTTCACTCAACCCACGCTGATTTGTATCAACAAACTCACCGAAGGCAGTGAACATTTTATCATTCCATCATTAAAGGAAAAATGGTTACAGGTTCGTCAGGATGCTTTTCCGGAAGTGGTGCCCTTGTTTTTTCAAAAGCAAAGCGCTATGCCTGTCTGGCCGGAATCTGCGCAAAATATTTTGCTATCCCTGCAAAAAAAAGTTTCAGGCAATAAACACAGTTTGTATCAACAACAGTTACTTAAAAAATATTGGCGAACTTGGCTGGAGCCGGTTTATGCCGAGCAGGAGGCGGCAGAAAACTGGCAAACACTGGTTGACCTGAGCCTGAAAAGGGCGCTCAAGGATTATCAACGAGATTATCTGGATCATCCCCATCATTATCAAACCTTCCAGCAGGCCTTAATTGAACTTCTTAATTTGCTGGAAATTCCCGGTATTGGCAAAGTTCTGGGGAAAACCCGACGAGTGATGACCTGGCCGGTTAGAAAGCTGTTTGGACTGGGTAGAAGAACTTCTCTGGAAGGTGTCCCTCAAGAGGTTGGTTTACTGAATCAAATAGGGAATCATGTCATCATTCAACTGGCAGACCAATTATTGGAAAGAACTGATATTGACGCCGTTAACGCAGAATGGTGGAAAGATGCAGGAAGTGTACTTCGGCAGCAAAAAAACAAGATATTGCAACGTTATCAGAGGGAAGTGGCGAATTATCATGCTAATTTTCAGCAGGATGTGGAAGCAACTGCTCAACGGCTTTATCACAAATTACAGGAACAACCGGTTATTCTGAATACACTGCGAGCGACTCGTGCAACAACAGATGCTACAGCCATGGCTTTGGCCATCCATGCCGGTGGAATTGGTCTGCATGATCTGGTGGTTACTCCGGCCATGCTGTCTATTACATCCTTGCTGGCAGAAAGCGCTGTGGGTAGTTATATGAACCGGCAGGAGGCAGAATTAAAACAGCATCAACTGAATACCGTTAAAACTTTGTTATTTGAAGATAATCTCAAGTATGCCTTATATCTCATACCTCAACAATTACCGGCGCATAAGCGATTTAATATTTCCCCGCAACAATTACAACAGGCCGAACACGATCTAAATGAGAAAAAACATGGCTTACGAATACTCTGACTTAGTAGCACGAGCGCAAACCTGGGCTGAACAGGCTTGTAGCGAACAGCGTCTAGAACGGAAACAGGCTCAGGCGATTTTTGAAGCAGACACACGAACTCCTGATAATTTGTTTACCGATAATGATTCAAGACCTTTGATTGTTGCCTTTATGGGGGGAACCGGTGTAGGTAAAAGTTCACTGATAAATCGCCTGGCCGGGCAAAATATTGCCAAAACCGGGATTGAAAGACCCACTTCCCGTGAAGTAACACTGTATCATCATCAGTCCGTTTCCATACAACATCTGCCAGAGGGGTTTCCGCTAGAGAAAATCAATACCAGCCGGCATCAGGATGATAGCAGGAAAAACATTATCTGGATTGATATGCCGGATTTTGACAGTGTCGAATTGACTAATAAACAGCTGGTTCTGGAATGGTTGCCACATATTGATGTGTTGATCTACGTTGTTAGCCCGGAACGCTACCGTGATAACAAGGCCTGGCAATTATTACTGGCTGAAGGCGTCAAACATGCCTGGCTGTTCGTGCTTAATCAGTGGGACAGGGGACAACCGGCTCAATATGATGATTTTACACATCAATTAAGTAAAGCCGGATTTGTTGACCCGCTGGTGTTTCGAACAATTTGTTGTGAACAGATGGCCGATGAATTTTCTGAGTTTGTCGGCTACCTGGAATCTTTGGCAACAGAGCATACGGTTAAGGAACTTGAGCAGCGCGGCATGGAAGTGCGTATACAACAGTTACAACAGGTCTTACTGTCAATTCAAGCAGTGTTCGCGGAACAAAATTTTCAACAATTAAAAGATTTTTATCAACAGCAATGGCAAAAAACTGCTGAGCTCTTAAAAAATGCTTTTAGTTGGCCCTTGCAGCAGTTGGCAATGGCTTATGCAGAAAAGGGCGGAAGTAAACCGGATATAAAACTATGGGATGATTGGGCGCAAAGCCGGTTTAACGACATGGTGGATGAGGTTATTTTTAAAGCTGTGCAATTGCAAATACCCGTTAAACCACTCAAAACCGCATTGACCCCAGTAAAAGCAATGGTAGAAAAAACAGTAGCCACGCAAACCGAATTGGCTTGTCGTCAGGCTTTAATCAAACCCGGCAACCGATTTCAGCGTTTCTTCATCAAACTGATGAAATTCTGCGAATTTGTATTGCCTGCTTTAGCTATGACGCTGGTAGGTTACCAGGTTTTTATCGGCTATTATGAAAGCGTGTTGGCAGGAAATCCTTTTCTGGGAACAAATTTTGTTGTTCATAGCCTGCTGTTGATTTTGCTCAGCTGGCTGGTGCCTTATTTTCTGCAGAAAAAACTGCAACCGTCGCTAAAGAAGGCAGCAGCTTCCGGGTTAAACAAAGGTTTGGATATGGCTTTGTTGCAAATTGAAATGGAAATCAAGCAGGTCATAGAAAATGAACAGCAACACAATCAGCGTTTATCTCAGCAATTAACTGAAATAATCAAGTTGTGTCAAAACTTATCGAAGAAAAGTCAGATTGACGAAGATAATCAATTGGACAGGATGTTGATTGATTAACCTACTCTCTTTTACTTAAAAAAAGGACTACTTTTAAAGACAGAATCTTTACATATAGTATCTTCATATTGCGTTAGTTACGACTTTGGTGGATGCGTTGCACTTATCCACCCTACGCCTACTGCCTAATAGTCGCATTTTGTAGGGTGGATAAGCAACGCGCATCCACCGAAAGTGTATAGCTTAAATTCGAGGTTATTAACGTAAACTGAAAATGCTGAAATAAGGGTAGCTGTATATTCTAAAGGTAGTCTATTTCTAGCTATGATGGGAGTAGAAAGATTAGTTGGGCACTATAATTTCGTGAGTCAACTTGATTTTTCAAGGATTAAGGAACGGATATGGAATAACTTGTAATTATTCAGATGCCCCATCCTATTTTAAAAAAACTGAGGGGGGCGTATGCTGGTTACGACAGTATTGCAAGAGCAAGCTATCTGTCTGTGCAGTCCTAACTCCGACCTACATTTGAATTATTGTCTGCCTAACTATCCCCCTTGTCTAAAACAAGTCAATTTCGCCCTCCAAATCGCTAGTACTGCATTCAAACCTGCTTTTTTCCTCAACCAAAGTATCCAGCAAGTTATTAACTTCCAGACTGTTTTCCTCCAGTGCTTTAAAATTGTCGACAATTTGTGCCTGAATATCCGGGTTGGTCTGCCAGGGTTGATCAAGATGTTGTGTTGTCATCAACATACATTTATGCGTTATTTCATGAGGATACCGGATTTTGGCAAAAGAAGGCAAATGGCCATAGTGTTGCTGACCAACCCCCCGTTCCAGCCATTGTCCCAAGTCGCAATCTTGATGTGAAATTTTGACAAAGTCGGCTGCTGCAGAATCGGTACCGGTTTCCACTGTTCGATAGCCTTGTTGCACATAAATCATTTGATTAACCTTAGCCAGTGCTATTTCACCAACCATTTGGGTGTAGACTACTTTATGGTAGGTTTCCATGGAAATATTACTGACTTCAGTAATATTGTGTTCAAATTCGCCAATGGCTATTTTTGATTCATCCGTCATATTGGCCATGCTTTCGGTATCATCCACAATAATCCGCGTGGCTTGAGTAAACTTGGTAACGGAGATGTTGATAGTTTCTGTGGCCTTTTTGGTATTTTCAGCCAGTGTTCTGACTTCGTCCGCCACCACGGCAAAACCGCGCCCATGCTCACCGGCTCGGGCTGCTTCGATCGCAGCATTTAACGCCAACAGGTTAGTCTGATCGGCAATTTTGGCTATTAACGAAGTGACGTCAGTAATTTCTTTACTGCTGCGACTTAACTCAAAAGAGGACTCTTTCATCGCATCGATTTTTTCAATAATGGAAGTCAGTTTTTCAATCACAGCACCCAGGGAGGCTTTACTGGTCGCCGCTATATTGGCAGACTGACTGGAAATGCTTTCAACCTGCTGCATTTGGGCAGTGATTGTACTCAGATCATGTTGAGTGCGTTCCAGGCTGGAAAGCAGGTTTTCTGTTTTCATTTGACCTAATTGAGAAAATAATTCATCACGGATAGCCGTGGCGTGATTTTGTTGCATCTGCTTCAAAGAATTATCAATATGGTTTAAACCTTCTGCAAACAAGCCATTAATACCCTGAGGCAGGGTTTTACGATAGAACTGATTGTTCTGCGCTGATTCAAAGCAGGTATTGACCTCGCGCATATAGGTTTCCATTTGATCCAGTGCTTCATTCAAGTTCCAGGCAAGCGGGGCCAGTTCAGCGCCTTCCGGGATGCAGGTAACACGGTATTCTAGTTTGCCTTTGTGAATTTGATCGGTCATTTTAAATATGGATAGTATCAGGCCGATTTCTTTTTTTGATTGCCTGAAAAACATGGACTGGATAAAAATAGCGGTTAGCAGAACACCCCAGGAAGCTAGTTCCATACCCTGGGTAATGATTGATTTTACTGTCAGAAAAGTGATTAAAGCCAGTAACAGTAGGGTGGAATTTTTGCCGTTAAAGCGAAAGAATGTATTCACGGTAATCTTTTCCTGTCGGTTCAATAATATTGGTGAGTACTTGCGTTCCTGCGGCAATAGCGTTCCGGCTGCCGGTACGTTTTTCAGCAACCAGCATATCCTCATAAATGGGCTGGATAATATTCAACTTGGCCTGCTCGGGTTTGCGGCGCACGGAAAAATAGCCGACAAGTTCTTTGTTGGCATTGCCGGAAATCATTTGGTAACTGGGTGTCACATTGGCCAGCACCCAATAATAAGAGCCGTCTTTAGACATGTTTTTGACATAGCCGATAAATTCATTGCCTGATTTGATAGTATTCCAAAGCAGGCTAAATACAGAGCGCGGCATATCCGGATGGCGCACTATATTGTGCTGCTGTCCCAGTAATTCTGTTTCCGTATAGCCGGAAAATTCGATAAAAATGCGGTTGCAATAAGTCAATTTGCCGCTGGGGTCTGTTTTGGAGACAATAAAATCGTCTTCACGCATGATGATTTCCTTGTCTTTAGGGGTTATTTTGTTTTTCATTTTACTCCCTTTTAAAATGGATCAGGCGTATCAAGTATAGACTAACAGCTATACTTTGTTTTTATCGGCATAATGTTTAGTTTCTTCGGGGGGTGTTACTGGCATAAAGAATATAGGTATAGGATGTGAATTCATTCACACTGTGCGAATGAATTCACATCTACAGATGGTGAAGCTATTTCATGCACGATCTTAAGGCAACGAACAATAAATAATCCATCCATTTTGCTAGTTTTTTTGCTTGCCTTTGGTGCGTTGCTTACATCCATGTAATTCAGCAGAAACTGTGCAACTTCGGCTACATAATCTGCTATCCGTCCTACGTTGCACCTTGAAGGCGGGATGGATTAGTCATTGCCAGTTAAATAACAAACATATAATGAGAACCGGATTTAGTCAACTACCCTTACATGGCGGCAAAGCGCCGCGCTGGTTGTTTCAGCGAATGACCTTACTGGCGCGCGAAATTGTTTGTCATCTGGTCAGCGAATATGGCGCGGAAGGCGCATTAAAACGCCTGGCCGATCCTTTCTGGTTTCAGGCTTTCGGATGTGTTTTAGGGTTTGACTGGCATTCCAGTGGTGTCACCACGACTACCTGCGGTGCGGTTAAGGAAGGTATTAAAGGGCTTGAGCATGAATTGGGCTTTTATGCAGCGGGTGGTAAAGGCGGGGTGTCACGTAAAACTCCGCAGGAAATTGAACTGACTTGCGAAAAAACAGGATATGATGCGGCTAAACTGATCAAGGCCAGCCGTTTGTCAGCCAAAGTGGATAGTTCAGCTGTTCAGGATGGCTATCAACTTTATCATCACGCTTTCTTTTTTACTGAGTCCGGGGAGTGGTGTGTGGTGCAGCAGGGTATGAATGACAACAATGGCATGGCCAGGCGTTATCACTGGCTGGGGAATGAGAATAGCGATTTTGTCAATGAACCCCATAATGCAGTTTGTTGTGATCATCGCGGTAAAGCGCTGAATTTTGTTGCCCGGGAAAGCAGCATTTCCCGGGAACGGGTGACCCAGTTGGCGGCACAGCCGGAAAAAGAAGTGGAAAATGTGTTACAACAGCGTCCGGAATTATTAATGCCAAGGCGTCATTGGGTTCGCAGCGACGATATTAATCCGCAATATTTACATAAAATTTTACTGAAAACCTATGAACAGGCACCTGCTGATTTTGAAAGTCTGTTGGCTATTCAAGGAGTGGGCGCCAAGACATTACGTGCCTTGGCGCTAACAGCAGAGCTCATTTATGGAACAAAAACCAGTGTTCGTGATCCGGCCAGGTTTTCCTTTGCTCATGGCGGTAAAGATGGAACCCCGTTTCCTGTTGACCGGGAAAATTATGATAAAACTATAGAAGTGTTGCATTCTGCTCTCAGTAGAGCAAAAGTTGATCGTAGCGAGAAACAGAATGCTTTAAAACGTTTGGCAAGATTTGAACATTAAATTCTCGCTCCTAAGAATCATCATAAGCTTGGGCTAAATCACTCAATTCTTGTAGTGATTGTCGGTATTGCGCTGTATCATCTGAGCGAATAGTCGCATGCGCCACTTTGCGGCCTTTACGCGAGGTTTTATCATAAAGGTGCAGATGTGCATGGGGGATAGCCAGTATTTGTTCGGGTTTGGGAACATTGCCAATAAAATTGACCATACCGGTAAATCCGCGTGTTTGAGTGGAGCCTAGAGGTAAATCCAGAATGGCGCGCAGATGGTTTTCAAATTGACTGGTTTCGGCGCCTTCAATCGTCCAGTGTCCGGAATTGTGAACTCTGGGGGCAAATTCATTGGCCAGCAATTGGCCGTTAACATCAAATAATTCCAGGGCAATAATGCCGACATAGTTCAGAGAATCCAGCAGACGATTGACCAGGTTTTCCGCCTGTTGTTGTAGCGGATCATTATTGCAGCATTCTGCAACGCGTAATATACCGTTGCTGTGATTGTTTTCAGATAATGGATAAAATGCCACTTCACCGCTTGGGCGACGCGCGGCAATAATGGAGACTTCCCGCTGAAACGGCACAAACCCTTCGACAATTGATGGTGCGCTCTGCATAGCCTCCCAAGCCCCAGGTAATTGTTCGGCTGCTTTCAATACGATTTGCCCCTTGCCGTCATAACCCATGCGACGGCTTTTTAAAATAGCCGGGTAATTAATGTCTTTCATTGCCCGTTGTAAATCTTCCAGGCTATCGACAGGGGCAAATTGAGCGGTCGGAATGTCGAGTTGATGGAAAAAGTTTTTTTCCACCAGGCGATCCTGTGCTACTTCCAGAGCTTTGGCTGGTGGATAGATAGCGGTATGGTCGGTCAGATATTGAGCGACAGCGGCAGGGACATTTTCAAATTCATAGGTAACAATATCAGCCTGTGCCGCTAATTCAGCCAATAAAACCGGGTCGTTATAAGCGCCGTGAAGATGTTTTCCCAGGCCCACCGCGCCGGCATCTTTGCTCGGGTCTAGGATAATGAAATTCTGAGCTAAAGGGTATCCGGCCAGTGCAATCATGCGGGCCAGTTGTCCGCCGCCTAATAGTCCTATTTTCATATAGTCACCTTGCGTGGATCGGGGTTGGCAGCAACTGTATCAGTTTGTTTTTGTCGAAATTGTTCAAGAGCCGGTCGATATTGTGAATGTTTACTGCTGATGATGGCGGCCGCCATTAATGCGGCATTAATGGCCCCGGCACGACCTATGGCTAATGTGCCTACCGGAATACCTGCCGGCATTTGTACGATTGACAGTAAAGAATCCATGCCGTTTAGAGCTTTGGATTGCACCGGTACCCCCAAAACAGGCACCACGGTTTTGGCCGCCATCATACCGGGCAAGTGGGCTGCGCCGCCGGCTCCAGCAATAATAACTTCCAGACCTTTTGATTCAGCAGTCTCGGCATAGGCAAAAAGTTTGTCAGGAGTCCGGTGCGCAGACACCACTTCCACGTCATGAGGAATGTTTAATTGTTCAAGTGTTTGCGCGGCATGTTGCATGGTTTCCCAGTCGGAAGTCGAACCCATGATGATGCCTATTAATGCAGTCATGCAAAATCTCCTGTATCGGCAATAAGCAAAAGCATTTAATTATCTCATAATGTTGGTGTAAGCAAAAACCGCTGACATTGGTTGTACTAAGGAGCCAGAGATAAACAACTTCCAAAATCGGTGTAGGATTTTTATTGTGCGGATTTATCCGCACTATGCGAATTTGTCGCACCTACAGATGGCGAATAATTCCTGTACGTTCCTAATTAGCTCAGGATTTTTTGTTTTCGGTAAAGTATCTGGAATTGGTTTAGAATGGCGGAAAGCAAGGCTTTAAGTCCATGCTAACGCGAACCCGGCCTATGCTGTTGCTGAATTTTATAACAAAATAAGCATCATCTTTAAAAATCAAAATACATTTTTATCGCTCTATCCTTTTGGCAAAAATTGATGCCGGACTATTTAAGGAGAAAAATCATGACTGACAAAACTCAGAAAGTTGAACAGACTGTCCGTGAAGCATTGGAATCCGGGCAGGATATTTATCAGCAGGTACGCGCCATTACCCTTAAAGCATTAACTGAACATGAGCTGGATCAGGAGAATATAAAAGCAGTTGTTCAGGCGGTAGGCAGGGGTATCAGTAGCGGGATGAATTCACAAAATCAAATGACTAAGCAGGCTTTCAGGCAATCGGCTGAGGCATTGGATGATGCCCTGGTTAATACGGCTGAAGCGACTAAACTGGCGATGGAAGAGGCCGCTTCAAAGGTTCATGAGTTTTCCGAACATGATATAAAAAAAGCGCAAGAAGATCTGCAAAGTCTGGAAACATTGTTTCTGGAAACAATGGCTGATGTGGCCAAGGGGAGTGGTGATGTGGTTGCGGGTATTGTGCGGGATTTTATTACTCATGCGCAAAATAATGGCACCGCTGTCGGTAAGCGGACACAAACCGTTTTTGAGGCTTTGAATAATCTGAGACACTTAGGCGGACAAACAGTTGTGACCTCAGCGGTTGAAACCACATCAAAATTAGCCAGGATTGGCAGCGGAATTTTGGCGGGGATTGCTGAAAGTCTGCAGTCCGGTAATGCAGAAAAATAATCGGGAATAAGTCGGTATGTTATGGGAAATGCTGAATGCTGCCCGTGATTTGGGGCGGGTTCAGGAAATTGCCGGAGTATTGATCCGTTATGGGTTTGGCAGTATTGTCCATTTGCTGGGTATAGGTCAGGCGCTGGAAAAAGTCGGTAAGACTCTGCATTGGCAACATGCGGGTGACTATAACAAGCTGGATACTGCACACCGTTTACGGCGGGTGTTGGAGGATCTGGGGCCTACTTTTATTAAAATGGGGCAAATTTTAGCAACCCGGGTGGATTTGTTTTCACCGGCATATATTGCCGAATTCGAAAAGCTCCAGGATCAGGCGCCACCGATAGACTTTTCCGAATTATTACCGCAACTGGAAGATGATTTGGGGGTGAAAATTGATGAAGTGTTTCTGGAGATTGACAGAAAACCTTTGGCGGCAGCTTCTCTTGCTCAGGTTCACCGTGCTGTTTTAAAAGATGGAACGCCGGTGGTGTTAAAAATTCGCCGCCCCGGGATTCGCAGAATCATTGAAGCGGATATGCGTTTGTTGAATCGACTGGTGGATATTATTGAAAACGATGCTACAGATTTCAGGCGCTATCATCCGCGGGAAGTGGTGCGTCAATTTAATCAATCGTTACGCCGTGAGCTGGATTTTGCCGCTGAATGTCGCAGCGCTGAACGGGTGGCTGCTAATCTGGCGGAAGATAGCAGTATAGTGATTCCAAAAGTTTACTGGGAGTGGACCGGAGAAAGATTAAATGTTCAGGAATATATTGAAGGCATTCAGGGGAAAAATATTGCTGAAGTTGATCAAGCTGGCCTAGATAGAAAGTTGCTGGCTGAGCGTGGTACTCGTGCAGTGATGAAAATGATTATGGAAGACGGTTTTTTTCATGCTGATCCTCATCCGGGTAATGTCTTTTATTTGCCGGGTAACCGTTTGGTATTCATTGATTTCGGTATGGTCGGTCGCTTAACTGAAGAACGCAGAGGGCAGGTTATCAGTTTTTTGTATGGCATGATACATCAGACACCGGCAAAGGTTGTGGAAATACTGGAAGACTGGTCTGATGTTATTCAAACCGATGAGCAGGCGCTAGCGATTGAAATTGAAGCTTTTGTCGATCAGTACAGCGCACTGCCTCTCAAAGATTTGAATTTGCCGATGATGATGGCTGATCTGATGGCTATTTTGCGCGATCATAATTTATCGTTGCCACCTGATTTGGCACTGTTAATCAAAGCCTATATCACTTTGGATGGTTTTGGCAGACATCTGGATCCCGAATTTAAAACACTGGAATTTGCTACTCCCTATATACAAGAACTTATGGTTTCCCGGTATAAACCGGAGGCTATTGCCAAGCGCGGCTGGCGTAACCTGATCAGTGTTGTCGATATACTATCCGGTTTTCCTAAAGAATTGCATCAATTATTAAGAGCGTCCAGAAAAGGGGCTATCCAGGTCGAAATTAATGTCAGGCGTCTTGATCAATATGTTGATAAAACCGACCGGGCGATCAGTCGCTTGACGATGGGAATTGTTACTGCGGCGCTGATTATCGGTACCTCTATTATTATGACGGTCAAGGGTGGGCCGGAAATAATGGGACTGCCTGTTTTCGGTTTTTTTGGTTATATTTTTGCCGCATTAGGTGGTATCTGGTTGCTGTTTTCGATTTGGAGCAGCGGCAGGAGGCATTAGTCTGTGTTGTCAGTTTCAGTATTATTTATCTTAATCTGTTGAATTTTTGCAGTTTAAAAAATATGGTGTCAATCATGAATTACTTTATCAAAATAATAATTTTCAGTTTTTTAACGCTGTTATCCTTTTCCTCGTCAGCGGCTATGACCAGTTGTAAAATTACTTACAATTTAAAAGGCTGGTCTTTCATGTATAAAGAATACAAAGGAACCGGGCATGTCACGTGCAGAAATGGTCAGCAGGCTAATGTTGCTATTGTATCCCGGGGTGGGGGATTTACGATGGGTAAATCGGAAATTGACAACGGTAGCGGAGTAATTTCTGAAGTTAAGGATATCAATGAAGTTTATGGCACTTATGTTTTTTTAGAAGGTCATGCCGGGGCGACAAAATCGGTTGAGGGATTAGTCATGACTAAAGGTGAGGTTTCTCTTGTGCTGACAGGTAGCGGCCGCGGATTTGATTTGGGAGTTACTTTAGGCGCCTTTACTATTTCGCCCAGACAATAAAGCCAGAATAATAACCAACTTCTTTACTGTGGAATTAAATAGGACTAAAATAGTCCACATTGAACGGAGAGGCAATGTTACGGTTAAGCAAACTGACTGATTATGCGACGGTTATTTTAAGTTATATGGCTCAAAATAATTCGGATATACATGCTGCTTTAGAAATTGGTGAAGCAACGGGTATTGCTCGGCCAACGGTTAGCAAGGTCTTGAAAATATTGCTTAAGGCGGGAGTTTTGTCGTCAGTGCGTGGCGCTAAGGGCGGGTATATTCTGGCCAGATCGCCGGAAAAAATTACCGTGGCGACTGTAATTAGTGCTTTGGAGGGGCCTATTGCTCTGACAGAATGCAGTCAATCACATAAAGGTTGTGATCAAGCCAGTGGCTGTCACATTCAAGGTAACTGGAATCTGATTAATCAGAAAATTTTTAATGCGTTGGAGTCGGTGACTTTGGCGGATATGATTCTTCCGGTCCGACAGCCTGAAGAAATAATTATTCCGGTTAGTAGTTTATATCGTTAATTTAAGTTAAGAGTTTTTATGTCATCAAGCGCACAAGAAATTGAAAGTCTGATCAGTCAGGAATATAAGCAGGGCTTTGTGACTGAATTGGAGGTGGATACCTTTCCGCCGGGATTGGATGAGGATGTTATTCGCAAATTGTCAAGGATTAAGAATGAACCTGAGTTTATGCTGGAATATCGCCTAAAAGCATTTCAGCACTGGCAGAAGATGAAATCGCCGGACTGGGCGCAGTTGAATATCGAGCCTATTGATTATCAGGCAATCAGTTATTATTCCGCGCCAAAAAAGAAGGAAGATGGCCCTCAGAGTCTTGATGAAGTTGATCCTGAATTGTTGGACACTTATAAGAAACTGGGAATTCCTCTGGATGAACAGGAGCGTCTGGCCGGTGTTGCTGTGGATGCGGTGTTTGACAGCGTTTCAGTCGCCACCACATTTAAAGGTAAATTAAAAGAAGCCGGGGTTATTTTTTGTCCGATTTCTGAAGCTTTGATTGAATATCCAGAGTTGGTTAAACAATATCTGGGTACGGTGGTGCCGCCGGGTGATAATTTTTTTGCAGCGTTGAATTCAGCGGTGTTTACCGATGGTTCGTTTGTATATATACCGAAAGGTGTGCGCTGCCCGATGGAGCTATCAACTTATTTTCGTATTAATGCCGCTAATACCGGACAATTTGAGCGGACTTTGATTATTGCCGATGCCGATAGTCACGTCAGTTATCTGGAAGGCTGTACGGCGCCGATGCGTGATGAGAACCAGTTACATGCGGCGGTGGTTGAGCTGGTGGCGATGGAAAATGCGGAAATCAAATATTCCACGGTGCAGAATTGGTACCCCGGCGATAAGTATGGTAAAGGCGGTATTTATAATTTTGTCACCAAGCGGGCTGAATGTCGCGGTGCTAATTCCAAGGTTTCCTGGACCCAGGTAGAGACCGGTTCGGCAATTACCTGGAAATATCCCAGTTGTGTTTTACTGGGTGATAATTCTGTAGGTGAGTTTTATTCAGTCGCGTTAACCAATAACTATCAGCAGGCCGATACCGGTACCAAGATGATTCATATCGGTAAAAACACCCGCAGTACGATTGTTTCTAAAGGTATTTCTGCAGGTCGTGCGCAAAATACTTATCGCGGTCTGGTTAAGGTGGCTAAAAGCGCAACACATGCTCGCAATTATACCCAGTGTGATTCACTGTTGGTGGGGGATCAATGTGGCGCTCATA
>CAYYSO010000004.1:0-4378 GCA_964474415.1 uncultured Methylomarinum sp. | reverse complement strand
AAATGCTTAACATAAATAATCTTCACGTCAGCATTAATGACAAACCTATTTTGAAGGGTTTGGATTTGCAGATAAAAGCCGGTGAGGTTCATGCCATAATGGGGCCTAATGGGGCGGGTAAAAGTACTTTGTCACATGTATTGTCAGGTAAAGCTGGGTACACAGTCACAGAAGGTTCTGTAGACTATAAGGGACAGGATTTATTAACAATGGCGCCTGAAATCAGAGCCCGGGAAGGGGTATTTCTGGCATTCCAGTATCCTGTTGAAATCCCCGGAGTCAGCAATATTTATCTATTGAAAGCAGCCTTGAATTCCATTCGTAAATATCATGGACTCCATGAAGTGGATGCCATGGATTTTTTAACCCTGGTTAAAGATAAAGTTAAGCTGTTACAAATGGATGAGAAGTTTTTATACCGTGCGGTTAATGAAGGTTTTTCCGGCGGCGAGAAAAAACGTAATGAGATTTTGCAGGCCGCGGTACTGGAGCCAACACTTTGTATTCTTGATGAAACAGACTCCGGTCTGGATATTGACGCCCTGAAGATTGTTGCCGACGGTGTGAACTCGTTGCGTTCGCCGGAGCGTTCTTTTCTGATGATTACCCATTACCAGCGGTTACTGGATTATATCAAGCCAGATTTTGTCCATGTTCTGGCACACGGACAGATCGTTAAATCCGGTGGCCCAGAGCTGGCTCTGGAACTGGAAGCAAAAGGGTATAGCTGGGTAGAAGAGCAGGCTGCATAATGAATGTGGAAAAAACATCCAGTCGCTATGCGGCTGAATATCAAAATATCAGCGCTACTTTACCGGGGCAGTCATTGTCTTGGCTGCAATCTATAAGAGCGGATGCCGCTAAGCGTTTTTCCGACACAGGTTTTCCTTCTGTACGTGAAGAAGAATGGCGTTACACTAATGTGTCGGCCATAGAAAAAAAGCTGTTTTCACCTGTAATAGTTGCAAAGGGGGAGAATGATGTTGATAGTGCGGAGTTAAAACAGTATCTGATAGAAGGCGCTTGGGTAGCGGTGTTGATTAATGGACGCTATAGTCCTGAACTTTCTATGCTGGAAGGTTTGCCGGAAGGCGTATTGTTGATGAGTATGGCCGATGTGCTGGAACAGCAGCCTGAACAGCTTGAAAAATATTTTGCACAAGCCGTCAGTAATAGCGAGCACAGTTTCGTAGCCTTTAACAGCGCCTGGTTTAGTGACGGGGTGTTTGTTCAGGTACCGGCGAAAAAGGTGCTGGAAAAGCCCTTGCAGGTGTTAAATGTAGTGACTCAAGCTGATTATCTGGCAACCACACGTAATCTGATTATTGTGGAGGCAATGGCGGAAGCAAAAATTATTGAAACTTTTGTGGGTCAGGGCTGTGCCTATTTATCTTCCTCAGTGACGGAAATATTTGTAGAAGACTGTGCGGATCTGACTTGGTACAAAATACAGTTGGAGTCCGAAAAAGCCTATCATTTCGGGGGTACCTACGTTAAGCAGGCACGCAGCAGTCGCTTTACACATCATAATTTTGCCTTCGGTGGCTTGCTGGCCAGAAATGATATTCATACGCATCTGGATGTGGCTTCTGAGTGCGCGTTGAACGGCTTGTACTTAGGGCAAAAACGTCAGCATATTGACAACCACACGCGAATCAATCATTTAAAACCCCATGCTGTGAGTCGTGAATACTATAAAGGCGTACTGGGTCAGCGTGCCAGAGGAGTTTTTCAGGGGCGTGTTGTCGTTGCGGAAGATGCACAAAAGACTGATTCAGAAATGAATAACCGTAATCTGTTGTTATCTGACGATGCTGAGATAGATACCAAGCCGCAACTGGAAATTTATGCCGATGATGTTAAATGTGCGCACGGTGTTACTGTGGGTCAGTTGGATGAGCAATCTATTTTTTATCTGCAATCACGTTGCCTGGATAAAGAAACCGCCCGTAATATACTGACTTTTGCTTTTGCCAATGAAATGGTGAATAAAATCGACATTAAGCCTTTACATGATTTGTTGCTGGCACAGTTATTAGAACGTTTTCCTCAACAGGGTGTGGACATGGGGTGGTTATAGAATATCGCTGATAGCTACAGTGAGATCAGGTAATTGCGATAAAGTAATGTTGTCGCCAGAACGCAAAGTTGTTTTTTCCTCATAATTTTCACCACGAGGGCGGCGATAAACTTCCAGACAGGAATCATTTAGATTTAATAACCAGTATTCAGGAATATTATGCAAGGCATATAAATGCATTTTTTGATTCTGGTCATAGCTCAGTGAACTGTCTGCCACTTCAATGAGCAATAATACATCGTCTGCTGTGGGGTGTCTGGAGCTATAAAAATCCTCACGAGGTTTTAACAACATGAAATCGGGTTCAGGTTCAGACAGATCGCCGAGTTGTAATGGATTTTGTGAATTAACCATGGCTTTTTGCTTATTAATATAAGAAGCAAAAAAGCTGATTAGGCGGATTACATGACCTGCATGATTACATCCAATAGGGGACATTTCTATAATTTCTCCATTGATGAGTTCCAGATGACTTTCAGGTGAAAAAATACCGGCTTCACCCATTTGTTGCCATTCAGTGATGTCAGTCAGATGTTTGCGTAGTCCAACAGGTGATGTGGTCATGGTCTTATCTTGCGTACTGTAGAAAAAGAATGGATTAAAATATAAAACGTTACAATGAAATAAGCAAACACTCATTGTGATTTTTAAGAACAGAATTTAAAAGAATATGACAGACTTTCCTATTGAAAAAATCCGCGCTGATTTTCCTATTTTACAGGAACAGATTCGTAACAAACCGCTGGTTTATCTGGATAATGCAGCGACCAGTCAAAAACCGGAGATGGTCATTGACAGTATTTCGCATCTTTACCGGCATGAATACGCTAACGTCCATCGCGGTGTGCATGCTTTGAGTGTAAAGTCGACTGAGCGTTATGAAACGGCGCGCGAAAAAGTTAAAAATTTCATTCATGCAGCCAGCACCCAAGAGATCATTTTCGTCAAAGGGACGACTGAAGCGATTAATCTGGTAGCCCAGACTTTTGGTAAAGCTAATATCAAAGCGGGTGATGAAATTCTCATTACCGCTATGGAACATCACTCCAATATCGTCCCCTGGCAGATAGTTTGTAAGGAAACCGGCGCGATTTTAAAAATAGCGCCGATCAATCTACAAGGCGAGTTAATCTATGATGAGTTTGAAAAACTGCTTAGCGACAAAACCAAACTGGTGGCTATTGGGCATATGTCCAATGCCTTGGGTTCGATCAATCCGGTCAAAAAAATCATAGCGGCGGCCCATGACAAAAATATTCCGGTATTAGTGGACGGGGCTCAGGCGATTCCGCATATGTCGGTTGATGTACAGGATCTTGATTGTGATTTCTATGCCTTTTCCGGTCATAAAATGTATGCCCCATCCGGTATTGGTGTGCTCTACGGCAAGCAAGACTTACTGGAAAAGATGCCGCCGTATCAAGGTGGCGGCGATATGATTCGTAAAGTTACTTTCAAGGAAACCGAATATAATAGCCTGCCCTATAAGTTTGAAGCGGGCACTCCCAGCATTGCCGATGTGGTCGGATTGGGCGCGGCTATTGATTATTTAACGGTCATCGGTATGGATAATGTGGCTGCCTATGAAGCTGAATTACTGGCTTATGCAACAGAACAGGCCGGAAATATAGCAGGTTTGCGAATTATTGGAGAAGCCCGGGATAAGGGGGCGATATTATCCTTTGTACTGGATAAAATTCATCCACACGATATAGGCACCATGCTGGACAGTCTGGGGATTGCCGTCAGGGCAGGGCACCACTGCGCCATGCCGGTGATGGATTTCTTTGAGGTGCCGGCTACGGCGAGAGCCTCGTTTGCAATGTACAACACTCAACAGGAAATTGATGTGTTAATGAAAGGAATTAAGTCCTTAATTGAGGTATTTGGCTAATGTTTGATGATTTACGTGATCTTTATCAGGAAGTGATTTTTGATCACAACAGAAACCCGCGCAACTTTCGGGTCATGGAAAATGCAGATCGTGAAGTGGAGGGCTTTAACCCCTTGTGTGGCGACCGTTTGACTTTATATTTAAAACTGGATGACGATGTCATTACTGACGCCAGTTTTCAGGGGTCAGGTTGCGCTATTTCCACGGCCTCAGTGTCGCTGATGACGGAAATTGTCAAAGGCAAAACTGAAGCGGAAGCAGAGGAGCTATTCAAACAGTTTCATGAAATGACGACCGGGAAAGATGAAGAGGTTAATTTAGAGGCCATTGGTAAACTGGCTGTATTGGCCGGTGTACGTGAGTATCCTGCACGGGTAAAATGCGCGACATTGGCTTGGCATACT
>CAYYSO010000003.1:0-54355 GCA_964474415.1 uncultured Methylomarinum sp. | reverse complement strand
GAATAAACTTCAAATCTACATTTTGAATTAAATATTCAGGAACCGTATAGTCTTTTAAATAGATCGTTTGAGGATTAGCGTTACGCATGATTTTTCTTAGGTCAGTTTCGGTTTTTATAGCCGGTTGATTTTTACCGGGAGCAAGGCTATTCATTTTCAATTTTTCCGCCGGCAAAAACAAGCACCAGCAACCAGGCTATTATAAAAGCCACGCCGCCAAATGGCGTAATCATACCCAGCCATTTAATATTCAACAGGGCTAACAAATACAGACTTCCGGAAAACAGCATGATACCAATAAACATCAGCCAACCGGCCCATTGCAATAGCACAGAACAAGGATTTTGCTGCCTGAACATGGCAATAATTCCCAGCCCCAGAGCATGCCACATTTGATAATTGACCGCCGTTTTATAAACCGCCAGCATTTCCGCACTCAGAATATTCTTTAAAGCATGAGCTCCAAAAGCTCCCATCGCGACAGCTGTCATGGCTAAAAACGCACTCAAAAATAAAAACAGAGATTTCATTAATTTTCCATCAGTCTGGGCATTAACTGCACCAGATTACAAGGCCTGGTACGGTGATCCAGTTGTTCTTTAACCAGCTCATCCCAGGCAGTGCGGCAAGCTCCAGATGACCCGGGCAAACAAAAAACATAGGTCGCATTGGCAACCCCAGCAATAGCTCTGGACTGTATGGTCGAAGTTTTAATATCGCGGTAGGAAATCATCCTGAATACTTCACCAAAACCGTCCAGCATCTTATCCAGTAATGGAGTAACGGCTTCAGGTGTGCCATCTCGCCCGGTCACACCGGTGCCACCGGTTGTTAACACAACATTCACATCATCATTAGCAATCCAGCCGGAAACAACCGCCCGAATCTGATAAATATTGTCAGCAACGATTTTTTTCTGGTAAACCCGATGCCCTTCCTGTTGCACTCTTTCCACCAGAGTTTTACCGGAAATATCATCGGCTTCAGTCCGGGTGTCGGAAATAGTCAGAATAGTAATTTTCAGCGGTACAAATTGATTATTTTTATTCACGGTTTTTTAAATTGATAATAATTGGGTTACCCACTGAAAACAGGACAGAATTAAAACATATCATTTATTTCACCATGAAGCGCATGAAGATAATGAAGAAAGAATTAAACCTTCATGTGCTTCATAGTGAAAAATAACCTTCTTCTGAGTCACTACGCTCTCAGATGCCTCGTTTTATAAAATTTATTTTCACCACAAGAACATGAGCTTAATGAACCTAGAAAAATCAGTCAATCCTTCATACTCTTCATGGTAAAAAAACAACATTGCCTTGTCACCGGACTCAGCAAAGTGTCCCATCTTAAATAAATGGGTCGCCAATAATTACAAGGTGCTCTTTTTACCTTTTGTTTTTAATTATTTCAAAACCAAAAAGAAAGCCTCACCGCCTCTTTGAATGTTAATTAGCAAGGGGCGCCGCGGATCGACCACCTGCTTCAATTCATCCAGATTTCTGACCCGGTACCGATTGGCTGAAACAATAATATCGCCAGGCCGCAAACCTGCACGCCAAGCATAGGAATTAGTCTTGATTTTCTCAAATATAACCCCTTCAATCTGTCTTTTTTGCGTAGTGGCTAAAACCGTTCCGCTCAATGTTACATGTAATTTTTTTCCCGCCAATTGCTGCCGTTGCGGTTTACCGATAACGGCGCGAATAGTCTTTCTTTCATTACCACGAATAATTTCAATGTCAACGCTGTCACCAATTCTCATTAGACCGATCATATTACGAATCTGATGACTGCCTTTTACCTTTCGGCCATTCAAAGCAACGATAATATCTCCAGGCTCAAGTCCTGCTCTGGCAGCCGCAGATGATGCCTCAACACGACTGATAACGGCTCCGTGTTTACTTTTCAAACCAAATGCCTTGACTAATTCCCGCGTCAAATCCTGAGTAGTTACACCTAATAAACCCCGTCTGACTTCACCGTGTTTAACCAGCGAATCGACCAGTGTCATAACCATATTCGCCGGAATCGCAAATCCGATCCCGATGTTACCACCACCTGGCGCCAAAATAGCCGTATTCATACCAATAAACTCGCCACGCAAATTAACCAACGCACCCCCGGAATTACCGGGGTTAATCGAGGCATCGGTCTGAATAAAATCTTCATATCCTTCAATCCCCAAACCGGAACGCCCCAAAGCGCTGATAATACCGGAAGTCACTGTTTGACCTAAGCCAAAAGGGTTACCAATGGCAATGGCAAAATCACCCACTTTCAAATCTTTTGAGTTTGCAATAGGCAATGCAGTCAGATTTTCAGCCGGGATCTGAATCACGGCAACATCTGCTTCGGGATCCGTCCCTAGCAATTTGGCGCTAAATTGCCGGCCGTCATTCAACGTAACCATGATTTTGTCAGCTTTATCAATTACATGATTATTGGTCACAATAAAGCCTTTTTTAGCATTGATAATGACCCCGGATCCCAAACTGTTTTTCTGTTGTTGCCTGGGCCGGTTAGGCAATTGAAAAAAATGCCGGAAGAACGGATCATTCAGCATCGGATTTTCGGGTATTACGGTTGTTGTCGAAATATTCACCACAGCCGGCATACTGCGTTCCAGTATAGGAGCCAAAGATGGCAATGCCTGCCCACTCATATATGGTGGTAAAGCAGCTTTGACATTGGCGCTGATAAAAAAACAAGCCAATACCGCAACCAGCGGTAGCCTACATTTTTGGGTTCGATTAATCATTCACGGATTCCTTAGTTCATAATGTGCTGCCCTGACTATCCGAAGTAAAACAGCACAAACGTTTAAAAGATGAATTAGCTTGTTTTGAATATAATGGTGAAATAACTTATTTAAACGGCAGTCTAACTAAAATTTGCTGCTTTATTAACAAAACAGTTGTACAACATGTTCTATCATAATAGTAACGATAATTTTAAAAAACAGAAAATAATCTACGTTAGTTTCGAATGTTATGACAACAACTTTTTAGGTAACCTCACATAAAAATGTCAATAGACATGTTCTCAGAGGATGCTCACAGCATTCGGCAATTGATTCCCCTATCCAGAATCTCCAAGGCTAAATTTGCAGCTCTTTGTGAACAGGTTTCTGTGGAACAAAGTAAAGCAGGCGTGTTTTTATTCAGACAGGGAGATACTGAAAATGATTTAATTTACCTGCTTGACGGCAGGATAAGTCTGCAAACAGATGAGTTCAGAGTCGATATAATTGAATCTGGAACAGATTCAGCCCGCTTTGCTCTTGCCCATCAAATTCCTAGAAAGATTGATGCACAGGCCGAGTCAAACATTCGTTTTTTGCGTTTAAATGCTGATATGATTAAATCCTTAACTAATGATTTTAAAGAAGAGGAGTCAAGTTATATGGTCGTTGATGAGCAGGAAGAAAACGATAATGACTGGATGACAACCTTATTGAAATCTCCTATTTTCAGAGCCCTGCCTCCAGCCAATCTACAACAAATAATTATCAGCCTTGAGGAAAAAACTTATCAAAAAGGTGAAATAATTATCGAGCAGGGAGCGCCGGGGGATTATTATTATTTGATCAAAAGTGGTGAATGCCTGGTCACCCGCAAACCCTCTCCAAATGCAAAAGCGATAAAACTGGGACAACTCAGAAATCAGGATACTTTTGGTGAAGACTCGCTATTATCAGATGAACCCAGAAACGTCTCAGTGATCGCCTTAACCGATGTTTCGCTGTTAAGATTAAATAAAGAAAAGTTTATTAGTTTAATCAAGACGCCTTCTTTAAAATTCATTAATTATCAACAGGCTCAAAGCGAAATGGCCAAAGGCACAATTCTGATGGATGTCAGGGCGCCGGATGAATTCCAGAAGAATCATCTGGAAAATAGTATAAATATTCCTTTTTTTTCGCTACGCATGCATTTAAAAACACTGCATAAAAAACAACCGGTGATCGTTGTCTGTAAAAATGGCAAAACCAGCGAAGCAGCCGCATTTTTACTATTAAGAAACAAAATTAATGCCTTAATCCTGGCTGGCGGAATAGAAAAAGCATCCGCCCTGACAAATAACAGCAAAGCGTCTTTTATCATTGACGACGGCGTTGAAACCATCGTCAACACACAGTCTGCCGACACGCCATTCATTGAGTCCGATAATACAGAAAATCCCCCGGAAGAGGATAAATCACAAATTCATCAACTCAAGCAAACCATTTTGCTTTTACAGGAAAAGTGTCGAACATTGACCGCAGAAAAAGAAGAAATCAGCAAAAAATATAGACTGCTGTATAAAAAAACAGAACAACTAAACGCTATTCTGAGTTCCCTTAAAAACGGCGACCAACAATAAATTGATCACCGTTCCAGGCGATCAAAGTGAGCCATTGAAATACACAAGCAGAGTCACTTGTCCGCCTCCTAAATCCGCATAGAGTCAAGGAGGAAGAATAAGCGCAGACAATCATATCTGTCAGCGTATAACGAAATACTGGCCGCTCATTTGAAACGGGACAGGTTCCACATCAGGTTAATGAAGAAAAAATTAAATTTTCATGTACATCATGGCGAAAAACAATCTCCTTCTGAGACTATATTTTTTCTGGTGTCCCGTTTTAAGTTGATAGCAAAGAAATTACAAGCAAACAGCAACTATTTGATTTTAGCTTCTTTATAGATCACATGCCTACGAACTACAGGATCAAATTTTTTGATTTCCATTTTCTCAGGCATGGTTCTTTTGTTTTTTGTGGTCGTATAAAAATGACCGGTTCCCTCGCTGGAAACTAATTTGATTTTATCGCGCATTTTCAGACTCCTTAGACCTTATCACCACGTTTGCGAATATCGACCAAAACCTCATCAATACCCTTCTTATCGATGATTCGCATACCTTTGGCAGAAACTCGCAGACGAACCCAACGGTTTTCACTTTCAACCCAAAATCTATGCAAATGCAGGTTTGGATTAAAACGTCTTCTGGTTTTATTTTGTGCGTGTGATACGTTGTTTCCAGTAACAGGACGTTTGCCTGTTACTTGACATACTCTGGACATGATTACCTCTAATAACTGCCTTTATTCAAAAGTTAGCCAGCTTTTATACCAAAAATTCTTGTTAAGGTAAACAACAAACCCTAAAATAAATTTGATAGAATCATTATCTACACTCTAAACCAGGACTAGCGATGACCATAAAACTCGGAATGGTAATGGATCCCATCCACCGGATCAATATTAAAAAAGACACCAGTTTTGCAATGCTGCTGGAAGCTCAGGCCAGAAACTGGGAATTGCATTACATGGAACTTAACGATCTGTTTTTGAATGACGGGGAAACTCATGCGAAAACCCGTAAACTACAAGTACAGCGTCATCCGCAACAATGGCATAAATTTATTTCTGAACAGGAAATCACACTGGCCGACCTGGATGTTATCATTATGCGCAAAGACCCGCCTTTTGACCAGGAATACATCTATGTCACCTATTTACTGGAACAGGCGGAACGAGCCGGCACGCTGATCATCAACAAACCCCAGTCATTAAGAGATGCCAATGAAAAGCTGTTTACAGCCTGGTTTCCTCAATGCTGCGCAAACACACTCGTTGCCAGAGAACCACAAAGAATTCGTGATTTTTTGCATAAACACCAGGCAATTATCCTTAAACCACTGGATGGCATGGGCGGCACCTCTATTTTTCATGTGCGTGAAGATGACCCTAATCTCAGTGTAATCCTTGAAATCATGACTCAACATGCTTCCCGTTTTGTCATGGCACAGAAATATCTGCCTGAAATCAAGGACGGTGACAAACGTATTCTGCTAATTAATGGCAAAGCAGTACCCTATGCACTGGCCAGGATTCCAGCCACTGGCGAAACACGCGGCAATCTTGCCGCCGGCGGTAGAGCTGAAGGCCGGGAACTTACAGAAAGAGACCGATGGATAGCACAACAAGTCGGGCCGACCCTGAAAGAAAAAGGCCTGATTTTTGTTGGCATTGATGTTATCGGCAATTACCTGACGGAAATCAATGTAACCAGTCCGACCTGTGTTCAGGAACTAGATCAACAATTTGGACTCAATATTAGCGCCCAACTCATGGATTATATTGAAACCAATCTACAGACACCCCATTAACCTCTGATCATGTCGTTTCTATCCTACACACCATCGCCTATTTCTCACAGCGACTCCTTACTGACAGCATTGTTTATTGCCGCCGTTATACACGTACTGATATTGATGGGTCTAACCTTCAGTATTCCACAAACAGAAAAGGTACATAAATCAATAGAAATAACACTTTCCAGCTCACCAGCCAGAAAGCCCCCCAAAAAAGCCCGGTATCTGGCTCAGAATAATCAACTGGGAGCAGGCAGCAAGACCCAGAAACCGGAACCGCCTAAACAAAAAATGCCCAGTAGCGGAACAACTCAAAAAAAACGACTGATACAGAGGCACACTGTAAGCAAAACTGCAACACCACAAAAATTGCTTGCGGTTAAAAAGGCTCCAAAAAAAATCAACACCTCGAAAAAGCCTCAAAAAGCCTCTGAAGTCAAGAACAAAAAACCACAGCTAAACACCGAAACCCTACAAAAACAAATTGCCCAACTGGGTGAACAGATCCGTCAACACCGGAGAAGCTCGGAGCACAGCAAAATAAAATTCATTAATTCTGTCAGCGCTCACAAATATGTCGCCGCTCAATACATGAAAGACTGGGAAAACAAAGTTGAACGAACCGGTAACCTGAACTATCCTGAAGTTGCTCGCAAAAAGGGTTTTTCAGGCACCTTGACAATGGATGTCGGCATCAAGGCAGACGGCAGTATTTACAGCATGCGCATTACTAAGTCCTCAGGCATTAAAGCGCTGGACGATGCAGCTAAAAGAATTGTCCGCTTAAGCGCCCCATTTGCCGCCCTGCCAGTTGAGTTACTGCAGGAACTGGACGTACTGGTTATAACTCGAGTCTGGAAATTTTCTGACGAATCCGGCATGTCAACCCGGTAATTTTTCAAATGGGATGAGGCCAAAAAGCCAAGATCGGCTTCCAGCATCATCTGACGGCGTATAATAAAAACTTACACCAACCCTCTAATTACATTGATGATTAATACTACCTATTTAAACAATCAGTTTCTGATTGCCATGCCAAACCAGGCAGACCCGAGCTTTGCACATACTGTCACTTATTTATGTCAACATAATAAAGAGGGGGCTTTAGGCATCGTAATTAACCGTCCAGCAGGCCTTAAACTGAGCGGTATTTTTGAACAAATGAAAATTAAAAGCGACTCTGATCAAATTAACAACACGCCGATTTTTGCCGGTGGTCCAGTGCAACAGGAAAGAGGATTTGTAATCCACAGCGCTACCGAAAAATCCTGGGATTCAAGTATTGCCACATCCGCCACCACCAGTTTGACCAGTTCCCGGGACATACTGGAAGCTATTGCCGCAGGTGTTGGCCCTAGGCGATTCCTGGTCGCCCTGGGTTATGCCGGTTGGGGTAGTGGTCAACTGGAAAAAGAAATCATCGATAATGCCTGGCTGAATACCCCTTGCGAAGAAAATATTTTATATGACCTGCCAGTTAATCAGCGCTGGAATGCCGCAGCCCAGCAACTGGGCATCGACATTAACCAATTAACAACCCCCGCCGGACATGCCTGAACAAGACCCTCTGAGCATCCGGGGCAACGACGACACCTATCTTGGTTTCGATTTTGGTAATAAAAAAATCGGTGTCGCCATTGGCCAAACTGCAACCGCTACGGCAAGCCCATTACAAACCATTCGGTCAATCAATCAAAAACCGAATTGGGAGTCTATCAGTAAGTTGATAGATGAATGGCAACCAGCCGGTTTTGTCGTTGGCATTTCCCGACGGCATGATGGTTCAGACAACATTATCACTCCCAGAATGCTGAAATTTTGTAGACAACTTGAGGGCCGTTACAACCTGCCCGTCTACCAGATAGATGAAGCACTATCGACCTTTGAAGCCAAGCAAATGCTATTTAATGAGGTTCAGGTCTCAGCCGCAAAACTATGGGAAGTACAAGATCAATTGGCAGCCCAGTTAATACTGCAAAGTTGGCTCAATACGAAAATATAACAATGATATTAACAACACAAGATATTCCGAACCTGCTAGACACTCTGGAAACAGAAATAAAACAACAAATAACAGCCAGAAACCTGCAAAATCCATTGATGATAGGCATCCATAGCGGCGGGGTCTGGGTCGCAGAACAAATGCACAAACGCCTGAACATTCAGGAATCACTAGGGCTCATGGATATTTCATTTTATCGTGACGATTTTTCGCAAATCGGCATGCACCCCAAAATCAGACCCAGTCTCCTCCCTGCCCATATGGAAGGGCGTGATATTATCCTCATTGATGATGTTTTTTACACCGGCCGCACCATCCGCGCAGCGCTGAATGAAATTTTTGACTACGGTCGCCCTAACCAGGTTATTCTAGCAGTACTGATAGAAAGAGATGGCCGCCAGATCCCTTTAAAACCGGATTGTTGTGGCGCAACCATCACCATGCAACCGGGACAACGCATCAAATTAACCGGCCCGAAACCGTTAGGCATTCATATTCAATCTTTTGACAACGCCGCTTAAATCGACAATATGAGCATAAATCTGCAATTGAATACTGAGGGTAAATTAAAGCATTTCCTGGCTATTGAAGGTTTTACTCAGAAAATGCTTACTGAAATTCTGGATACCGCCGAATCCTTCGCAGGTATAACTGGACACCAAATCAAAAAAGTCCCTTTATTGCGTGGCAAAACCATTGTCAATCTGTTTTTCGAGAACAGCACCCGTACCCGCACCACCTTCGAATTGGCTGCCACTCGACTTTCCGCCGATGTACTGAATATCAATATTGCCACCTCAGCGACATCGAAAGGTGAAAGCCTGCTGGACACTATCCGTAATCTGGAAGCCATGCATGTGGATATGTTTGTCGTCAGGCATGCTGCCAGCGGCGCTGCTCAATTCATTGCCCAACATGCCGCACCACATATCAGCGTTATCAATGCCGGTGATGGCCAACATGCACATCCGACTCAGGCTATGCTGGATATGTTTACCATACGCCAACATAAACCTGACTTCAGCCGACTAAAAGTCGCTATCATAGGTGATATCATGCATTCGCGTGTTGCCCGCTCTCAAATTCAGGCGCTCAATACGCTGGGAACCGAAGAAATCAGGGTCATTGCCCCGAAAACACTACTACCCGCTCAAATTGGAAAACTCGGCGTTAACACCTCACATAATATGAAAGAAGGCCTGGCTGATATTGACGTTATCATCATGCTGCGTCTGCAAAAAGAACGCATGAATTCTGCCTTTCTACCCAGCGAAAGTGAATATTTCAAATGCTTTGGCCTCAGCGCTGACAAACTCAATCAAGCCAAAGCGGATGCCATTATCATGCACCCGGGCCCCATTAACCGAGGGGTTGAAATTGATTCCAGTGTTGCCGATGGCCCCCAATCAGTAATCCTGCAACAAGTTAGTAATGGTATTGCAGTCCGTATGGCAATTATGTCCATGACCATGCAAAGTGCTGGAGGGTCAGTATGAGCAAAATACTCATAAACAATGGCAGAATCATAGATCCGGCTAACAAAATTGACTGCAATGGATCAATCTATATTGCTGACGGTAAAATCATTAGCGCCATCAAGGAAATAGATGGTTTTTCCCCGGACATTGTCATTAATGCAGAAAACCAGATCGTTTGCCCCGGCTTTATCGACTTGAGCGTACGTCTGCGTGAACCCGGGCACACCCAAAAAGGCAATATAAAATCAGAAACTCGGGCCGCAGCCGCAGCCGGGGTGACTTCTCTGTGCATCCCACCAGATACCAAACCGGTCATAGATACGCCCGCCGTTATTGAATATATCAAGGACAAATCAGAAAAAGCCCATTACCCGCAGGTTTACCCCATTGGAGCTTTGACTCAGCGCCTGGCGGGCAAGGAACTCAGCTCTATGTTTGCACTGAAACAAGCTGGCTGTGTTGCTGTCAGCAATGCCAACACCCCTCTTAGTGACCTGCTGATTTTGCGCCGGGCCATGGAATATGCTGCCAGCCATGACTTATTAGTTATTTATCACGCCAATGAAGAGGCATTAAGTAATAATGGCTGCGCCCATGAAGGTGCCTTTGCCAGTCATTACGGTTTACCCGGCATACCCTCAGCTGCTGAAACAGTAGCTGTTGCCCAATGCCTGGAATTGACCGAATTAACGGGTTGCCGGGTACACTTCAGTCAAATTAGCTGCAAGGGTTCGGTTATTAAAATTCAACAGGCCAAAAAATACGATTTAAATGTAAGCGCTGATGTTGCAATCCATCAATTACATTTAACCGAAGATGACATGTTACCTTTTGACAGCGCTTATCACGTCACCCCCCCCTTCCGCAACAAAACCGATAAAATGTTTTTGCGCGAAGGTTTGGCAAACGGCACTATAGATGCGATTTGTTCAGATCATCAACCCCATGATATAGATGCAAAACTGGGGGCATTTCCAGAAACCGAAGCCGGCATAGCCTCGCTGGAAACATTATTACCCTTATCCCTGCAACTGACGCATGAAAATGCGGTAACTTTGTCACAGATCATCGCAGCGCTGACCCAAAAACCAGCACAAATTCTTGGCTTGAAAAAAGGCACTCTGACTCCCGATTATGATGCCGACATCTGTATTTTTAATCCAGGCAGCCATCGGTTAATTGATCATAACAACTGGAAAAGTTTCGGCCAAAATACGCCGTACTGGAATAAAACGATGCAGGGTAAAGTAACCCACACTCTACAGAAAGGAAAGATTATTTTTAAACAAGAGGATAATAAATAGTCATGAACACAACTAATAAACTCACTGCCCCCGCCTTACTACTCATCTTGCTCTCTGCCTGTTCCCGTGATTACGCACCGGATGTAAGCGCCAGCGGTGAACAAATTTATCAGGCTGCCTGTTCCGAATGTCATCACCCGGACGCAGATGGCATGATTTTTAAGATAGACGGTAAAAACGCCAACCCCACCTATGTCGCCCATAAAGTAAAGTCCGGTTCGCTAATGATGCCGTCATTTCCAAAAATGAAAGCCGATGACCTGAAAAAACTCAGCACTTACGTTCTGACACACAGAATTACAGAATAGCCCGGGATTCCGGCAGGGTAACGACCGTATGGCTGTAAGGGGAGCTACATTTATCCATACCTATTCACAAGTCCTCGGACAACCCTGCCTTTTCCGTTACACTCTTGGGTAATTTTTTCTTCACTTTCACACCCAGGTCTTCAAAACTACTGGCCTGCTGAATCAAATTACCTCGTCCATTAGTCAATTTATTCATCACCCCATCATAAGTTTTATTGACAGTTGCCAGTTGATTACCCAACCTCTCCAGATCTTCAACGAAACCGCGAACCTTGTCATACAACGAACCCGCTTTATCGGCAATGATCCTGGCATTCTCATTCTGCTGCTCATAGCGCCAAATATTTTGTATGGTCCGCAATGTTGCCAGTAAGGTAGTGGGAGTGACAACAACTATCTTATGTTCGAAGGCGTCATTGAATAATCTCTCATCAGCCTGAAAGGCGGCCATAAAAGCAGCTTCTATAGGCAAGAACAGCAGTACAAAATCCAGCGACCGCAAACCTTTCAGACTGGAATAATCTTTACTGCTTAACCCCTTGATATGACTCCTGACTGCCTCAACATGCTGTTTCAATGCATGGACACGCTCCTGTTCGTCCTCAGTGGAACAATAACGTTCGTAGGCCACTAAAGAAACTTTGGAGTCAATCACCACATCCTTGTCTTCGGGCAATCGAACGATGACATCAGGCTTGAACAACTTGTTATCAACATCACGCAAAGCTTCCTGTGTCTGATATTCAATATCTTTCCGCAGCCCGGATTGCTCCAGTACTTTTTCCAGAATCATTTCTCCCCAGTTACCCTGCGTTTTGTTGTCGCCTTTCAAAGCCCGGGTCAGATTCAAGGCCTCCTGATTCATTTTCGCGGTATCGCGCCTTAACGAAACAATTTCCTCGCGCAGGGAAATACGATCTTTGCTTTCGTTATCGTAAACCGCTTCCAGCCGGGTTTTAAAGTCACCCAACTGTTGTTTTAACGGTGTGACCAGTTGTTCGATACTGGTTTTATTATGCTCGGAAAACTGTTTACTGCGTTCTTCGAAAATACGATTGGCCAGATTTTCAAACTGAGTCTGCAGACGAGTTTCGGCCTGCTGTAATAATTTAATCTTTTCATCACTGTTTTTCTGCTGCTCCTGCAGGCGGGTTTGCAACTCGGCATTTTCCGTTTTACTGGCAATCAATTGCTGCTGTAACTGCTGCCGTTCAGTGTCCTGGTTCTGGCACTGCCCCAGTTTTTCTTCAGTCACCGCAAGTTTAACGGCATTGTCCTGGTATTCCCGGTTTTTTATTATTAACTGTTGTTCCAATGCAGTGATTTTTTCAGCTTGCAGTTTTAGCTGCTTCCTGAAAAACAACATCGCCACCAGAAAACCGATTACAGCCGCAATCAACACCGGCCATAAAGCTTGCAATTGATCCATTATAACGATTTAAACACCTTGCCGATGACTTCCAGCGTTTGTTCAATATCATCATCAGTATGCGCCGCAGAAACAAATCCAGCCTCAAATGCAGAAGGCGCCAGATAAATCCCCTGCTCCAGCATGGCATGAAAGAAGCGTTTGAATAATGCCTGATCACATTGCATCACCTGCGCAAAACGACTGACTTTTTCATCGCCGCTAAAAAACAAACCGAACATACCGCCTACCTGGTTAGCGCTCAACGCAATATCAGCGGCTGCCGCCTGCTGTTTTATACCAGCAACCAACTTCTCCGTTTTTTGTGTCAAACTATCATAAAAACCCGGCTTTGAAATCAACTCCAGCGTTTTCAAACCAGCCGCCATAGCCACTGGATTTCCAGACAGAGTCCCAGCCTGGTAAACAGGCCCCAATGGCGCCAGATATTCCATGATATCGCGGCGACCACCAAAAGCCCCCACCGGCATGCCTCCACCGATAATTTTACCCAATGTAGTTAAATCCGGCTTAACGTTGTAATATCCTTGAGCGCTGTGCAAACCCACCCTAAAGCCGGTCATCACTTCATCAAAAATCAAGACACTGCCATAATCATCGCAAACCTGTCTCAGGGTTTCCAGAAAACCCGGTTCAGGCGGGATGCAATTCATATTCCCGGCCACCGGTTCGACGATAATACAGGCGATTTGTTCGCCCACTTCAGCGAAAGCCGTCTTGACTGACTCACTGTCATTATAGATCAAGGTGATCGTATCCGTCGCCACCGAAGCAGGTACGCCCGGCGAACTTGGCACACCTAACGTTAAGGCGCCGGAACCGGCTTTCACCAGCAAAGAATCGGAATGTCCGTGATAACAGCCTTCAAATTTAACCATTTTATCGCGTCCGGTAAATCCACGCGCCAGACGCAAGGCGCTCATGGTAGCTTCGGTACCGGAACTGACCATGCGCACCAGATCCACCGAAGGAACCAGTTCACAAACCTTGGCAGCCATGACAGTTTCTATTTCCGTTGGGGCGCCAAAACTGAGTCCTTTTGCTGCGGTTTCTGTCACCGCTGAAATAACTTCTGGATGTGCGTGCCCCAAAATCATCGGCCCCCATGACCCCACATAATCAATATAGCGTTTGTTGTCGCTGTCAAACACATAAGGCCCTGAGGCATGATCAATGTAAACCGGCGTCCCTCCGACACCGCTAAAAGAACGCACCGGTGAATTGACTCCACCGGGAATCACATTTTTGGCCTGGGAAAATAATTCTGCTGACTGAGCCATGATTTTTGAATTGAATTAATTAAAAAATAAGCAAGAAGTAATATAGAGGCATTTGGTAGGTTGGGTTAGATTTTTTTGCGAAGCAATAAAAACGTAACCCAACAACATCCAGTTTGGCACTGAAATATTGGCTTACGTTATCTACGCTTCGCTTGATAATCTAACCCGGCCTACTATAAGATTTTATTTATTATGACTTTATCACTTAACTTAAGGAACGCAAACAAACGTCGGCGGAAAAAACTTAACGTTTCCCAAATAATTTGTATGCTTTAGGATGCGCTTTTTCCTGCAAACAATGGTAGGCGGCATTTTCATATCGTATCCGCAATGATTGGGTATTTTTATGTTCTTGCAGAAATTTTTCTGCTTCTACTTCGGTCAAATCTTTCATCATAAAAGTGGCAATACACAAGCAGGGTTTGGCATAGCGCTTTTTATCGACATCTTTGTTGACAGAGTTTTTAATTTCCCTCGCCACACACTGCTCGGCAAAATCATGTTCAAATTTATGCTTCACCAGATTAGTGACTTCCATACCATGAGCATGGTCAAAGGAGGCGTGTTCGGCTTTTTTGACAACAGTTTTCGGCTTGTCGTCGGAACAACCGCTCAATGAAACAGCGACACCCAAAACGGCTGTCAATGCAAAAATAGTATTTATTGTTAGGTTTTGTTTTTTCATAGCTTAATGGTCATGCCTGGCAGATGACTAGGATTAAGGACAGAACTTTACCATTTTACCGGAACAGATTCTACTCTCCCCAATAAAGTGCAAATAACCCTGGAGAAAACAGTTGCTAAACAATCATGTATGAAAAACCGGCACCGAATAATCTTCAAACAGCCTGTGGATTTGTGCATTATCCTGACAATCTAGTGCTCGCCTCACTACTTCAGGTGTTAAATGTGTCGCAAACATTTCAATAAACTGAAAAATATAAGCCTTGATATATTTCTCCCGTTTAATTGCGATACGACTGGTGCTGATACCAAACAGCGCTTTGGCATCCAGTACCTGCAAGTCAGCATCCTGTTCCTGATTAAACGCCATATTGGCTATAATCCCAATTCCAAGTCCCAGTCGTACATAGGTTTTAATGACATCAGCATCCACCGCTGTCAGCACAATATCCGGTATTAAATGATGTTTGGCAAAAACTTCATCCACTTTATGACGGCCGGTAAAGCCTTGCACATAAGTAATGATCGGGAATTTAATAATGTCCTGCAGGGTAATTTGTTGTTTTTGTGCCAGTGGATGATTTTTTGGTATCACAATACTGCGACTCCATTGGTAACACGGCATCGCAACCAACGCTTCACGCTCTGACAAAGCCTCTGTTGCAATCGCAATGTCAACCTCACCTTGTTCAAGCATCATCGCAATTTGTGTCGGTGTGCCCTGATGAATGTGCAAATTAATATCCGGATAGCTGCGAACAAACTTTTCAACAATGACGGGCAATACATAACGTGCCTGAGTATGAGTCGTGGCAATCGATAAAGATTGATTACGCTGATTTAGCTCTTCCGTCAGCAACCGAATATCATCTACTTTACTTAAAGCTTCCTCAACCAGCCTGAAGACCTTCTTCCCCACTTCGCTGAAAGAAATCAACTGTTTGCCCTTGCGTTGAAATAACTCAACACCCAATTCCAGTTCCAGCAGTTGAATTTGCTTACTGATACCCGATTGCGAAGTACACAACGTTACTGCAGCTTTGGAAATATTAAATTGATGACGCCGGATCTCCTGCAAATAAAGCAACTGTTGCAATTTCATTATCTTTTTTTGGAATAAGCCAATAACTTTTAATTACTTTTAAATATATATTGTTTCCGTTATATTTGCTCATCTTTTGACTTCCGGACTTATCATGGAATTGATTCACATTGCGGCGGGCGCACTGGTCGGCCTGATTATCGGTCTGACAGGCGTTGGTGGAGGCTCTCTGATGACACCGATTCTGGTACTCGGTTTCGGCATTTCACCAACTATCGCAGTCGGTACCGACTTACTTTATGCCGCCATTACCAAATGTAGCGGCGTATTTTTTCACCATAAAAACAGCACCGTAGACTGGAAAGTGGTTTTATTGCTGGGCAGCGGCAGTGTACCCTGCTCTATTCTGACGATTTTTATGTTGGAACATCTACGGGATAGCGGTTTTAATTATGACCACATCATTATCGGCACGCTGGGTATCATGCTGGTTCTGACGGCTGCGATTATTATGATTAAAAACCGTTTGCTAGGTTTTATCCACAGCAAACATGGCGACAGCCCGATCGTTAACTTAATCCGCAACAGTCGTCCGCAACTTACCATTTTATCGGGATGTTTACTGGGAATTGTCGTCACCTTATCCTCGGTAGGAGCCGGGGCTATCGGTTCGGCTATTTTATTTCTGCTGTATCCACGTAAACGTCCGATCGCCATTGTCGGCACTGATCTGGCTCATGCCGTACCGCTCACCGCCATTGCCGGCTTCGGCCATTTGCATTTTGGTTCTATTGATTTCAGCTTATTATTCGGCTTGTTATCTGGCGGCTTGCCGGCAATTTATCTGGGCAGTCTAATTGGTAAAAAACTACCTGATAAAGTTTTACGTCCATTAATCGCTGTTTTGTTATTAATGATGGGGATCAGACTATTGCTATCACAAGATTATGTGATAAATACTATCAATATGTCCTTGGACCAAACAATGCAGTTCCTATCCGCACAATGGTTGATCCTTCTGCAATAGCGGCTTTCAAATCGCCAGTCATACCAAAAGAAAAGCTATCCAGTTCCGCCATATTCAGCTGGTTTACGGTCTGGTAAAGTTGCCTGTATGGCTGGCATTGCCGCAGGTAATCGCTTTCCGGTTCGGGTACGGCCATCACTCCACGCAAGCGGATATTTGCCAGCCCTTTGACTTGCTCGATTAATTGTGGCAATTCGGACAACATGATGCCTGACTTGCTCGATTCTCCACTGATATTCACCTGCAAACAGATATTGAGTGGCGGCAGGTCAATGGGCCTCTGTTCACTCAGGCGTCTGGCAATTTTCAACCGGTCCACGCTGTGTACCCAGGAAAAATACCTGGCAATCGCTTTGGTTTTGTTGGATTGAATCGGGCCAATAAAATGCCAGGTAATATTAAACGCTCCCAAAGCCTGTTGTTTGACCAGAGCTTCCTGACAATAACTTTCGCCAAAATGTCGCTGCCCCAACTGATATGCAAGCGCAACATCCCGTGCCGATTTTGTCTTGCTGACCGCCAGTAATTGTACACTGCCCGCATCTCTAGCTGAAGATATTTCGGCCTGCCTGATTTGTGAACGAATTTTGCTGAATCTTTGCTGTATTGTTGACATAAAAAAGTCTACTGTGGGTAATATTGATTATTAAACAACACGGCTTCAAAAAAACAAAGAGTTGAACTATGTTTATTGCTAATTATTAGCAAAAATTTTTTTAATGACGGGGACTCGTATGGACATCGCTGAATTACTGGCTTTCTCAGTAAAAAACAAAGCATCTGACTTACACCTTTCGGCCGGTCTGCCGCCAATGATCAGAGTTGACGGTGACATTCGCCGAATCAATATCCCGGCACTGGATCACAAAGAAGTCCATGCGCTGATTTACGACATCATGAATGATAAACAGCGCCGTGATTATGAAGAATTTCTGGAAACAGACTTTTCCTTTGCCCTGCCCAATGTTGCCCGTTTCAGGGTCAATGCGTTCAATCAGGAACGCGGCGCCGGAGCAGTATTCAGAACCATCCCTTCAGAAGTATTATCGCTGGAACAATTGAATGCACCCAAGTTTTTTGAAGAGGTCTGTAAAAAACCCAGAGGTCTGATTCTGGTAACAGGGCCTACCGGCTCCGGTAAATCAACCACCCTGGCTGCCATGATTAATCATATCAATACCACAGAATATGCGCACATTCTGACAGTTGAAGATCCTATTGAGTTTGTTCATGAAAGCCAGAAATGCCTGATCAACCAACGCGAGGTCCATCGTGACACGCTGGGGTTTAATGAAGCCCTGCGTTCCGCCTTGCGGGAAGACCCCGATATTATTCTGGTCGGCGAGATGCGTGATCTGGAAACGATTCGGCTGGCATTAACCGCTGCTGAAACCGGTCACTTGGTATTTGGCACTCTGCACACCACCTCGGCTGCCAAAACCATCGACCGGGTTATCGACGTATTTCCCGCTGCCGAAAAAGACATGATCCGGTCTATGCTATCCGAATCTTTACAAGCAGTCATCTCGCAGACATTATTGAAAAAAATCGGTGGCGGCCGGATAGCCGCCCATGAAATCATGGTCGGAACCGCTGCCATTCGTAATCTAATCAGAGAGGCCAAGGTCGCGCAAATGTATTCCGCTATTCAAACCGGTCGCAAAGAAGGCATGCAAACACTGGATCAAAATCTCAAAGAGCAGGTTGAGAAGGGCTTGATCACTGCAAAAACCGCTATGGTTAAAGCAGTCAACAAAGACATGTTCCGTTAGGAGAAAATTCAATGGATTTTAATGCACTGCTGCATCTTATGGTGGAAAAAAAAGCTTCCGATCTTTTTATCACCGCCGGCAAACCGCCAGCAATGAAAATAGACGGCAAGGTTGTTGATATCTCAAAAAATGCCTTAACCAATGAACAATCCAGAAAAATTGTTTTAAGCATCATGGAACAACGTCAACGGGATGAATTTGAAAACACCAAGGAATGTCAGTTTGCCCTCAGTGTACCCAAGCTGGGCCGTTTCAGAGTTAGCGCACTGACTCAGCGCGACGCTGCTGCGATGGTGTTGCGGCGTATTGAAACTGAAATACCCACAGCAGAAAACATTCATTTGCCGCCGACTTTAAAAGATTTAATCATGTACAAACGCGGCCTGGTCATTTTTGTGGGAGCAACTGGTACCGGTAAATCGACATCATTGGCAGCTTTAATTAGACATCGTAATGAAAACAGCAACGGACATATTATTACCATTGAGGATCCCATCGAGTTTATGCACCCCCATCTGGGTTGCATTATCACTCAGCGTGAAGTGGGACTCGACACTGAATCCTATGAAGTAGCGCTGAAAAACACCTTACGTCAAGCGCCAGACGTTATTCTGATTGGAGAAGTTCGTACCCGGGAAACCATGCAACACGCCATCACTTTTGCCGAAACCGGTCACTTGTGTCTTTGTACTTTACACGCCAATAACGCCAACCAGGCTATAGACAGGATCCTGCATTTTTTCCCGGATGAAATGCATAACCAATTATTTATGGATTTATCATTGAACCTGCGAGGTATTGTCGCTCAACAACTAATCAAACGGGCTGATGGCAAAGGCCGTTATCCAGCCATTGAAATCCTGTTAAATACTCCATTAGTTTCAGACTTGATACGTAAAGGCGAAGTCCACAAATTGAAAGAGCTGATGAAGAACTCCCGTGAACATGGTATGCAAACCTTTGATCAGGCGCTGTATGACCTCTATAGCGCTGGAAAAATTGGTTATGAAGATGCTCTCAATGCCGCAGACTCCAGAAACGAAGTCCGTTTGATGATCAAACTGGGCACCGAAAATGCCGGCACACTGGATGATGAGGAAATGACACTAGCTGAGACTGGTGAAGATAAATCCAGTCTGTATTGATTCTTGTATCAATTTCCTCTTGCCATCCTGATAGTCTCATATGCCTTTCTGATTTGCTGGGTTTTTTCTTTGGCCAGTGTCATCATTTCTTCAGGCAAGCCTTTAGCCACCAATTTATCCGGATGATGTTGGCTGATTAACCGACGGTAGGCTTTTTTAATTTCAGCATCACTGGCTGACGCTTTAATGCCTAACACAGCGTAAGCATCTTGCACTGCATTTCTTTGCGGTCTGGCGGCTTGCCATTGATGTTTCCGACGGCCACCATAAAAACGTTGTTGCGCCTGAAATTGCAACTTAATGGCTTCATATTCAAAACGGGAAATATGTAATTGTACACAAATATTAAGCAGAATCGTTTCTTCTGCTGGCCTTAGCTTTCCATCAGCAAAGGCCGCCTGAATCTGAATTTCTATAAACATGCGAATTAAGTTCGTCCGCCGGTGACATTCGTGACGAAATTGCGCCAACACATCATTTATTGGAAAATCTATTTTTTTTCCTTGCTGAAACAGCTTAATAGCTGTTTCGCGCACCTCGCCTGTTATCCCCATTTCATCCATAATTTTATTAGCCAGGTTAATTTCTGCCGGGGAAACACGCCCGTCAGCCTTGGCAATATGCCCCATTACCGAAAAGGTCGCGGTAAAAAAAGCCATCTGTACCCGCTGCTGGTGACCTGGATTCAAGCTTTCATCAATCTCCAATTCAGCATCAAACTGATGCCCTATAGATGCGCCCAGAATAGCGCCCAACGGCCCGCCCATCAGGAAACCAAATGTTCCCCCAACCACTTTCCCCAACCAACTCATAATTCTGAAATCCTTTAAATTCAATAATCACAACACTTCAAATTATAGAATTAATGTTAAAATAGCAATATTTCATCCTTCACAACCAACCTTATGACTGCGCCTACTGCACTTTATCAATCCTCATTGTCAAATTTAAAACTGCTGGCTCGAGGAAAAGTCCGTGATATTTATGAGATTGATACCAAGCATTTACTCATTGTCACCACCGATAGAATGTCCGCGTTTGATGTTATTCTGCCCGACCCTATTCCCGGCAAAGGCCGTGTTTTAACCAATGTTTCCAACTTCTGGTTTGATAAAATGAAAGCCATTATTCCCAATCACCTAGCAACGGATATGACGCTGGAACAAATTATTCCTGATGCCACGGAACGTTCACAGGTTGATGGCCGGGCAATTATTGTGAAACATTTAAAACCATTACCGGTTGAAGCCATTGTTCGAGGTTATCTGATTGGTTCCGGCTGGAAAGATTATCAAAAAAGTGGCTCGATTTGTGGAATAGAACTAAAATCCGGCCTGCAGCTAGCTCAACAATTGCCTGAAGCCATCTACACTCCGTCGACCAAGGCCGAGCTAGGCGACCATGACGTCAATATTTCATTCGCAGACACAGTACCGTTATTAGGCCAGGAAATGGCTGAGAAAATACGCGATATCAGCCTGAAGCTATACTCAGAAGCAGCGCTATATGCTAAACAACGCGGTATCATTATCGCTGATACAAAATTTGAATTTGGTGTCGATGACGAAGGAGTGTTATATTTGATTGACGAGGCGCTCACTCCTGACTCATCAAGATTCTGGCCTGTTGAACAATACCGGGTCGGCATCAGTCCACCCAGCTTTGATAAACAGTACCTGCGCGATTATCTGGAATCACTGGACTGGGACAAAATTCCCCCCGGCCCATCGCTACCCAAAGAAGTTACAGACCAATGCGCCGCCAAATATCGCGAAGCGGAAATCAAGCTAACACAGGAATAAACTTACTACAACAAGCCGTGTTCAGCAAATGAATATGGCTTGCCGTCACCGATAATAAAGTGATCCAGCACGCGTATATCAAATAACGCCAAAGCCTGTTTTAACTTATCGGTAATCTGTCTGTCAGCCTGGCTCGGTTCATTGATACCTGACGGATGATTGTGCGCAAAAATGATTGCCGCAGCATTATGCATCAGCGCTTTTTTTGCTACTTCCCGTGGATACACATTAGCGCCGTCAATCGTTCCCCGAAACAATTCCTCAAACTGCAACACTCGATGCTGATTATCCAGAAACAAACAAGCAAAGACTTCGTAACTGTAACCACGCAATTGAGCACTTAAATAAGCGCGCGTTATTTCCGGACTGGTCAAAGCGTCATTATTCTGTAAAATTTCTTCAAAATGTCGCTTGGCCATTTGCAGTACCGCCTGTAACTGTGCGTATTTGGCCGGCCCCAGTCCGTTAGCTTGACAGAAACGCGCCTGATCAGCCTCCAACAGCGCTTTTAATGAACCAAAATTATCCAGCAATTCCCGGGCTAAATCGACTGCTGATTTACCCTGTGTTCCAGTACGTAAAAAGATAGCCAGTAATTCTGCATCAGTTAATACTCCCGCACCTTTTTGTAATAATTTTTCCCTTGGCCGCTCATCCGCAGGCCAATCCTTTATTGCCATAATATCCCCGCTTCAAACAATAAAACAATACATCACTATCCTCTATCTTCTAAAAAAATAAGCATAGAAGAATATTCCGCCATTTGCCATAATACGGAGTTGTTTATTGGAAAGTGGACGTGAAAAGAATACGTAACAAACAAATTTTATTGGGTATTTGTGGCGGCATTGCAGCCTATAAATCTGCTGAACTGGTCAGGCTGTTACGCAAACAAAACGCTGAGGTACGCGTCGTCATGACACAATCAGCCACTCAATTCATTTCCTCGTTAACTTTTCAGGCTCTAAGCGGCAATCCGGTCCATAGCCAACTACTGAATGTCGATGAAGAAAACGCCATGGGACATATTAACCTGGCTCGCTGGGCTGATGAGATTATTATTGCTCCGGCCACTGCCAACATGATAGCCAAAATGAGCCATGGTCTGGCTGACGACCTGTTGTCTACCCTTTATCTGGCCGCAGATTGTCCAGTACACATCGCTCCGGCCATGAATCAGGCGATGTGGGGGAAAACTGTTACTCAGGATAATATCAACCGCTTACAACAGTACGGTGTGCACATAATCGGCCCGGAGGCGGGTGACCAGGCCTGTGGAGAAAACGGTTTTGGCAGAATGTCAGAACCTGAAAAGATTTGTACTCATTTACTGCAAAACAATAATACGCCACTAATGGGCCTGAAAGTGCTCATCAGCGCCGGCCCAACCCGGGAAGCGCTAGATCCTGTTCGCTATATTACTAATCGCAGTTCCGGAAAAATGGGCTATGCTATAGCACAGGCAGCCATAAAAGCAGGCGCCCAGGTGACGCTGGTCAGCGGCCCGGTCAATATCCCGGCACCTGCTGCTGCAACAGTCGTCAAGGTTGAAAGTGCACAGCAAATGTATGATGCCATAGTTCCACAGGCCGGCCATTATGACATCTACATTGGCGCCGCTGCCGTTGCCGATTACCGACCTGCTCTTATTGAACAGCAAAAAATAAAAAAACAGGGCGCCAATAGTGTTATTCGCCTACAGCGTAACAAAGACATTATTGCTGCAGTCGCTCAACTTGAACAAAAACCCTTTGTCGTAGGTTTTGCTGCAGAAACCAATGATCTGGAAACTTACGCACAAAACAAACTGCGTGACAAAAAACTGGATATGATTGCCGCTAACCGGGTAGGCCAGGAACAGGGCGGTTTTGACAGCGATGTCAATGCGTTGCTGGTTTTCTGGAAGCATGATAAAAAAACGCTGGCTATGTCCAATAAACAACACCTTGCAGAACAACTGATTGAATTAATCGCAGAGAGACTTGATGAAAAAAATACAGCTTAAAATACTGGACAAGCGCCTGGGTAATGAAATACCTTTGCCTGAATATGCAACAGCGGGGTCTGCCGGCCTTGATTTAAGAGCCTGTCTGGATGAAGCTGTGACACTCAACCCCGGTGAAACAATACTCATCCCAACCGGTCTGGCTATTCACATCAATGAGCCAACCCTGGCAGCCATATTGTTACCTAGATCAGGTCTCGGCCATAAACATGGCATAGTGCTGGGAAATCTTGTCGGCCTGGTCGACTCTGATTATCAAGGCCAGGTTTTTGTTTCCTGCTGGAATCGTGGTGATAGTACATTTGAAATCTCAATTGGAGAACGTATCGCACAAATGGTATTTGTCCCTGTCATCCAGACAGAATTTGACTGTGTGACAGAATTTAATGAAAGCCATCGTGGAGAAGGTGGCTTTGGGCATACCGGACGTCACTAAACCTAATTACGGAGAAATAAAATGGCTCGTATTTTCAGTTTATTGTCTGCCATTGCAGTCGTCATGATTTTATTGGCCGGCAGCAGTGTATATTGGTTTTCATTACCGGATATAGAACAGGCAAAACATGACAGTACCGAGACTTTAGCAAAAGGAATTTCCCTAGCCATTTCCAGCCAACTTAACATTTTGCAACAAAGCGTTGATGGTATCGCGCAAATGCCGGAAGTCATTGCAGCCCTTGAAAGTCAAGATGAATCGGTCATAAAAAATACAGAAGAAAAGCTGGGAACGTTAACGCCTCTCGCTTTAAAAATCAGATTACTGCCCTCGAATATCAGTGAAACTGATGAATCAAGCACTCCTCATATGGGATTTGCAGACTTGGAAATGGTCCAAGAAACCTTATTAACAAAACAAAAACCAAGTATTCAGGGAGAAGGTAAACAGCGACATTTAGCTATCACCAGCAAAGTCAGCAGTCATGGTCAGATCTTAGGCGTAATATTGGCCAGTTTACAATTTGATTTTGTTAAAACGATCATCAATCAAGTAACCCCCAAAGAAGCGGTTATTGAAGTTAAACAGGATAGAACGCTGTTAGCGATGGCGGGTAACAACTCCAACGATAAAGCAGAAGCAGATGACAAAATCACTATTCCTCACAGCAAGTGGAATATCTATTTTCGCTCTGTCAATAAAAGCACCAGTTCTAACCTAGACTTGATTATTTCTTCCATAGCTCTTTCCAGTCTGATAGCCTGCCTGGCATTCTTCGTTGGTTATAGAAAGCTGACAGAATATCTCAGACAAGATCAAAGCAGCATTATTAAAGCAGCAAAGGATATGATGGCCGGTAAAATAACCGGCAATTATCCGGTACTGCTTAATGAGATGAAACCCATTGTCTCGACGCTGGCCCAATATAAACGGGTGATTGATAAACAGGATGACAACGATATCACTCCAGCGGATGATTTTGATGACAGTTTTTTTGATGACGGCCTGGATACCAGTTTTCTTGATGTGAATCGGGGTATTGAAGTTGAAGATAACCTGCCTGATATGCCAGCCACTAAAACACAAACGGAAACATTGATACAAGACAACAGCAAACCGGCTAATCCGAGCTATGAAACGACAGCCACACCATTCAGCGCTTTTAATAACATAGACCACATTTTCAGAGCTTATGATATCCGTGGTATTGTCGATCAATCTCTAACCACTGATATTGTCTTCAAAATCGGCCAGGCGATAGGCAGTGAAGCCAAGACGCAGAATATTAAAACTATTGTCATTGGCCGGGACGGGCGAACCTCAAGCAGAGTACTTTCCGCTTCACTGGCTGAAGGAATAGTATCTACCGGGCGTGATGTTCTGGATATCGGCATGATACCTACACCGGTACTGTATTTCGTAACCCATCACACCGAAGGTCGTTCTGGCATCATGATAACCGGCAGCCATAATCCTGCCAATTATAACGGTCTGAAAATGGTGATTAAGGGAGAAACACTGGCTAACGATAAAATTCAGAAGTTGAAACAGCGCATCGAAAACGATGACTTTGAATCCGGAATGCGCGGTTCCATAGAACAAAACAGTATGTTTACCAACGAATATATTGGTATGATTTCCGAAGACATTCATATCGTCCGACCTATGAAAATTGTGCTGGATTGTGGCAACGGCGTTGCCGGTGAACTGGCACCGGTGTTATTAAAAACTATCGGCTGTGAAGTGATCGAACTGTATTGTGATATCGATGGCTCATTTCCTAACCATCATCCAGACCCCAGCAAACCGGAAAACCTCCATGATTTGATTGCCGCAGTCAAATATCATGAAGCGGATGTCGGTATTGCTCTTGATGGTGACGGCGACAGACTGGGTATTGTGGATTCGCATGGTAAAATCATCTGGCCGGATCGACAAATGATGTTATTCGCCAAAGACGTATTATCTGCCAAACCCGGTTCGGAAATTATTTTTGATGTGAAATGTTCGCGTCATCTGGGTGATCAAATCATTAAACATGGCGGCCGTCCGTTAATGTGGAAAACAGGTCACTCTCTGATGAAAGCCAAACTCAAAGAAACCGGTGCCGCTCTCGCAGGTGAAATGAGTGGACATATCTTCTTTAACGATCGCTGGTTCGGTTTCGATGACGGACTCTATTCAGCCGCCCGCATGATCGAAATATTATCTGCAGACAGTCGCCCAAGCAACGAGGTATTTGCTGATTTACCCGATAGTATTAATACACCGGAACTGACCGTCGACATGAATGAAGGTGAGAATTCCCGCTTTATTGAACAAATGTTCAGCATCGCTAATTTTCACGATGGCAATATTTTGAATATTGATGGCATGCGGGTGGATTTTGATGATGGCTGGGGGCTGATAAGAGCCTCTAACACCACCCCTTCAGTAGTCATTCGTTTTGAAGCTGATACCCCTGAAGCATTAACACGCATCCAGGAACAATTCAGATCTTTAATGCTGCAAATCAAACCGGATATATCATTACCGTTTTAACCCCCCCCCACAGAGACCGCCGGGATTTAATCTAAAATTTTACCTGGTGTTCTTTGTGATGATCATATGTTTTTTTAAACTCGCTCAGTATCATCATACATTTCTATTTCTACAACTCTATGAAAACAAACACAGCCCACCAGATTGCTCATGTCCTGATTGAAGCCTTACCTTATATTCAAAAATTTCAAGGCAAAACCATTATCATCAAGTTTGGCGGCAATGCCATGGTTGATGAGGAACTCAAACACAGCTTTGCCCGCGATATAGTTCTCATGAAGCTGGTTGGCATTAACCCCATCGTGGTGCATGGCGGGGGGCCGCAAATCGGTCATTTACTGGAAAAAATCGGTAAATCCACTGAATTTATAGACGGCATGCGCGTCACCGACAGCGAAACCATGGATGTGGTGGAAATGGTTTTAGGTGGCCTGGTTAACAAACAGATCGTCAACCTGATCAATATGCATGGCGGTAAAGCAGTTGGATTAACCGGCAAAGACGGCAATTTTATCCATGCCCGTAAAATTACCATGCAAAAATCAACTCCGGAAACCGCTGCCTCTGAAATTGTCGATCTCGGTCATGTTGGCGAAGTCAGCAGCATAGACCCTGCTGTCGTGGATATGCTGGGACACAGCGATTTTATACCAGTCATAGCGCCTATTGGAGTCGGCAAAGACGGCCACTCTTATAATATCAATGCCGACCTGGTAGCCGGCAAGGTAGCTGAAGTTTTAAAGGCGGAAAAATTAATATTACTCACCAATACAGCCGGCATACTAGACAAACAACAACAACTGCTTACCGGATTGTCTATTAGCGATATTGACGCCTTGATTAGCGATGGCACTATCGCCGGTGGAATGATCCCGAAAACACATTGTGCAACCGATGCGTTAAAAGGCGGGGTAAACAGTGTTCACATTATTGATGGACGCGTCGATCATGCGGTATTACTGGAACTGTTGACCGATGAAGGAGTGGGAACATTATTGCTCAGGCACTAAGGCAACGCACAATAAACAATCCGCCCACCTTGCTTGTCTTTTTGTCTGTCTTCCGCATTGTAGCAACAGTTGCGTAGCCTGCTATGCGCCTGTTGCTACGCCTTGAAGACAAACAAACATTCTGCGCAATCTGAGTAGATTATTTATTGCGCGTTACCTAAACCCGACTGAATAAACTGACTGAAAGAGCTTCGAATAGCCTTTACTTTGGGACTGATGCAAAGTTCCATACCCAGGGAAGATTTGCGGCAGCGGATATCCAGAAATATCTGCTGCCTATGTTTATTCAGTTTTAATCTGGAAATGGACAAACTTAAATCGCTATCGATTACCGGAGTCGCCCGCATAACCAGTTTGTCGGTATCTATATCAACCCCTGTAGTTGAGTGAATATCAACAAAATGACGCGCAATATTCCAGGCTTTTTCACATTGCTCTGCATTTTCACAAATAAACAGTCCCAGTTCTTTAGCCGCTTTATGTTCAGCAGACCTATTGCTTAACCGACCCGCTTCAGACCTGGATTGCGTTAAAAAGCTGAAGCGTGCAATATCCATTTCAAAGTCTTTTTTAATAGCGACTCTTTTTTCAATATGCCGATGAATTTCAATCTTCGCAGCATCAATCTGTTCTTTTGAGGCCGCTATTTTTGTTAATAATGTTTTTGGTACTTTCTGACCGTTACGCTCATAACTTGCCGCCTTTTTTTGTTGCTGTTGCAGTTGTATTTGTAAACGCAACAAATTACCTTCGGCCACTTTTCTTTGCGCGTCAAGCGCTGCCAATTTACCCCTTAATGCCATCTTCATATCATCCACATTGCGGAAGGTGCTCAGCAGAACCTTGTCATTTGACTTCTGTTTGGCAATAATTTTTTCCTGCTGCATTCGCAGTATTTTAAGTCTTTTCTCCAGTTCGATTTGCTCTTTGGTTTTCGCTTCTTCCATTATATCAACCACTCGAGCACTTTTATTTAAAGATTCTCTTTTATGTTTTATCTGATCCTGCGGCACCTGATCGGAAAAAAATACTCGTCCCTGTCCATCAACCCAGCGATACATTTTTTTTGCATAACCATTCTGCCAACAGAAAAGCAACAGTATAAAAGAGGCAGCAATAATCTTTCGTAAGCAAAAATTCAACATGTCATAACCGGATCAAATTTAATTCCCATTTATATATTAGATAAAAATATAAACTTCGCCCACCACTCATGTATCATCCAATCAAACCCGCTAATTGATGCAATGGCGGCAAAATCATCATTTTTGCCAGTTGCAGTAAAACCAAGGCAATCAAAGGAGATAAATCTATCCCTCCCAAATCGGGTACTATTTTCCGGCAAATATTCAATACCGGCTCGGTCAAGCAATACAAAATTGATGAAGCGACATTATAGTTACCGGGATCAAACCAGCTTAAAATCGCCCGGGCAAAAATAGCAAATATAAATACATTGATAAACAGAGACACCAGCTCGGTTGCCGATATTATCATCAGCGCCGGCAAACCAACCACCAAACCCTTGATTGCCAGTATAGAAAAGTCGGCAACCATCTGCAGCAACAATGCTAACACCAATGAAGAAGTATCAATTTTGCCGACTGAGGGGACAAAACGTCGCAATACTTTCAAAGGTGGATGCGTCACTTTAACCAGAAATTGCGAAATGGGATTATAAAAATCCGCGCGCGTCCATTGCAACAAAAAGCGCAAAATTATCGCTAGAATATACAGGGAAAACAGCGTATCAATTAAAAAAACCAGTGGATCAGTCATGTAAGTTGAAGTCATTATTTTTCCCCTAGTTCTGATGACATTTCAATCGAACGGTCTCGGGCAGCGTGCAGCGCATTGGAAACCAGTTGTACAAAACCTTCCTGTTGAAAAGTTTCAATCGCACGTTGCGTGGTACCGCCCGGTGATGTAACTCGTTCCCTTAATTGAACTGGCGATTCAGTCGATTCCAGCGCTATTTTTGCGGCTCCCAATGCGGTTTGTTGAGTCAATAATCTAGCGGTGCGTTCATTTAGGCCCAGTTCAATTCCTGCCTTTTCCATGGCTTCCATCAACAAAAAATAATAGGCTGGACCGCTACCGGATACAGCTGTTACAGCATCCAGTTCACATTCATTATCCACCCACAAGGCAAGACCTACTGCTCGTAAAATATTTTCCGCCAGATTTTTTTGTTCCTCATTAACTTTATCATTCGCATGTAATGCTGTGGCGCCAGTTAATACCAGAGCTGGTGTATTTGGCATACAGCGAACGATAGCAACATCCTGACCCAGCCATTTTGAAAGACTTTGCTGGGTAACCCCGGCTGCAATAGAAACTACCAGGGTATTTTTCTGTAATAACATTGGTGCGATTTTTTCAGCTACCGAACGCATAACCTGAGGTTTTACCGCTAACACAACAACATCCGCTTTCTGGACAACGGTCTCGTTATTACCGGAAATATTTACCTTCAATTTAGCGACTAATGACTGTAACGCTTGCTCATTTATGTCTGAAACCCAAATCTGTTCAGGCGCATGTCCACTTTCAATTAACCCTGTTATCAAACTGGCCGCCATATTGCCGCCACCAATAAAACCGATCGTCATTGTTTTCATATCTTCAATAGTTATAGTGTTTAGAATGAAATTATATACTTCGCACGCTTCAAAAATATTAAAAAATGCGGATTTTTTACTCTAATATAAGGATAATATAATAAATCACAAGTTTTTAACGTCCTGATAAATGTCGCACTCTGAACCCTGTAATTAACAATGAGACAGCATAAACCAATGCCCCAAGTCCAATCCACAGAGCCAGATTAATTATCCTTTCACTTGCCGCCCAGTCCAACCACAACCGTGCATCAACAAAACGATAAAGAAACACCGCCATAACCTCATTAGCCAGAATAATGCGTAATATAAAGATTCGCCAGTTTTTACCCGGCTTGTAGATTTTTTCCTTAAGCAACTTGCCTAATAGCAATGATGCATTAAAAAAGGCCCCCAGCGAAGTTGCCAAAGCCAGCCCGGCATGTGCCAATGGAAAAACCAGCGCCACATTCATACCCATATTAGCAATCATGGCATAAACCCCAAAACGAACCGGTGTTTTGGTATCCTTTCGTGAAGTAAATCCCGGCACCAGCACCTTGACCAGAATAAACCCCAACAAACCTACCGAATAAGCCATCAGACTTTTACCGGCTAACTTTACATCATTTGAGCCAAATTCATCATACTGAAACAAAGTAGACAACATTGGCTCTGCTAGTAACAACAAACCAACTGATGCCGGCACAGCAATCAGCAACACCAAACGCAGCCCCCAGTCTAACGATTTTGAAAAGGCAACCGGATCATTTGCCGCATGGTTTTTCGATAAATTGGGCAAAATAACGGTAGCCAACGCAATCCCGAAAACGCCTAATGGAAATTCCACCAAACGGTCAGAATAATAAAGCCAGGATATGCTCCCGGCCGCCAGGAATGAGGCTATCAAGGTATCCAGCAGCAAATTGATTTGGGTAACAGACACACCAAAGATGGCCGGCAACATCAGTTTCATGATGCGTTTTACACCGTCATCAGAAAAACCAAACCTTAGTCTCGGCATAAGACCCAGTCGCATCAGGGCTGGAAATTGAAACATTAACTGCACCACGCCGGCAGCGAAAACACCCCATGCCAGCGCCATAACCGGATCCCGCATTAATGGTGCCAGCCAGATTGCAGCAGCAATCATACATAAGTTCAGGAAAACCGGTGTAAATGCCGGGACAGCAAACTTACCGTGAGAATTTAATATTCCGCCTGCAAATGCCACTGACGAAATAAAAAAAAGATAGGGAAAAGTAATGCGCAACATCTGCACGGCCAAATCATACTGCTTACTTTCCCACAAAAAGCCAGGGGCAAAAACAGTTATCAGTACCGGTGCCGCTACCATACCGATAATTGTCACTAACATAAGCACCAGCGCTAAAGTTCCTGCCGTTCTGTCGATAAAGCATTTTAACGCCTCCTTGCCACCCTGCTCTTTATAATCAGACAATACCGGCACAAAGGCCTGTGCAAAGGCACCTTCTGCAAACAATCGACGCAAAAAATTGGGAATTTTAAAGGCCACAAAAAAAGCATCTGTTCCGGAATCTACACCAAAAATTCGTGCAAACAACATATCCCGGATAAACCCCAGAATACGTGAAATCATGGTCATGCTACTGACGATAGCGGTGGATTTAAAAAGCTGCCGGCTCAACTGTTAGTCTCCATTAATCAACACCTGAATCTGCCTAAGCAAACTGACTGTGTAACTACCCAATAAAATTTGACAATAATAGCATTTATACAGATAATGTGCGGTTCTTGTAACATATATTTGAATTGATAAACCATGGCTAATTCACCACAAGCTAAAAAAAGAGCGCGTCAGGCCGAGAAAAGCCGTGTTCGCAATGCGGGACATCGCAGCAATTTACGCACCTTCATTAAAAAAGTCATCGCCGCTGTTAATGCGAATGATAAAGAACTGGCGCAAGCCACTTTTAAAACAGCTGTACCTGTTATCGATTCAGCTGTCAGCAAAGGCATTATTCACAAAAACAAAGCCGCTCGCAGTAAAAGTCGCTTGAACGCAAAAGTTCGCGCAATGGCTTAGAATACAGGCCGTCAAAATGCTTAAAAAAGCCGCTTATAAAGCGGCTTTTTATTGGTCAATAAATAACGACGGCCTGCGTAGCTACATCAAACCACTACCAGATTATCTCGATGTATCAATTCCTCTTCATCGGAATAACCAATCAATACCTCAAACTCGTGACTGGGTTTTCCAGCAATTTTTTTCACTTCTTCAGAACCGTAGTTCACCAACCCTCTGGCAACTTCAACTCCCTGAAAATCAACACAACTTACCAGATCGCCACGCTTAAACTCTCCTTTTGCAGTCTTCACTCCAACAGCCAACAAACTTTTCCCGGCACTCTTAAGAATATTTACCGCCCCATCATCCAACACCAGACACCCCTTACTTTGCAACTGCCCTGCTAACCAGCGCTTTCTAGCGGCTAAAGGAGCTATATCAGGAATCAAATAAGTCCCTACTTCACGGCCGGCAATTACAGCAGTAATAACATTCTCAATCTGCCCAGAAACAATCACTGTCGCCGCACCGGATCTAGCCGCTAAACGTGCCGCGCGTACTTTGGTATACATCCCGCCACGACCAAGACCGCTACGACTCCCACCAGCAACATCATCCAACAAGTCATCATTAACGCCGGCTCTGGCAATTAATTTGGCCTTCGAATTAACGCTGGGATCAGCATCAAACAAGCCGGTCTGATCAGTCAAAATAATCAATAAATCTGCTTCCACCAAATTAGCGACCAAAGCGCCCAAGGTATCGTTATCACCAAACCGGATTTCATCTGTAGCAACGGCATCGTTTTCATTAATGACAGGAATCACACCAAAATCCAGCAATGCCAGCAGGGTGCTACGCGCATTCAGATATCGCTGTCGATCCGATAAATCATCATGCGTCAATAAAACCTGCGCAGTCAGCAAATTATGTCGCTGAAATTTATTTTCAAAATTCCTGATTAACCCCATTTGCCCAACAGAAGCTGCCGCCTGCAACTCATGCAAGGCATGTGGACGGGCTTTCAACCCCAATCGGCTCATTCCTTCCGCCACAGAGCCGGATGAAACTAAAACCACATCAACACCCTGCCTTCTAAGAGCAGCCATCTGCTCGACCCAGCTGGCGATTGCCGGAATATTCAATCCACGCCCACCATCAGTCAGCAAAGAGCTGCCTATTTTGACAACAACTCTTTTGGCATTAGGGAAATCAGCTCTACTCACTCTGCTCCCGACAGATAATTGCTCCTGCATTATCTGCATTTACTTACATGGATGTCGGTACTTGGCATGAGTATAGCTGCGGTAGCCACAGCACATTTGTGTGCTTCCCGTTGTTGTTCCAGAAAATCCATAATGGCATACATTAATTGCTGGGTACCTTGTTTTTTTAGGGCCGAAATAGTAAATACCGGACCTTGCCAGTCCAGTTCGTTGACAATATTCCGGCAATGAGCCTCCGCCACATCTTCCGACAATCGATCCAGCTTATTTAATACCAGCCAGCGAGGCTTATTAGCCAGCTCATCACTCCATTTTTCCACTTCCCGGATAATTTTTTGCGCTGCTTCAACTGGAGTTTCCATGCTTTCGTAAGGCTCAACATCCACTATATGCAACAACAATCCAGTTCTAGACAAGTGTTTTAGAAACTGCAACCCCAATCCAGCCCCTTCAGCCGCTCCTTCAATCACTCCGGGAATATCGGCAATGACAAAACTGCGCAGATCATCAACACTCACCACGCCCAAATTAGGATGCAAAGTAGTGAAAGGGTAATCTGCCACTTTAGGCCTGGCTGAAGATACCGAACGAATCAAACTGGATTTGCCGGCATTCGGCATTCCCAGCAAGCCGACATCGGCAATGACCATCAACTCTAATTTCAAGACCCTATGCTCACCAGGTGAACCTTTACTGAATTGCTGTGGCGCACGATTAACACTACTCTTGAATCGCGTATTGCCCAAACCATGAAAACCGCCTTTAGCAACCAGCAACCGTTCTCCCGCATTAGCCAGGTCGCCAATTTTTTCACCGGTATCCGCCTCATACACTATCGTCCCGGGTGGCACCGACACAATACAGTTTTCGCCTTTCTTGCCGGTGCAATTACGCCCCATACCGTTTTGCCCGCGTTGTGCCCTATGTACGGAATGATAACGAAAGTCCACCAATGTATTTACATTTTCTTCGGCAACCAGATAAACACTGCCGCCATCGCCACCGTCACCACCGTCCGGCCCCCCCATGGGAACATATTTTTCTCGACGAAAAGTGGCAACGCCATTACCGCCATCACCTGCCTCAACCCGGATTTCCGCTTCGTCTACAAATCTCATAATTTGCCAATCAATAAAAACAAAAAAGCCCCGTCATTGAGACGAGGCTTTCCGATACCATCCGCGCTGCAAAAATTACAGCCGAAAATATTATGCCGCAGCAATACTAACGTATTTGCGATTTTTGGGACCTTTGATTTCAAAAACCACCTTACCGTCAGCTGTTGCAAACAAGGTATGATCTTTACCCAGCCCAACGTTATCGCCCGCATGAAATTTGGTGCCACGCTGACGAACCAATATGTTTCCAGCCTTTACTTCCTGACCGCCAAAGCGTTTAACACCCAATCGCTTGGCATTAGAATCACGTCCGTTCCGGGTACTACCACCCGCTTTCTTATGAGCCATTTTTGAACCCCTTAATGTTATGCAGAAATGCCAGTTATTCTGACTTCTGTGTAGTATTGACGATGGCCCATTTGTTTCATGTGGTGCTTACGTCTTTTAAATTTAATAATTTTAACTTTTTTATGTCTGCCCTGGGAAATAACCTCTGCAGTCACCTTGCCGCCATCCACATAAGGCTGACCAACTTTCACGGCGCTGTCTGAATTCACCATCAGTACTTTATCAAACTCAACGCTTTCACCCGTTCCCAGTTCAAGTTTTTCTATTTTTAAGGTGGCCCCTTCTTCTACTCGGTACTGTTTACCACCTGTTTGAATTACCGCATACATCAGCGCAAGCTCCATCAAGCATTTAATCTGTTAAAAGTGAACAGAGAATTATATGTATAAAAACACAACTCGTCAAACTATAATTTAGACACCTAAATAATTTCTCATAAAATAACACAACAAAGTTATTGACACTACCCCCTTCTTTTAAATAGCATGGCGGGTTATTTTAATAGTCCTTTACGGACTACTACCTGACTACAAAACATAATGGCAGTAAAAGACTCTCTCAACGCTTCGGCACCCATTGATTTTGAATCAATCAAAAACCTGACCACAGCAGAAGCCAATGCAGTTGACCAACTGATACTTGACGAGCTAAGCTCGGATGTCGTTCTCATTAACCAAATGGGCCATTATATTATAGGCAGTGGCGGTAAAAGACTGCGTCCCATGCTGCTGCTGCTGTCCGCTAAAGCCTTGGGGGAAGTCAGCCATAACCATTTAGTTATGGCTGCGGTTATCGAATTTATTCATACAGCTACTTTATTGCATGATGATGTGGTTGACGAATCGGATCTGCGGCGAGGCAAAGATTCAGCAAATGCCGTATGGGGCAATGCTGCTAGCGTACTGGTAGGAGACTATCTCTATTCCAGCGCCTTTGAAATGATGGTCCGCACTAATAATATGCGGGTCATGGAAATTCTTTCCAAAACCACCACCGCGATTGCCGAAGGCGAAGTATTGCAGCTTTTAAACTGCAATAACCCGGATACTACCGAAGAGAAATATCTGGAAGTTATCGCTCGTAAAACTGCCATTCTGTTCAGCGCCGCAACCCGCCTGGCCGCAATCATTTCCGGGGCTGATACGAAAACTGAAGAGGCGCTGACAACCTATGGACAACAACTGGGCGTTGCTTTTCAGCTAATTGACGATGCCCTGGATTATAAAGCCAGCACCGAAGAGTTAGGTAAAAACCTCGGTGATGACCTGGCAGAAGGCAAACCGACTCTCCCTTTGATTTATGCCATTCAAAACGGCACGGCAGATCAGGCTGAAATTATTGCAAATGCCATTAAACAAGGATCCCGCGAGGCATTCACGGAAGTTTACGATATTGTAAAAGCGACTAACGCCATTGAATATACTGAAAAATGTGCTGATGCGGCAGCCCAAAAAGCAATAGATGCATTAAGTTGCCTGCCCGATTCAGATTACAAACAGACCCTGGAAACACTGGCCCGCTTTTCTGTGCAAAGGGATCACTAGGGAGCCCTGTCATTTCGATTTATGTAACTCATTACCACGGGTAAGTTCTCTACCTTAAATTAAGAGTTTGTGTGTGCCGGGTGGATTAGTGATAACGTAATCCACCATTTTCATAAGCTTGTCGAGTTACGCTATCGCTAACTCAACCTACGATTACCCTTAACTTAATGGCATTGCCGGATAAGTAGCAGGCACTCATCTTTCGCGATTGATGCGCTTTACTGCGTTCAGTACATACTACTGACTTGACTGCTCTGTCAGTACAAAATGAGAAGTCTCCAACTTGTCTACCAGACCACTATCCCGCAACACTTTCTGACGAACAGTCTCAATAAAAACAGTCTGTGCAGCAACTATCTTGATCAATAATTTGGCTCGGGTAATCGCCGTATAAAGCAATTCTTTGGTCAAAACCGGATTCATCTGTTCGGCCAGCACGATAAGAATACTTTCAAACTCAGAACCCTGGCTTTTATGAATCGTCATCGCATAGACTGTTTCGCATTTAGGCAGGCGACTGGGCAACACTTTCTTTATACTACCATCCGGCCTTAAAAAAAAGACCATTAACTGCTCCGGGCGCTGCGGGTCTTGCAAACACAAGCCTATATCACCGTTATATAACTGCATGGACGCATTATTTTCTGTCACCATTACCGGCCTACCCACATACCACTGCCCATTCACTTGAATTTTATTTTGCGCCTGCAGGTAGCGCTCAACCCGAGTATTAATATCAGTCACAGACTGAGGGCCGTTGCGATTGGAACATAACACCTGAAACTGATTAAATGCCGCAAATACTGCCTCAAAATCAGCTCCCTGATCAATTAATTGCAAATAACGACTGTAATGTACCGCAATAAACTCGATCACTTCATCAAACAATAAAGAAGTTGCCGCATTTTCCTTCTGTAATAACTGCCAGGCTTGCTCAGCTTGCTGTTGATTAACCGCATCAGCTAACCTCTTAATGTCCCCCTGAAAACGATGTGATTTAAGTAACTCCATGGTATGTTCCGGCAAACTGGCCGTTAAATCTGCCAGTACTGCACCGGATTCAACCGAAGCCAATTGATCCTTATCGCCCAATAAAATTAACCGGGCACCCGGTTTTAACGCATCAACCAACTTGCTCATCAAGGCCAAATCCACCATCGATGCCTCATCCACCACCACCAGATCAAAAGGCAAAGGTGTTGCTGCATCATGTTTAAAATAGGGGGTTGGCGGTTTCGCCCCCAGCAAATGGTGAATCGTTGTCACCTGCTCCGGAATATGTTTTTTAACGACATCCGTACACGGCAAATCAGCTTTACCCAAACCGACAGACTCCTGTAACCGCGTCGCAGCTTTACCGGTCGGCGCAACCAAAGCAATATGCAACGGCTGTTTCGCCAGCTCCAGTAATAAAGCTAATATCTTGACGACTGTTGTAGTTTTTCCTGTCCCCGGCCCACCGGTAATAATACTGAAAGCCTGGGTCAGCGCTTTTTTGGCCGCCTCCCTTTGCCAATCTGTTTCATTCGGCAATGGCTTAAAATAATGATCAACCTTATCCTCCATATGCTCATAGCTAAACTGCTGCTTACATAGCGCCTTGATCTGCACTGCCAAGCGTTGCTCATAAAACCAGTAGCGCCGAGTATACAGCCGGTTTTTACCCACAATCAACGGCATCGTTTCCGAATCGGAAACGAACCCCGAGGCTTGCAATAAAGCTCTGTCCTGCTCATTAATCTGAATACAACTGTGGCCTGCTGCCTGTTGCGCAGAAAGTTGCATCAATAAGGATTCAAACGTGGTTCGTTGCTCGTCATTCAGAAGGGATCGCTGCCCCAAAAAACGGGCAAAAGCAACATCGAGACGAGTGTAATTTGACTCCGAGTTCATTTCTATTGTTTGCTGTTTCTTTAAAATAAAATCAATTCTACTTTCACCTGGAAGAATCATTAAATAACAAACTGCTGAACTAATGCTTGCAAGTTACCACAAACAACCGTAATTTCTGCTGCACCGGCTTTATTGCGCTGGGCTTCTTGTATGGCTAAATCAGCCTCCTCGGATATCTTGGCGATACCTTCACTCATGTCAGTCGCCACCAATGCCTGCTGCTCGGCTGAGGTGGCAATGACATCGTTTTTGTCATTGATATCGGTAATCGCATCATAAATACGGGTAAAAATCTGATTGATATCATTAACCGCCAGAGTAGTTTCGTTGGCTGATTTTTGCTGTCCCTGCATTAATGCAACAGTTTGACAGGTAATAGCGCTCAGTTTTTCCAGTGATAATTGAATATCTTCTGCCGAAGTTGCAGTATTTGAAGCCAGTCTACGCACTTCATCAGCAACCACCGCGAAACCACGCCCATGCTTACCAGCTCTTGCCGCTTCAATAGCAGCGTTTAAAGCCAATAAATTAGTCTGCTCGGTAAATCCCTGAATCACACTTAACACGCCTTCAATCGATTGTACCTCCGTCTGCAACTGCATTAAGGAAGAAGCAGTATCATCCATACCGCCGGTCAGGTCACGGGTTTTTTCCAGAGTGTTTTGCATTTGCGCCACCCCTTTCCCGATACTGTCGTGCGCCGATGCTGCATCATTACGTGTTTCTGCTGCATTAGCGGCCACTTCGTGAAATGAACTGGCCAATTGCTTTAATTGCATAACAGAAAGTGCACTCAATTGCTGATTGTCTATCACCATACTTTCCATATTTTGAGTACCACTTACCACTGTCTGTTGGCAATAATCCAATGTAGTTGTCTCCTGTTGAATTTTATCGATCAAATCACTAAAATAACCTCTTAGTTTCGCAAAGGCTGCTTTTAAATGATTAACTTCTGCAATTTTACTGTCCATCTGAAAAGATGATTTTAAATCGCCACTCGCCAACTTGTTGATATAGGCACTGCTGCGATCTGTAATCATCGCCAGATGTCGTTGCAACAGTATTAACAGCACACTAATGATAACAATCAGCGCCAAACACACAAAAAAGATAATATACAGTCGCTCTTCTGTGGTCTGATATTGTGAAGCAATGTCCTTATCCAGCTGATCTAGCTGTGTCTGCATTGCCTTCATTTGCAATGCTGTTTTTTTTCGTCCGGCCATTTTTTGTTGACTGAAACGCTGTGCGTTTTGCAATTCTTTGGGATAACGATTAATCAGTGAAGCTATCTCGGCAACATGCTCATGAGTCTGATCTTCTTTGTTAATATCTTCATCCCACCCCAACAAACCAGAGAGTTCATCTTCATCCTGCTGCGCGTAAACGCCTAAAGGTGGGTAACTTACCAAACGTTTTGTTTCTTCTGCCATGACCTGCAGATAGGACTGCATGGTTTCTAATGAGGCTCTATTGTGACTGGCAAAATAGTTTTGCCTGACACTTGCCAATCGTTTCAGTGCAAGCTGCATTCGTCCCAATGCGATCAAATAGCGTTGTTTAGTTTCTGCGCCCGCTAAGGTGGACTGTCCGACATAATCCATCAAGGTTTCAATCTCACCGAGCAACTGGTTTTCATTATTCATCAGCAAAATCTGGGGATCCGCCAGTTTTCCTGCCGCCCGTAAATCCAGTACAACCGATTGCTCCAGGTTTTTCAACAGATCGACCAAAACGTTGCGGGCTTCCATTGTTAAGGTAACGTCTGTTTGTGTCCGCTTGACGAGGTTTTTAATATTGTTTTCAATTTCGGCCAACAAGGTAGCGTCTGAAGAATCGAGATAGGTATTGATCGGAATGTAAACTTGCTGCATGACCCGATTTTTCAACTCGCCATAGCTTTCGACATCATGAAAAGCGCTGCTCAAATTTTTCAGCGACCAACTGATGGCCGTAATAAATAAAACCAAAATAACAACAAGAGTTATCGTTGCAAAGCGGGATATTAGCGATATTCTCATGCTATTTCCTTATATCTCAAAGATAGCTAAATGATCGTTCGCCTCATTTACCACACAACCCGACAGACTTTCATTCGCGTTATTACTGGGCATTCTGCGGTTTATAAAGTAACTGTTCCCTTCTGTTTTTTTCGCCTGATGTTTGGCTTCAGCAGCCAAATCAGCAATATCAATATGGGATTGACAGCACAACATCGCATCTGCATTGACTATACCGACAGAAATACTCAGCAAAGGAAAAAAACAAGGATTACCCTTACGATCGAAACTATTGATTCCACCCGCCTGCTGCTCTTTTTGACTATACAGATTTAACACACTTTGTTTAAATACCGATAGAACCGTCTTACAACTGTTCTCCCAGTCCTGGCCGGTAAAAACAACAATAAAATCATCGCCGCCGATATGACCAACATAGCCTTGTCCATCTGCAACACTGTCAGATAACAGTCCTGCTAATAACTTGATCGCCTGATCGCCTTTGTCATACCCATAAACATCGTTAAAGGGTTTAAAATTATCCAGATCAAAATAAGCAATAGTAAAACGTGTTTGTTTGACCAACAGACTGTCAATTAATTGATTAATTGGCGTAATCCCCGGCAACAAAGTTAATGGATTGGCGTGTTTGGCATTCTGTACTTGTTGTTGAGTAATAAGCTGCAATAAATCCATTACAGTTCCAACACCGCCATACAAACCACCCCTGGTAATAATGAAGGCTATATCAGTCCGCAGATTTTCGGTTAACTGCTGACTCACTTGCTCAATACTTGTGTATTCGTCAAAAACCATTGGCATTTCGCCGGTAAAAGACTGAATGGACTTATTACCATATAACTCAAGACCATATTGACTGGCAAATAGCTGGGTCAAGAATTGATCTTTATAAATCAACCCCCTCACTTTTCCAGCCTCGATTACAGGAAGTAATTTCAACTGACTCTCTTTTTGAAATATTCCCAATACCTTTTTATTGCTGGTTCGTGGATCAACAGACCGCGCCTCCTGCAAAATTTTCTTAACACAAACCAGCGGCTTTAATGCGCATGATTGCTTGTTTACCATTTGAAAACTAAAAACACTTGTCGGTATATCTTTAACCGCCAGAGCATCCGGTCTTGCAAAATAGTAGCCTTGAACAAGACGAATGCCCAGATTTTCGATCGCATGATATTCCTCTTCGGTCTCAATTCCCTCGGCAATCAACTCGCAATTTGTTGCTGTTGCCATACTCTTCAAAGAACGAACAAAATTCAACTTTACCGGATCTTTATCAATGTTCTGGATGAAATGCCTGTCAATCTTGACATAATCAGGTAATAATTCAGTCCATAACCGCAACCCCGAATAACCAGCTCCCAAATCATCCATAGCAATCTCAAACCCCATATTACGATAATGCGAGATTGCATCACGCATTAATTGATAATTTTCAGTAGGGTGTTGCTCGGTAATTTCAATCGTAACCTTTGATGCTGAAATATTGCATTCCTCAAGCACCTTAAGTGTTTCGCCTTTTTTAAAGCCAGGTTCCAGCAAAACATCCGGGCTGACATTCAAAAATAATTTCTGCGACAATTTCTGTTCGGCAAATTGCTTTATATTGGCTTTACGACATCCCCGTTCCAGCAAAACAGTTTGTCCGCTGCTTTCTGCAACACTAAAAAGATTAACCGGGCTATGTAACGGACTGTCCGACGGACCTCTGATCAAAGCCTCATAAGCAAAAATTGTTTTTGTTCTAAGGCATACAATGGGTTGAAAGAGCGATGTTAATTTTTGATTAGCGATAATGTGAGTCAAATGTTCATACAGTTCTTGCAATGTCTTTTTCCTTTTTCAATCCCGACCAGGAAATGTGACTGTACTGAAGCAATATGACAATAAGATTACGACAAATCCCGAGACTCTATTTTTTTTCCGTATCCGGTGGAAATCTCGACAAAATTGTTTGAATAGTCCGTTCTACATATTTTTCTTTGTTTTTCTGACTGCTGCTGAAATTTATGTCCAGATAAGCCATCCCGCGCCACATCAGTTTTTTACTTTCAGGATTGATAATATCAATGACCAAAGCGTTACGCTGGTAGCTATAGTAACTCCCTGGATAATACCCCCCGACATAGGGTGAATAATAATAGGGATAATAGGAATAATATCCATAATCCCAGCTGTAAGGATAGCCATAAAAGGAATATCCATAGCTAAAATCCAGCGCCTTTCTACGAGAGATATTTTCTTTTGTTACCCGATAATTTACCAGAAAATCCGCATCCATCGATTTGCTCTTTAAATAACCGTGGGTATCAAACCATTGCTCAATTCCTGTACGAATCCGGTCGTGCAGCAAGGTATTACTGTCAACCAGAGCATTACCGGTAATAGAAGCTTTGTCCTCCAACCAGGCATATCTAGACAGGTGAATAAATTCGGCGCTGTCATCGTAATCCACATCCACTTTAACTGTAGAGCAGGAACTGAGAATAAGTAACAGTGGTAATATGAATAATTTTCGTATGATCACAATGATCTCCGCTGGATTGTATATTTTTCTATGACCCACCGGCACTCATGCCGGTTCAAAATATGCCTGTCAATATATCAGCTGCACAACACAAACAGTTAGGAACGTACCCAAAAAAATAGAGCAACTTGCTTGTCTTTTTATCCGTATTCAGCGTTACCTACAGAAATGTAGATAACGAGCGTGAGCAGGACGCGGAAGCTTGGCAACTGCGGTTACATAACACCCTCCGTTACACCTTTTGAGTGTGAATAAAATCCTACGCCAATTATCCCATTTATTCCGTGCGCGTTCCTTATTTACCGGTATAATTCTGACTTTTCCATTCGATTTTAAGATCATGACCACCGTTAATGCCAAAAAACTTTCCAGCGCCCGTTTTAGCGATGCCACCGATGCATTTGTTGAAGTATTCACCGCCTCTGTTGCTTTTGACCAGCGGATGGCACAACAGGATATTGATGGCTCTCTAGCGCATGCACAAATGCTGTGCAAAATCGGTGTATTAACGACACAAGAGTTCGCCGATATTCAGCACGGGCTTACTCAAATCAGCCGGGAAATCGAAAACGGTGAATTTAACTGGTCAATCAAGCAGGAAGATGTCCATATGAACATTGAAGCTCGATTAACTGATTTAATCGGCATTGCCGGTAAAAAACTGCACACCGGTCGCTCCCGTAACGACCAGGTCGCTACCGATATTCGTCTGTATTTACGTAATGAAATTAACACCATTCTGGTGCAACTGAATCGTCTGCAAAACGCCCTGCTGGATCTGGCAGAAAAAGAAGCTGACACCATTATGCCCGGTTTTACTCATCTACAGGTCGCACAACCGGTCACTTTCGGTCATCATCTGATGGCCTGGTTTGAAATGTTAAGTCGTGACAAAGAAAGACTACAGGACTGCGCCCGACGCATTAATATTATGCCGTTGGGAGCTGCCGCGCTGGCCGGCACCTGTTATCCGATAGACCGCCACATGACAGCCGAACTGCTGGGCTTCAGCCGGCCTTCCAATAATTCGCTGGATTCAGTCAGCGACCGTGACTTCGCCATTGAGTTTACCGCTGCGGGAAGTTTGATCATGATGCATCTATCCCGCTTTTCCGAAGAGCTGGTTCTATGGTCCAGTGCTCAATTCGACTTTATCGATATGCCGGATGCCTTCTGTACCGGTTCATCAATCATGCCGCAAAAGAAAAACCCTGATGTACCGGAACTAGTGCGCGGCAAATCCGGTCGGGTGACAGGACATCTGGTGTCGCTGTTAATGCTGATGAAAAGCCAGCCTCTGGCCTATAACAAAGACAATCAGGAAGACAAGGAACCACTGTTTGATACTGCAGACACCCTGATTAATTCGTTGCGGGCCTTTGCCGACATGATGCCGAACATCAGCGCTAAAAAAGAGTCTATGTACAAGGCAGCCAAGCAGGGCTTTGCCACTGCAACTGATCTGGCTGATTACCTGGTGCGTAAAGGTATGGCATTCCGTGATGCCCATGAAGTGGTGGGGCAAGCTGTTCGCCTGGGTATTGAAAGTAAACGTGACCTGGCTGATATTTCCTTGGCGGAATTGCAGCAGTTTTCAGATCAAATCGGCGACGATGTCTTTGCTATTTTAACGCTGGAAGGCTCGGTTGCCGCCAGGAAACATATCGGCGGTACGGCGCCGGAAACAGTCCGAAAAGCGATTCAGTCGGCAAGAGCATCAATGCAACCGGTTTGAGCCAGATTGAAAACGACCATTGTAGATTTACTCCGTCATGGCGAAGTCCAGGGCGGAGCCTGTTATCGAGGCAGTAGCGACGACCCGTTAACTGATTTAGGTTGGCGGCAAATGCAAAAACAGACGGCAGAATGTGAATGGGATGCCGTCATCAGTTCGCCACTCAGCCGATGTCATCAATTCGCCAACCAATTAAGTCACCATCAACAAATAATATTACAGACAGAACCTGATCTTCGAGAAATCTGTTTTGGTGACTGGGAAGGCAAAACCGCCGACCAGATTGCAGCGCAATCTCCCCATGCTTTAGAGGATTTCCATAATAATCCTGTCAACCACACCCCTCCTAACGGCGAACCTTTCGTGGACTTCAGGCAGCGAGTTAAATCAGCCTGGGATAAGTGTACATCCAGCCATCAGGATCAACATATTTTAATTATCACTCACGCCGGCGTCATTCGTGTCTTGTTTACAATGCTTCTCGGCATACCTTACAAACAAAGCTTTCAAATTAAAATACCTCACGCCTGCCTGAGCCGATTTACCTGCTTTCACACGGATGATTCAAACTTTATTCAATTAAATTTTCATAAGCCCTTATGATTTCCTATACTTAGGGAGGTCAAACTTCGAAGCTTGCACTATTTATCTTGAAAAAAAACTACCCCACCATCAATCTTGGCTCCCCTGGCGAAGACATCAGTACCAAAGATCTGCATGCGATAATCCAACGATTTAAGCATCTAAATCAATTCCGTTTGCTCAGCGTACAAAACTTTCTCCAGCCTAGACAGCAGTTATTTTTGGATTTATTGCCTCTGATTCTTCATCAAAACCAAGCATCACTACCGGGCTTTATCGCCACCGGAACCCCGTCCGGGATTCAGGATTACTCCCCCAATAAACAAGCTATTAAAGCCGCAAAAAAATTTTCGAAAGGCTACCGTTATACCCGAAAAGCACGCAGAAACTACACAATTGAAGGAATTTTTCTAATGGGCAGCGTTGGCAGTATCGCTTTTTCTAAAGGCAGCGACATGGATATATGGCTATGTCACCAACCATCACTAACTTTAGAAGACCTTGAAGAGTTACAGAAAAAAGCCGATGAGCTGGAAAAATGGGCCCAAACCCTGGATCTTGAAGTCCATTTTTTTCTTATGAACAGCGAGCAATTCCGGCAAGGTCAAGATGTGCCTCTATCTTTGGAAAGCAGCGGACAAACCCAGCATTATTTGTTGTTAGAGGAATTCTATCGAACCGCAATCCATATCGCAGGTAAAGCGCCTGCATGGTGGATAGTTCCGCCTCATCAGGACCATAACTACAGCGGTTATATTCAGCATTTACTGGAAAAACGTTTTATCTCGACACGCGAAGTCATTGATTTTGGAGGTTTACAATCAGTTCCTGCTGAAGAATTTATCAGCGCAACTCTGTGGCATATTTATAAATCACTGGAATCGCCTTATAAATCACTGCTTAAACTGTTTCTGATGGAATGTTATGCCAGTGAATATCCTCATCCACAATGGATTGCTCAAAGCCTGAAAGCAGCAATATATCAAGGTAACTTTGATATCGACAATCTAGATCCATATCTGTTGATTTATGAAAAAGTTGAAGGATACCTTAACCTGGTTGCTTCACAAAAACGCCTGGCTTTGGCGCGGCAATGTTTCTATTTAAAAATTATGGGATCATCAAGCAAATCTCTGGATCCGCAATCACGCCTGTTTCGCGAACATTATCTGCAAAACATTGCCCAACAATGGCATTGGCCGGAGGATATGCTGGGAAACTTCAGTCGCCACAAATTCTGGAATATCAGTAAGGCAACCCGGGAACATACCATTATTCGAGACCAGTTAAAACAATGCCTGCGAATGATTTTGCGTTTTGCCGGCCATCATGTTGCGGGTAATTACCGGGATAACCGGGATTTAAAACTGATTGGCCGGAAACTGCATGCCTTTCTGGATCAAAAACCCGGCAAAGTCGAGGTTATTTCAACCCGCTCCAGTGTACATAAAAAAGAGGATGAATTATCTATTATTGAAATAGATCAAGATCATACCGCACCACGGTGGCATCTATATTCCGGCCATGTGGCTGGCAAACAACAAGCACCATCAACATTGATTAAAGAGTGTGAAAGTGTACTGGAACTTTTATGCTGGCTGGTCATTAATGGACTCTATCATCGACATTTAAAACTGCATCTTGAATCACTCAGTTTAAATATAACCGATGTGGATGTAAAGTTGGTACTTCGCCATCTGTATCGGTTTTTTTCTACCTGGTGGACGTCTAAAAACCAGACTCTTGATACTTACAATCACCCAAACCAGTTGCTATCTTCACTGTTATTTATCAATCTGGGAGAATCGTTACCAGTAGAACGTGATGCGAGTCAATTCATCATGAGCCACCGTTCAGACCCTTTAAGTTATGGCGAAAACAGACAGTGTTTTGTTCATACAATTAATCAGCTTGCTATTTCTAGCTGGGGAGAAATCACGCTCTCTCAACATGAAGGTCTGGAAGGCGTTTTTCAGTGTTTGAGTGAAATTTTTAACCAAAGCATTCTTCCCACAAATAATACCAGACTTGAGGTAGTCTGCTTTACTCCCCTCAGAGCTAAAAGTATTACTTTACGAATTAAAAATATTTTTAATCAATTGATAAAGCTCTTTGCCTCACCCTCAAACTGGCGCTACGTCCTGCCCACTGAAAACAGCTATTTTATCTTCAAGCGACAAGCGCAAACTTTACGTTACTGGAATATCGAAACCAAAGATTTATTGTTGCAAGAACTTTCAAGCGCCCAGCCCCATTATTCACCGGTTTACTTTGATAATTATGTTCTGGACAATACATTAATACCCTTTCTGTATACACAAATCAGCGCCAACACCATTCAGGTTTTTTATCACAACACCAAAAATCATGTAATTCTTTATGTTATTGATGAAAAAGCAGCATTATTTATTCGCCAGTACGAACACGCCAAACCACGACAAGTCATGTCTAACTATCTGTCATTTCTTAACGGATTACAAGATCGCGCAAAACTGCCTGATGACATCCAGATCAAATTTTATGAAATATTGAGAAATTCAGCCGATGTTTTTTCTTGTCATTCGGTAAAAATTAAGCCCCAGGCATCCTTTATGGATTTAAACATTCGTGTTACGGCAGAGCCAACTACAACTAACCAACATCAGATGACTATTTTTTGTAATGATGAAAAGTTCTCGAACCATAATTCCCGGAATATTTTTGCATCAGTCAGGCAGTATATTCTGGCATTCAGACAAACCGCAGATGAATATCCATTTCACATCAGTGAAATTGATGTACCCTGTCAAATATTAGGAGTAGATAACATCAAGCAAGCACATACAATACATTATTTAAAATATAAACAAAAAATTGAATTTAAATTAGCCCATATAAACACATAAACCAAATAATATCATGGAATACAATGACTTCTGAAAAACGCACTCACCCAAGGTTTCTGCCTGACGGCTTAATAGCAAGCATCGCTGTCAAACTGACACCTCCCGATAAGGAGATTGTCGTTGAAGGAAAAATAATCGATATGAGCTATACCGGCATTAAAATACAGCTCAATACCCCCCTTCCATCAAACATTAGTACCGGCGAAATAAGAATTATGATGATTATGCCGCAATCTGGTCTTCCAATATCCATTCACGGCATTATCAGACATTGTAGTGAACAAGGCGAATACGGCTTAAACTTTAGCGGTAAGCATGCCGAACATCATATCGATAATCTAATGTTTGAATGCATCAAATTAGCCAGGCAATCAGTACAACAGCAAAGCGAAGAAACTTAACAAACAAGAAATAGTTACAATTCCCTGGCTTTCAAAAAAGCCAGTTCAGATATAGCATCCCATCGCACCACCTGTGTGCGGAACTGCATCACAGAATCGTAAATTTTTTTGGCCTGAGGATCTTTATCCGCCAACTCTTTTACAACCTGATCAGAAAGCTGTTTCAAGGTTTTTAAAACCTCATCCGGAAGCGGTAATACTTTAACCTTGTATCTATTGATTAATGTATCCAAAGCCTGATTGTTACGGGCTGTGTATTCAGAAATCATATCCATATTGGCTGCTTTACATGCCGTTAACACGATTTTCTGGAGATCTTCCGGTAGCACATTGAAGGCTTTTTCATTAATCAATGCTTCCATCGTAGATCCCGGCTCATGCCAACCCGGATAATAATAATACTTAGCGACCTTATAAAATCCGAACGCCAAATCATTATATGGACCGACCCATTCCGTTGCATCCAGAGCGCCTGACTGTAAAGAAGTAAACAATTCACCGCCCGGCATATTGACCGTTGTTCCGCCGGCCCGTCTCAATACCTCTCCTCCAAGCCCGGGAATACGCATTTTCAAGCCTTTTAGGTCATTGACCGTTTTGATTTCCCGGTTAAACCAGCCTGCCATCTGAACCCCTGAATTACCCGTAGCAGTCGGAATGATCCCAAATGGTTTATATAACTCACGCCAGAGCTCCATGCCCCCTCCGTAATACAGCCAGGCATTCATTTCTTGGGCAGTCAGGCCAAATGGAACTGCTGAAAAAAACTGTGTCGCTGCGGATTTACCTTTCCAGTAATAAGCGCCGGCATGTCCCATTTCAGCAGTTCCTTTGGACACTGCATCAAATACTTCAAATGCAGGCACAAGCTCCCTGGCCCCATAAACTTTGACTTTTATTCGACCACCACTCATTTCGGTAATCATTTTAGCCAGCAAATTGGCATTGGTTCCCAGTCCGGGAAAATTCTTTGGCCAGGCTGTCACCATTTTCCATTTGAATTCAGATCCTGCTTTAGCCATGCCGGGCATAGCAAGTCCCGCGCAAGTTGCTATTGAACCTGTGCCAGCCTTGCGAATAAATTCACGCCGTTTCATGATTCCTCTCATTGCATGTTGTTATAATCCTTTTAATGCTATGTCAGTTTGACTTTTATTTGCAATAACCAAAATAACGACCTGTCTTTTACTATAGACGATAACCTCATTATCTTGATATGATGAGACGATTTTTCAAGTGTCTTTGCACACATTTCTTTTAGCTTTCACTCCGGAGAATAATCTATGGCAATTAAAGTTGCAATCAATGGCTATGGTCGTATTGGACGTAATGTAGTTCGTGCTCTATACGAATCAGGTCGTACCAATGAGATTCAAATCGTTGCAATTAACGACTTGGGCGATGCCGCAACCAATGCCCATCTAACTCAATACGATTCTGCTCACGGCAAATTTCCCGGTGAAGTCAACGTTGAAGACGGTTATCTGGTAATCAATGGCGATAAAATTAAAGTATTGGCGGAAAGAGACCCTTCAAAACTGCCTTGGGCTGAATTGGGCGTTGAGGTCGTTCATGAATGTACCGGTTTTTTCGCCAGCAAAGCCAAAGCTTCTGCTCATCTGGATGCCGGCGCTAAAAAAGTCATTATTTCTGCACCAGGCGGTAGTGACGTTGACGCAACCATCGTTTACGGCGTCAATCACAACACACTGAAAGCATCTGACTCTATTATTTCTAACGCATCTTGCACAACTAACTGCCTGGCACCACTGGTGCAACCTCTGAAAGACAGCATTGGTATTGAGCAAGGATTGATGACCACCATTCATTCCTACACTAATGACCAGGTTCTGACTGATGTTTACCACTCTGACCTGCGCCGAGCCCGTTCAGCCACTCAATCCATGATCCCAACCAAAACCGGCGCTGCTGCTGCAGTAGGCCTGGTACTCCCGGACATGGCCGGTAAACTAGACGGTTTTGCAATCCGTGTTCCAACTATCAATGTATCGGTTGTTGATCTGACATTCCGAGCCAGTCGCAATACCAGCAAAGAAGAAATCGATGAAATTCTGACAGCCGCTTCTGAAGGACCGCTAAAAGGTATTCTGAATATTAACGAAAAACCATTGGTTTCTGTTGATTTCAACCACGACCCAGCCTCTTCAACATACGATAAATCTTTAACCAAAGTTATCGACGGTACACTTGTTAAAGTTTTATCCTGGTATGACAACGAATGGGGTTTCTCAAATCGTATGCTTGATACAACTATTGCTTTGGTTAACGCAAAATAAACTAAAATATCCTATGTTAAGAAGAACAAAAATCCTGGCTACTCTGGGCCCGGCAACCGATAAACCGGGTGTACTTGAAGGTTTATTTGAAGCGGGTCTTGATGTGGTTCGCATGAACTTTTCACATGGTTCTGCCCAGGATCACATTGATCGTGCAAAGCGAGTACGAAAACTAAGTAAAAAAACCGGTCGCCGAGTCGGTATTCTGTGTGATTTACAAGGTCCAAAAATCCGTATCGCCCGCTTTAAAAATACCAAAGTCTGGCTGGAGGAAGGCCAGGACTTTGCTCTGGATATCAATCTGGGCGAGGAAGACGGCAACAACACCCAAGTCGGAATTACTTACGAACCTCTGGCTAAAGAAGTAAAACCCGGCAGTCGTTTATTGCTGGATGATGGTCGCGTAGTTTTAGACGTGATCGACACCGACGGTTTACGTATTAATTGTACTGTCGTTGTCGGCGGAGATCTGTCCAATAACAAGGGCATTAATTTACAGGGTGGCGGTCTTTCCGCAGCCGCATTAACCGAGAAAGACAAGGAAGACATTAAAACTATTGGCAAAATCAAAGCCGATTATGTGGCAATATCTTTCCCGCGCTGCGCGGAAGACCTGAATGAAGGGCGCCGCCTACTGGAAGCCGAAGGCTGTACAGCTGGAATTGTTGCCAAAGTTGAGCGTGCCGAAGCAATGGATGCCATAGATGAAATCATATTGGCTTCCGATGCTATCATGGTGGCTCGTGGCGATCTGGGTGTAGAAATCGGAGATGCCCGTCTTCCGGCTGCACAAAAACATCTGATTAAACGCTCACGAGAACTGAAAAGAGTTGTTATTACCGCAACTCAAATGATGGAATCAATGATTGAAAATCCGATTCCCACCCGTGCCGAAGTCTTTGACGTGGCAAATGCGATTGTTGATGGTACTGATGCCATCATGCTGTCAGCCGAGACCGCCTCTGGCAAGTATCCTGTTAAAACAGTTGAAGCCATGGTCCGCATTTGCAAAGAAACAGAAAAACAACCCAGCGTCAGAAGCTCTGCTCATCGTGTTACGGAACAATTTGAACGTGTAGATGAAGCCATTGCAATGTCAACTATGTATATGGCTAACCATACTCAAATTGCAGGTATTGCCGCATTAACAGAATCCGGATCAACTCCGTTATGGATGTCTCGTATCAGCTCGGGTATACCTATTTTTGCCTTTAGCCGTAACGAAGATACTCTAGGCAGAGTCACCTTGTATCGCGGCGTCTTTCCAATTTATTTTGAATTTGAGGCTGTTGATCATGTCGAAGTGAATCGTGATATTATCAACAAACTGAAACAACACGGTCAGGCAAAACAAGGCGATCAATTCATTATCACCAAAGGCGACCTGACCGGTCAAACCGGTGGCACCAATTCTCTAAAAGTCGTCACTGTAGGAGAAGGATTAACACCTTAATCTTCTCGCTATATCGCCGTGTTCAAAGCACGGCGATTTCCTTCTGCTACAATTCCATTTCTGCACACAGTGCATTTCTTATTAACAAAAATATTTAGTTATAATATCCGGTAATTGATCAAAACCGCTTAGTGGAGATGACTATGCCCACACGCAGAGACCTTGCCAATGCAATTCGTGCATTGACTATGGATGCCGTACAGAAAGCCCACTCAGGGCACCCCGGCGCACCCATGGGCATGGCAGACATTGCAGAGGTTCTTTGGAATGACTTTTTAAAACACAATCCTGCCAACCCGAACTGGCCCGATCGTGATCGTTTCGTGCTATCCAATGGTCATGCGTCCATGCTGATTTATTCTTTGCTTCACCTAAGTGGATATGATCTTAGCATTGATGACATAAAACAATTCAGACAACTGCATTCCAGAACACCAGGGCATCCCGAATATGGCCACCCCCCCGGTATTGAAACCACAACAGGCCCATTAGGACAGGGTATCAGCAATGCTGTAGGCATGGCCATCGCCGAACGCACATTAGCTGCACAATTCAACCGTAATGAACATCAAATTGTAGACCACTACACCTATACATTCCTAGGCGATGGCTGCCTGATGGAAGGTATTTCCCATGAAGCCTGCTCTCTGGCCGGTACAATGGGCTTGGGCAAACTCATTGTTTTTTATGATGACAATGGTATCTCTATTGATGGAGAGGTCAGGGGGTGGTTTACCGATAACACAATAAAACGCTTTGATTCCTATAATTGGCATGTCATTACCCGGGTAGACGGACACAGCTCTGACTCTATATATAAGGCCATAAAGCAAGCCCAGTCTGTCACCAATAAGCCTTCCTTAATTATTTGCAAAACAACAATTGGATATGGCTCACCCAATAAACAGGGTCAAGCCAGCTGTCATGGTTCTACATTAGGAATTGAGGAAATTGCCTTGGCAAGAAAAATTCTCAACTGGCCGCACCCCCCTTTTGAAATTCCAGTAGAGATACAACAAGCCTGGAATGCCAGGAGCAAAGGAGCTAATACCGAACAGAATTGGTTACAACGCTTTGAAAACTATCGCGCAGAATATCCTGAACTAGCTACCGAATTTGAACGGCGTCAAAAAAGTGAGCTTCCCGCAAACTGGCAGGAAAAATCAGCTGAACTTATAGATGAGGTAAACAGCAAAGCAGAAAATATTGCCAGCCGTAAAGCTTCGCAAAACTGTCTGAACGCTCTCGCTCCGTTATTACCGGAAATTTTGGGCGGTTCAGCCGACCTGGCAGGATCAAATTTAACCCTGTGGGACGGCTGCAAGGATGTTAATATCGCTGATTATTCAGGTAATTACATTTATTATGGCGTCCGTGAATTCGGTATGACCGCTATTATGAATGGCCTCTCTGTACACGGCGGATTTATTCCTTACGGCGCTACTTTTCTGATGTTCTCAGAATACGCCCGAAATGCCATTCGTATGTCGGCACTGATGAAAACCCGGGTCATCCATATCTATACCCACGACTCAATAGGCCTTGGCGAAGACGGCCCAACACATCAACCCATTGAACAAACCGCTACCCTGCGCATGATTCCAAACATGACTGTTTGGCGTCCCTGCGATGCGGTTGAATCAACAGTCGCCTGGCAAACAGCGATAGAACGACAAGACGGCCCAACAGCGCTGATATTCTCACGCCAGACACTGCCACATCAAAAGAGAAACAAACAACAAATAGCTGATATAAAACGTGGCGCTTATATTCTGAAAGAGCCGACTAAAAAACCGAAAGCCATCATTATTGCTACAGGCTCCGAAGTTGAAATCGCCATGCAAGCGGCTACTATGTTAGGTCGGCGTAGAATTCCGACACGCGTCGTTTCCATGCCCAGCACCTCTGTTTTCGACGCACAGAATAAAGCCTATCAAGAACAAATTCTACCTACCAGCATTACCGCCCGGGTTGCTGTCGAAGCCGGTGTGACCCCCTTCTGGAAACAATATGTCGGCCTCAATGGAGCAGTAGTAGGTATCGATCGCTTTGGTGAGTCGGCACCAACAGATGAATTATTTAAAGAATTCGGTATCACCGCACAACATGTGGTTAATGCTGTAAAATTGGTTATTTGAGTTTCTCAAACCTATAAGCGGAGGAGTCCTATGCGCCAAAAAGACCGCCGCCTACACCTGAAACACAGCGGTGTGCGGCAAACTACCGTATCCTGCTATCGCTAAGTACCTCCATCCCTGTAGAC
>CAYYSO010000002.1:0-57518 GCA_964474415.1 uncultured Methylomarinum sp. | reverse complement strand
GTACCGATAAATGGATGGGCATCTGCGGCCATTGTTCACGGGTCATCATAATCAGTCCGGGATCGGCCATGATGAGTGCATCCGGTTTCATGGCGATAATGGGTTCCATGTCAGCCATGAAGGTTTTGATTTTAGCATTATGTGGGATTACATTGGCAGCGAGAAAGAATTTCTTGCCCAGTTGATGAGCTTCCTCTATTCCTTTAGCCAGGTTTTGTTCCAGAAAATCATTGTTGCGTACCCGAAGGCTGTAACGGGGCTGGCCTGCGTAGACAGCATCAGCGCCGAAAGCAAAGGCATAACGCATGTTGCGTAGAGTGCCGGCCGGCGAAAGGAGTTCGACTTGTTTCATGTGTGTTTGTATGATTAACGAAAATGCAGGCTATTTTATCACTTTCCAAAGTGGCATTGCCTGATGGTTTATGGTCAACAGAAGTAACTTGCTAATAAGCCAGATGATGACTAGTGTATTTTGGAAGCTTACTCAAGGCGATACAATGCAATTGATTTTCTTTCTATTGTTGGCAGTGATTTTGGTGTTTGGGGGCGTTTTCATTCTACTCAGAACAGCTAAAAAACCGAAAGTTCCAAAGGACTTCAAGTTCAGAAGTTATGATGACGAAAATTCGGGCTGGTAGTCTATAATTGTAAGGTTTTTAAAAATTAGCATACTATCCGAGATCAATTGTTCTGTTTCCTTCTGCATCTGGTTTTATTGCCTCTATGGATCGACTGCATAGTCGGGTTATCAAGGGGGATTTGTAATTCTGTATAAGGCGGTTTCTCAATAACTAAAGCAGATTGCTAATGCTAAAGTCGCTTTTGGCAAAATTGGTTTAATTACTGGTTTGTTGATTTATATTGGTAAACCAAAAAACTTTTCTGAATTAAAATCAATAATAAAAGGAATATTCTTATGAAGTTGTTGATCGCTGACGATGATCTTACTTTCCGCACCATGCTGGCGGCGATTACCCGTAGATGGGGCTATGATCCGCTTGTTGTGGAAGATGGGAAACAAGCCTGGAAAATTTTGCAAAAACCTGATGCCCCGCGATTATTATTGATGGATCGAGAGATGCCAAAGCTTGATGGGATTGAGCTTTGCCAGCGCGTACATCAATATTCAAGTAATAACCCTCCCTATAGTATTTTGCTAACAGTGCATCGCAGTACACACAATATTGTTGCTGGATTGCAGGCCGGCGCTAATGATTACATTACCAAGCCGTTTGTCAATGCTGAATTGAGGGCACGTTTGCAAGTAGGACAACGTATTCTGGAATTGCAAGATAAGTTTAATCAAGCACAGAATGCTCTGACTCATGAACGTGAGACCATCGAAAATATTATTTTGAAAATGCGCGCTTCAAAACCTTTTGAGGAGGCTCAGCTTAGAAAGTTGGAGGCGCCGGTGGAAAAAACCTCTGGTGATATTTTGTTATCGGCTTATCGACCGGACAAAACCCGGCACATCATGTTAGGGGATTTTACGGGGCATGGCTTGATGGCAGCTGTAGCTGGACCGATTGTTTATGATGTGTTTTATAGTATGACCGCTAAAGGGCTATCTTTGCGAGAGATTGCTGCTGAAATCAATCGCCAATTGTTAGAAAAAATGCCCACGGGCTTGTTTTTAGGCGCTGTTTTTATTGAACTAAATCCAGGCAGACGTTTGTTGCGAATATGGAATTGCGGTATGCCTGAGGTTTTAATTTATCGTAAGGCTAAACTATGGCAAAAAATAACTTCTACCATGTTGGCATTAGGTATTGTCAGGCAGGAATTTAAATCGACTGCCACTATAGACGTGGAAATCAATGATCGTGTCTATGCTTATTCTGACGGCATTACAGAAGTGGTCAATAGCGAAGGTAAGGAATTTGGGCAGAATCGACTGGAACAAATTATCAGTGAATTATTGGTATCGCAGGCTGACATAGGGTTTCTCAGTGAAACTGTACGGGAATTTAGGGGAGGAGTTAGTCAGTTCGACGATATTACCTTGGTAGAACTTAACTGTTAACAGCTTTTATAGCACGCGCCCTGATAAATTAATACCCTGCATCTTTTATGTGATTTACGCTGAAAAGATATTATTGAGGTAACTATTCAGCGTATATATGTATTTAATATCAGTCACTTACTTCAGAAGACGCCGTGAATACATCCATGTAGGCTTGAATGTGACTCCATGTCACATACACTTCTTCCGCAAGCAACTGATATTAAATACTTTTCGTTCAATTAATTACGCTGAGTAGTTACTTATTGAGATATGTATTTCAGTATTTCTACAACCTGTTGTGGCGTTTCAGTCACTGCAAGTGCTGTAGCATCAACCTCCTTGAGAGGATGGGTCAATTCAGGAGCATGTATCACAATAATTGGAATGCCCATAGCGGTTGCAATACCCGCATCAAAAGCCGCATTCCACTGTTTGTACTTGTCACCGAAACGGACGATAACAATATCAGAACGGCTGATGTAGTTATTGGTTCGTAATGCGTTAATTTTTGCCGCTTTGTGATCTTTCCAGAAATTGTTTTCTTCCTCCCCAAGAATATCAACACCGACATTATCGCTTTTGTCATGGTCGGTAATTGCTGTCAGGATTTCAATGTCAAGATGGTTGTCGATGATTCCCTGTTGTATTTGATCACGCCAGTCGGTGTGAATTTCACCGGAAAGGTAGATGGTATATGACATGAGTTTTGTGGTTTATAATAGGCGTTAAAAATATTGCTCATTTTAACTGGATATAAAACAGAATGTCAGAAAAATATATCTATAAAGTTGTCTTTATCAACAGGGAGCAGGTTTATGAAGTTTATGCCAAAAGTGTTTATCAGGGGGACATGTACGGATTTGTGGTTGTCGAGGATTTTATATTCGGCGAAAAGAGCGCAATTGTTGTAGACCCTTCTGAGGATAAATTACGGGCAGAATTTGAAGGGGTTAATCGTTCATTTATTCCTATGCATGATATAGTCAGAATCGACCAGGTGAAACGGCGTGGTATTGCTAAAATTATGTCCAATAAAACTGCTTCTGAGACAAAAAGTAATGTAGCGCCGCTATATACACCAGAAAAAAGGTAAGGAATGAGAATAAAATAACATCGGTCATCCGTTGGATGGTCGAGTAATGTCGGATGCTGACTCAAGCTTGAGTCAGCACAGATATTTGCTTCTGTATCCTATTGCCGAATTTTGAACTACGATGATGATTTAGTGATGGCAGGACTCGGTAGCGGCACACACCACATCCATGTGGTTTATGTATTCGCCCGTCTTGATAAATCAATGGCCTGCATTCTTAACACTAAGTGCGTTGAATAATGGCATTTTTATTTAACTATACGCAGCTGCGGTTTTTGACGTACTTTTTTTTCTGGCGGCGTAGGAGGGGGGGGGAGTTCATCGTCATGCTCTTCTTGATCGAAGATCATGCCCTTGCCGTTTTCTTTAGCATATATTGCCAAGACATCCTTGACAGGCATAACGATATGCATGGCTTTGCCGGAAAAACGGGCATTGAATTGTATTTCTTCATTGCCTAATGTTAAGCCCTGAATTGCTTCAGGCCTGATATTTAAAACAATCTTTCCGTCTTCGATAAGGTCTTCGGGTAATATAGCACTGCTGTCTTCTGCATTCACCAGTAGATGTGGGGTCAGGCTGTTATCAAGGATCCATTCATAAATAGAACGGATTAAATAGGGTTTTAACGAGGTCATTTGCTTGGTTGAACCATTTCTTTTTCGAGACTGCTTAAACTGTCCTGAAAAGCTTTTCTTGAAAACAGGCGATTAGCATAGGCAGTTATACCTTTGCCCAGAGTAGCAAAATCAATACCGACACTGTGTAAACGCCATAGTAATGGTGCTATTGCACAGTCTATCAGAGAATATTCTTCACTCATGAAGTAAGGGGCTGCATCAAATACTGGCGCGGCTGCTAATAAACTCTCCTTAAGCATTTTTTTTGCACGGGCGGATTTTTTTTCACCTGAATTCTGGATTTCATCCAGTAACTGATACCAGTCCTGGTCTATCCGTTTTATCAGCATCCTGGCATTGGCACGGGAAACGGGATCCATTTGATGTAATGGCGGATGCGGGAATCGTTCATCCAAATATTCCATGATAACGCGAGAGTCGTACAGAACCAGGTCACGTTCAATTAACGTTGGGGAGGTTCCGTTAGGGTTTAGTTCCAGCAGGTCTTCCGGTGGCTCAGATGCATCAAAATATTCTATGTCGGCTGTGACTCCTTTTTCATGGAGTACAAGCCGGGCGCAATGGCTCATTGCGCAGGTAGGTGAAGAAAAAAGAGTCATTACAGATTTTCGGGAGGTAATGTTTGTCACTGAGAATAACCTCTTTAGCTAAACTGGGACGTTAAACTTGACATTATATCATGAGTATTTATTTTTTTGTGCGGGGAAGATTAAAGACAGTGACAGGGGAAGGACACAGGACAAAGAGACACTTCCTTTTGTCCTGTGTTATTTGTTTTTAATGAATATCTTTCCAATATTCTTTTTTTAGCAAATAGGCCACAACGGTAAACATCAGAATAAAGAACAGTACGTATTTACCCATTGACCTTCTTTCCAGTTGCACCGGTTCACCAACATAAACCAGAAAGTTAACCAGGTCGTTGACCATTTTATCGAATTCCTTGGTCGATAATTTTCCAGGTTTTTTCAAGACCAGTTTGGTTATAACTTCCTGGCCATCAATTTTTTTAATAACTGCTGTTTGTTCACCTTGTAATTGCCATAAAACATTAGGCATACCAACATCCTTAAAGACAGCATTGTTAACGCCTAATGGACTTCCCGGTTCTGTATAAAAGCCTTTAAGATAGCTATAGAGCCAGTCGGCGCCACGGGAACGGGCAATTAAAGATAAGTCTGGAGGATTGGTGCCAAACCATTTAGTGGCATCATGTTTATTCATGGCAGAATGCATTTGATCATAAATGCCCGCTCCATAGGGGGCAATGTCTTTCAGAACTTTATTTTCGTCCAGATCTAAATCCAGTGCAAAACGTTTATAACGGATATGTTTAGCCGAATGGCAACCCAGACAGTAGGTTACATAATGTTTCGCTCCTCGCTCCAGAGATGCGTAGTCGGAAAGATCAATATCAGCATCTTCCAGTTCTATGCCTGAACCACTGGCAAAAACGCTGAAAGGCAGTATAAATAACAGAGTATATATTAGCTTTTTCATAGTTTAATCAAGGCTTTCTTTTAGTTTTTTTGCAAATCGAATCAGTACGTTGCTAATGGCTGACGGATTCGGCCTTCTTTTTTCAGCGGTTTTTCCGTTGCTGTCTGTAACGGTTGTTTTTGGAATCATCTCATCCAGGGTTTTCAGCCAGCCAGGAATGCGATCTTCAATAGTTGGCTGTTCTGTTAATCGAGTAGGAATAGGTTTTGTTTTTTCCCATCGGGTATACAAAGGCATTAATAGGAAAAAGCCAAAATAAGTTGCAGTAAATATTCTGGCAAATATTGTTGCTGTTGGCGTTACTGGTTGAGTGCCCAGATAGCCCAAACCAATAAAACTAATAACAAACAGCAGTAACGCTTTTTTGTGTATGCCGCCACGATAACGAATTGATCTAACTTTACTGCGATCCAGCCATGGCAGCAGGAATAGGATTACAATCGCACCGCCCATGGCGATAACTCCGGCAAATTTGTCAGGTACTGCACGCAATATGGCATAGAAAGGGGTGAAATACCAGACGGGTGCAATATGTTCGGGCGTTTTCAATGGATCAGCCGGAATAAAGTTGGCGTGTTCGAGAAAATAGCCACCCATTTCCGGCATGTAGAAAATAACGGTGGCAAAAAAGAACAGAAACACACCAACTCCCACGAGGTCTTTTACTGTGTAATAAGGATGGAATGGTATTCCGTCAACCGGCACGCCATAGGGGTCTTTGGATTCTTTTATATTAATGCCGTCCGGGTTGTTAGAGCCCACTTCATGTAAGGCTACGATGTGCAAAAATACCAGGATAAGCATTACCAATGGGACAGCAATAACATGAAATGCAAAGAAGCGGTTTAGAGTCGCATCGGAAATAACATAGTCACCTCGGATCCATAATGACAGATCGTCACCGATAACCGGGATGGCACTGAACAGTGAGATAATGACCTGTGCCCCCCAATAAGACATTTGTCCCCAAGGTAGCAGGTAACCCATAAAGGCTTCGGCCATCAGGGCGACAAAAATCAGCATGCCGAAAATCCAGATCAGTTCGCGCGGCTGCTTGAAGGAGCCATACATCAGGCCTCTGAACATGTGTAGATAGATAATAATAAAAAATGCAGAGGCGCCGGTTGAGTGCATATAACGTACTAGCCAGCCCCAGTTGACATCTCTCATGATGTATTCAACCGAATCAAAGGCCAGTTCTGCATCAGGCTTATAGTTCATGGTTAACAGAATACCGGTAATAAACTGATTTACCAGGACCAGCAGAGCCAGTGAACCAAAAAAATACCAGATATTGAAGTTTTTGGGCGCATAGTAATGCGCCATGTGATCATTCCAAAATTTGGACATTGGAAATCTTTCCAATAACCAATCTGTGCATTCGTTTATTTTATGCTTCATGCGCTTTTCTCCTCGATGTCTTCACCTACAATGATGAGATTATCCGTTACATACCGATATGGTGGAACTACAAGGTTTGTGGGCGCAGGAACGCCTCGATAAACGCGTCCGGCCAAATCAAACCAGGAACCGTGACATGGACAGAAAAAGCCACCTTTCCATCTGTCGCCCAAGTCAGGTGGCGCTATTTCCGGACGGAAAGTCGGTGAGCAGCCGAGGTGGGTACACAGACCTACGGCAACAAAAATTTCCGGTTTTATGGAACGTACCTCATTTTTGCTGGATTCCGGCTGGTTGGATTCATTAGATAAAGGGTCGGCCAGTTGGTTATCCAATGTAGCCAAAGTTTCCAGAACCTCAGGCGTTCTGTTGAGTATCCAGACAGGCTTGCCGCGCCATGCGACTCTGATTAGCTGTCCGGGCTCTATCTTGCTGATATCAACTTCTACCGGAGCGCCTGCCGCCATAGCTTTGGCGCTGGGTTGCATTTGCGATAGAAAGGGTACAGCGAGGTAGCCTGTACCGACGGCTCCAACCACGGTCAATGCCGAGGTCAGAAACTGGCGTTTTGATTTATCGACGCCTTCGTTGCTCATGAGGAACGCTCCTGTTTATTGTTTATTATGTGATGTAGTGTGATCTATATCAATTTTTTGTGTGTTCAATATTACCTTACTGTTTCTATTTATTGAAGCTGTAATTAGTCTGCTCTGAAAAAGTTACTGGTTCAGTTTCTCCAGAATCGCTAAATCGGCTAAAAAATATCCCTAACTACTTCAAGAACAGAATCTTTTGTTGTCTTGCGTTCTTTTTTAACAAGCGCGCCACGATTTTTCGCGAAAGCTGAAATGGGATTTGTCCGATTTCAGCAGCGAAAAATGACGTGGCGATTAATGCCTTCGGCGGTTCCGATTCGTTCTGTGTACGTGCCACTACGCCACATCTTTGTATACTCGATGCAGGTTCCGTAGTACTTCCATAAATGACTTGACACCCCTATTATCGGGAAGTCTTGTATTTCTCCTCCGCAAGCTACGGAAAAATACCCGGCCCTGTGGGGCTATCGGGGACTAAAAATCTTCACTTCGCTGAAGCTCCGTTTTCATGATTTTCAGCGTGAGAAAATGAGGGTAAAAAGAAACAAAATGGCTTCTTTACTAGATTCTAAAATCTAACGTGACCGACGAAACTGACTCGTACCCCGGAATGAGTTACTAGAGATCGCACGGGTAATAAAGCCAAAGGCCGTTAGGCTTTTGGTGGCTTCAGTTTTATAGATACAGCCTCCCTTGAGATTTAAGTTTGCACCTTTAGGAGGTTATGATAGAACTTACGGCTATCTGCCGATGCGTTGTCGCATTAGCTGTTCACCAGGCAAAGCTGACCGTATGTATTCTTTTTGCAAACGAAGAAGGGGGAAATTGAAAGCGACAACAGATTCCAAGCATAATAGGTTTATAGAGCGCCCAAGCTATTGAATAGACAATTTATAGTAATGCAGTCTAATTGCTATTATGTGGGTGATATGACTTACGTTTATTTACATTTACACTGAGGAAGGCGGGTTATATTTGGCGATTGTAGTTAATTTATTTTCCAGAAAAATCATCGGCTGGTCAATGGATAGTCGAATGAAAACTCAATAGTTAATGATGCCTTGTTGATGGCGATATGGAAGCGAAAGTCTGCTAAAGGGATTTGGCATACTGATCGTGAAAATCAGCATGCTTTCGGTAGTCATCGAGCTATTTTACAAGAACGCCATATTATTCAATTTAAAAAAATCAGTTGGCTGCTTAAGTTTGCCATAAACTATTGAATATTCAAATTAACATAAGCTTTTCATCTGCACCCATTAGGTGAGCTACAATCGCTTCACGGTTTTGTGAAGAAATCTGGACACAAAATTCTGCAGAATAGCTCTTGATAAGGACTAAGGCCATTATCTGCGAGCGATTCTTTGTCTTTTGCGCCCAGATTTTCCACAAAATCCGTGCCCAACTGATTTTTTTAGGTTCAATCTAATGAGTCGTTAGGGGAATTGCTGAGGTAATGCAGTTTCTGAGAGTTTCTTTCATACCCTAAAAACAGAACTGCTTCATCACTGTCGATTTAAGACGCGTAAGGCCTTGCTCTGCAGGCAATATTTGAATATATTGAATATTATAACCGAGAAAGAATTCATTCTGCTAACGACTGTTTGTCACCAGTAGAGTATGAAGTTCAGCAAAAAGCTGTGTAATTTTGTGTCAGGAAAAGTGTTGACATATCAGATTTTATTTAATATCAAGTTGGACACTGTTTTGATTGAGATGAATGATGAGCGACGAGTTTTCCTGACTATTAAAATTTTTAATTTTTTTCCACTGTGCATGATCAAGATCACGATAGGCTGCCAAAATGGCTATAAAATGCGTGTTGGGTTTGATTTCCAGTTTTTTTTGATACTTTTTGTTGGGTGTTATCTCAAATTCTGTGCGGGTCTGCAAATTATTTCCCAATAAAGATTGATCATTTTCATATAAGGCGAAGAAATTGCTGTTATTGAATTTGGCTGCTTGAGACAACTGATAAATTCTAATGACTACAGGTGATGCTCGGCCATCAATTGCAGGATTGAGGTTTTGGTCAGCAATGATTGTCAATTTTGCAAAGTTCGGTTCATTTTTATCATCACTAAAAAGAGCGCAACCCGTTAATAGTGATAGCAGTAAAAAATTAAACCCAATAAAAAGATATTTTGGGGGAAATGGGATGGTCACCTTTTTTCCTTCATTAGTAAAATTGTTAGTAACAGTCTATTCTTTCATTCTATCAGTTAAGTGAAATTTAGAAATATAAATTAGATGATTAAAATATGCCTGTATCATTAAAAATTATATCATTCAAGGAACAGTCTTATGAACACAATGACTCCTTCATTTTTAATAAAGAAGGTGGCAGTATAGGTCGGTCACAGACCTGTGATTTGGTTTTGGCTGATCAAGAAAAACTTATCTCCAGACATCATGCGGAGATCATTTACGAAAATGATACTTATCTATTGAAGGATACCAGTCTGAGTGGAACTTTTATAGATGACAGTCCAACACCGTTAAATAAAGCGACAGTTCTATTGGCTGATGGCATGATTCTGGGTATTGGTGAATATCAGATTCAAGTTGAGGTGTTGCCTGAATCTGATGCGATTTTATTGGATTATGCTCAAGACAGGATGGATTCGAGTCCCTTTGTTGAGACGGCTCCATTGCAGGCAGATAGAGACAATGACCTTTTAAACCAATTTGGAACTTCTGAGCCTGAAGAGGACCATCATCTAATGGTAGATGACCAGGCCCTGGTAGGGGAGTCGCCGAATCCTTTTTTGGCTGATCTGCAAGATAACTTTATTCCACCCTCTGAGGGTAATGCCAAACTATCATCTTTGCATGATAGTTTTATTCCGCCTTCACCTACCGGAGAAAGACATGCCAATGATGAGATTCCGGAAGATTTTAATTTTGAAGAGCTTTTTGAACAACCATCTGTTGCGCCTGAAATTTCTGGAGGAACATCTGCTGGAGAGCCGCTTCAATCCGCTGGTTTGCAGCAGGGAAATGAAGTTGTAGCCAGCGAAGAATTATCATTCTTTTCAGAAAGCCTATCTACAGCCGCACCCAAGCCTGTTTCAGTTCAGCCAGAAGCGCTTGAACAGTCTTCGCTCAAATCCTCTGAAAATCTCTATGCTGCTTTTTTGCAAGGTGCAGAATTGAATCAGAACGAGCTTTTAAGTTCAGATCAAGTGGACAGAATGCGGCGTATTGGCGCCATGTTCAGGCAATTTGTCGACAGCACAATGGCGGTTTTAAGAAGCCGGGCAGAATTTAAAAGTCTGTTCAGAGTTACGGTAACGACTATCAAAAGGATGGATAATAATCCGTTAAAATTTTCTGTCAACACCGAAGAAGCTCTGCAACACCTGTTAAATGATGGGCAGGGTGGTTTTAAACCTTCGGTTGAAGCCATTGAAGAAGCTTTTCAGGATGTTTTGAATCATCAGCTGGCTATGCAGGCAGGGATACAGGCTTCTTTACAGGAAATATTAAATCAATTTGCACCTGACTGTATCGAAAAACAATTTAAAGAAGGTCTGGTTTTAAACAAAAAAGCCAAGTGCTGGGATCGGTATTGCGAGATTTATTCTCAACTGGCAGAGGTTGCTGTTGAAGATTTTTACGGCGATACCTTTGCTGATGCCTATGAAAAGCAAATGAAACAGATAGGTAAGCAACCAAAAAAATAACGTAACTCACCCATGCCTAAAGAAGCCCCCATAGGGGGCGAGTAGTTACAAAATAACAAGTGAAAAAAATAATAAGTGAAAAAATATGTCTGAAAACAATCGGGTAGTCTGGTCGGAAGGAATGTTTCTGCGACCGCAACACTTTCAACAGCATGGGCGCTATATCGAATCCTTGTTGCAAGGCCGCTGTGAAGGACTGCAAAGCTATGATTGGGGCGTCAGTCAGTTAAGAATCGATCAACGTCAATTGTCGATGGGGAAGTTCGCATTGGCCGAATGTCGAGGGATTTTTCCAGATGGTACCCCTTTTAATATGCCAATAGATGATGAATTACCGACACCGATAGAAATTCCAACAGAGCTGCATGAGAGTGTTATCTACCTGGCTTTTCCTACGCGACTCAAAGGCTCCGTTGAAATAGACAGCGATGAAAAGCCCAATAATCTAGCGCGCTATCATGCACGGGAAATTGAGATTAAAGACCATAACAGCAGCAGCAATGAAACAGTTACTGTGGTGATTGGAAAGTTGAATTGCCGATTGATGCTGGAAAATCAGGAACGAGCCGGGTTTATTTGTATTGGTGTCGCCCGGGTAGTCGAATCGCGAGTGGACAAAAATATTATTCTTGATGATGAATATATTTCCCCCGCAATTAACAGTCTGGGCCTCCCCCGGGTGCGTGACTTTATTAAGGAAATCTCGGGATTGTTACATACTCGCGGCGAAGCTTTGGCGGGTAGGGCTTCGGAAGCAGGACGGGGGGGGGTGGCGGAAATTTCCGATTTTTTATTGTTGCAGGTGGTTAACCGGCTGGAGCCTTTGTTTGCCCATCTCTTACATATTCCCAGCTTACATCCAGAACAGTTGTATCGGATCATGCTTCAACTTGCCGGAGAGTTGTCAACTTATGCCAAGGCGAACAAACGTCCGCTGGCTTTACCTCCTTATGATCATGAGGATCTGAAGAGAACTTTTTCCTCAGTGATGGAGGAAATTCGGGATTGTTTGAGTATGGTGCTGGAACAAAATGCCATTCTGATTCCATTAACACCACCTAAATATGGTACCCGAGCAGCAAAAATTCCTGATTATAATTTGCTGAATGATGCTTTTTTTGTTCTGGCTGTTAATGCCCAGGTTTCGACTGAACAGTTGCGCAGTCGTTTTCCCGCGCAGGTCAAAATAGGTCCGGTTGAACAAATTCAACAATTAGTCCGGTCAGCTTTACCGGGGATTACCGTCCAATCATTGCCGGTGGCACCACGACAGATTCCTTATCATGCCGGCTTTTCCTATTTTGAATTAAACAAACAAGAGGAATTATGGCAACAAATGCATAAATCGGGTGGTTTTGCGATTCATATCGCGGGTGATTTTCCGGCTTTGGAAATCGAATTTTGGGCCATTAAAAATGGGTGATCAGACGTGAACCAAGACGACCCTTTTGCAAACTTTTCGGATGATGACAAAACGATTCTCAAACCTTCGCCCGGTCGCCGACGTAAACAACAAGCGCCCGGATCGGCTCCTGTCGAATCCCGCTCTTCAGTTGCAGTGCCTGAGGGAGGAATTCAGCGGCAATTGAATCTGCGGTCTGACAATAATCATCTGCTGGGATGCGCCTTGCCGCTTCTATCATTAGTCATTCAATTACGCAACAGTGCCTCTCATCACGATGTTCCAGGATTGAGAAATGCGGTTATTAATGAAATAAAGACATTTGACAGTCAGGCCAAAGATTTGGGTTGTGCAGCAGATCAGGTACAGACAGCCCGCTATATTTTATGTTCGCTTGTAGACGAAGTTGTGCTAAATACGCCTTGGGGCGGTAACAGTATTTGGGCGACTCAAGGAATGTTGATAACTTTTCATGGAGAAGCCTGGGGTGGAGAGAAATTTTTTCAGGTTTTAAATAATATTATTTTACAGCCTGGAACTTATCTGGATTTGCTGGAGATATTTTATGCCTGTTTAAGTCTTGGTTTTGAGGGTAAATACCGGGTTCAGCAACAGGGTGCGGATCAACTACAGGATGTCCGGGAAAATCTCTATCAGATTATTCAGCGTCAGCAAGGCGAATGGGATAAAGAACTTTCCAGTCAATGGCGGGGAATAACCGATAAACGCAATATCCTGGCAAAATATGTTCCTTTATGGGTTGTCGTAGCGGCCACGGCGGTTTTATTAATGTTGCTGTTTTTGGGATTTCTGTTCTTTATTAATCAATCATCAAATCCATTGATGGCGCAGCTTTACCAGATTAAGGATGGTATTAAGGTGCCTATTGCAGTGGAAAAGCATACTCCGGTTAGTGTTCCCGTAGCTGAACCGACAGAACTGGAAAAAATAAGGCAGTTTCTACAACCTGAAATTTCCCAAAAGAAGGTAGCAGTTGTTGATGATAATGGGCAGTCAATGATTCGCATTCTGGTAAAGAACTTTTTTGCATCCGGTTCTGATCGAATTCGGGGTAAATATCAGCCGTTATTATCACGTATTGCTGATGCCCTGGAAAGTGTTACCAATCCGATTACCGTAGTGGGTCATACGGATAATATACCTATTTTTACAGCGAGATTTCCATCTAATTGGGTATTATCCCGGGCAAGAGCACAGGCTGTGGCGCAAGTTTTGAAAAAGAGGCTTAAACAACAAAATGAAATTACAGCGGAAGGACGGGCGGATACACAAAATCTGGTGCCTAACGACAGTGCTGAACATCGCGCTATGAACAGGCGTGTGGAAATTATCTTTTAATGCCTGCACTTTGTTGTTTAGGTAACGCGCAATAAATAACCCATCGGGATTGCGCTGGATTTTTATTCATCTTCAAGGCGCGACAGAGGGCGCATAGCAAGCTATGTAACCGGAGTTGCAACGTCGAAGAGGGATAAAAAGACAAGCAAGGTTGATGGGTTATTTATTGCGAGTTGCCTTAGTAGGATGTGTTGTTACTTTTTAGTCAAGGTTTGTTGTGAAGAAAGTGATTGGTTTTTTTAAAAATAGATGGATTATACAGTTTATCGGCATTATTGCATTATGTTTGCTAATCTGGTTTCTGGGGCCTTTAGTTGTCGTCGGCGATAAGGTTTTTCTGGAATCAGTATTATCTCGCTGGATGATGACGCTGATAATTTTTATCGTCTGGTTGCTTAATATTTTACGGTTGCAAATTAAAGCCAGTAAAACCAATGCCCGATTGAGCGAAGAATTGTCCTCTTCTGATCAGATTAAAGCTATGGATGAAACCGGTGCTGATCAGGAAGTGGATGAGCTGAAGAACAATTTTGACAGTGCATTACAGATTTTAAAAAATGTTAAACAGCAATCGGCTGGGGGGAAGTTTTATTTATATGAATTGCCCTGGTACATTATCATCGGACCTCCCGGTTCTGGTAAAACAACAGCATTGGTTAATTCAGGACTAGAGTTTCCATTGGCTGATCGGTTTGGTAAAAATGCTGTGCAGGGTGTAGGTGGAACACGAAACTGTGACTGGTGGTTTACCGATCAGGCAGTGATATTGGATACTGCTGGCAGGTACACTACCCAGGACAGCCATGAGGCGATTGATAAAGCCGCTTGGTCAGGCTTTCTGGAATTGTTAAAAAAATATCGACCCAGACGACCGCTTAATGGCGTATTAGTGACCATGAGTTTGTCAGATCTGCTCAGATTTACCGAACAGGAAAGAGCTGTGCACGCTCGTGCCATCAGGCAGCGGTTACAGGAATTGCATGAGCAGTTAGGTGTTCGTATCCCTGTATATATGGTGTTTACCAAAACTGATCTGGTGGCAGGATTTAACGATTATTTTGCTGATTTGGGCAAGGAGGAACGTGCTCAGGTCTGGGGGGTCACTTTTCCGGAAGAGCCGCAACAACAGAAAAATGACTGCCTTGATCACTTTGCTGATAATTATCAGCAATTGCTGGAACGCTTGAATAAAGGCCTGAATAAACGAATGCAGGAAGAGCGGGATTTGGGAAGGAGGCAATCGATTTTCGGTTTTCCTCAACGGATGGCGTTATTAAAGGAACCTATGATTACCTTTTTACAAGAATGTTTTGCTGTAAATCGTTTTCAGATCCCTCCATTGTTACGTGGTGTGTATTTAACCAGTGGAACTCAGGAGGGTACACCGATTGATCGGTTGATGGCTGTGTTGGCTAATACCTTTAAACTGCAACGTCCCAATCTCCCGGTTTTTAGCGGCAAGGGGAAAAGTTTTTTTCTAAGCCGTTTGCTGACTGATGTTCTCTTCGCTGAATCTGAATTGGTTGGAGTGAATAATAAAGTGGAAAGACGCCGTATTTTATTACAGCGTCTTGTTATTGGGGTATCGATCGGCCTGATTGTTTTAATTGCCGGATTATGGACACAGAGCTTTATTCAAAACAAAAAACTGATTCATACCTTTGAACAAAGGATTAAACAGTTTCAAACGCTGTTGCCGTATGACAATGAATTAGGGAAAGCAGGTTTTCTGCCATTATTAAAAAAAATGGACGCCTTGCAGACAATAGGTGATACATATCCTGGAGAAGAGATTCCTTTGTCGATGCGATGGGGATTATATCAAGGGGGTAAATTACGTCCGGTGGCCGAATCTGCCTATATTAAACTGTTACAACAGCGTTTTCTCCCGATGATCAAGACCCGACTGGAACAGCGTCTATTGGGCCCTGAATCAAATAATCCGGAAATCCTGTATCAATTATTACGGGTGTATCTCATGTTGGGTGATACTGACAAGGCAGATAAGTCTGTGATTCGTCCGTGGATCAAGGTTGACTGGGAAAATAATTATCCCCGGGAAACTGCAGTACGGTTATTGTCTCATTTGGATAATTTATTGCAAACATCCCTGCCGATGCAACAAATTGATTTTCAATTAGTGAAAGAAGTCAGAAAACTGTTGACCCGGATTCCGGTCTCGCAACAGATTTATATGCGTATTAAAGACGAGGCGCTGAAAAATCACGAAAACGATTTCAGACTGAAAGTCGCATTGGGATTAGGAGGCAGCCAGGTGTTTTCAGTCAATTCAGGTCATTTGGAAGATGTATATATCCCCGGTTTTTTTACTTATCAGGGGTTTTATCAGATTTTTTTGAATGAGAGCAAGGATCTGGCTAAACAGACCGTTGAACAGCGCTGGGTGTTGGGGAACGAAAATGTTCTGGGTGTCGGGAATTCTCATCAAATGGAAAGTAAACTGGTTAAATATTACTACAATGAATTCATTAAACGCTGGGATGACCTGTTGGCAAACCTGCGTATTCGTAGAACATCCAATATCCAGCAATCAGTTGCCGTGTTGGAAACTGTTTCCAGCAATGGGTCTCCGCTAAAAAAACTTTTGCTGGCTATAGAGAAAGAAACATCATTAACCCGGCATTCGGATGTTTCGCCGACAGCAGCAGTTGATGCATTAAAAAAAGGTGTGCAATCAGCCCAAAACGACAGGATGCAGAAATTATTAGACGCAGCCAAGTCAGTTGATCAGGATACCGATAGTGTTGATCGTTCCGGCAAACCCGTTGAACAGCATTTTGCCGCACTGGTTAGTCTGGTTAAACCTACAGGGGCCGGGACGCCTATTAATCAGGTGATTGCTGATTTAGGCCAGTTATATACCTATATGGCTGATCTGGCGAGTACCTCAAATACAGGTGGGGCAGCCATGAATCTGGCGATGCAACGTGGTGCTGGCAATAATATTATTGCCAAATTGCAACTGGAAGCGGCGCGTTTACCAAAACCTGTGAACAATTGGGTAAAAACTATGGCCTCAGGTAATTGGCAGCTGGTTCTGGGGGGAGTCAGGGGGCAATTGAACAAAGCGCTGAAAAGTGAATTGGCTCCCTTGTGCAAGGCTGGACTGGAAGGGCGCTATCCATTGGTTAAAAGTAGTTATCAAGAGATTACCTTACAGGACTTTGGTAAGTTTTTTGCTCCTCATGGCTTACTGGATCAATTTTTTGATACTTATCTTAAACAATTTGTCGATACCAGCAGCAAACGCTGGAAAATTATTTCACAAGACAATCAATCCGTCGGTATTTCATCTTCGACATTAAAACAATTTCAAAAAGCTTCTAAAATAAAAGAAGTTTTTTTTCCATCGGGTGGGATGTTGCCGCAGCTTCGTTTTGAACTCAAACCGGTCTATCTGGATTCTAATGCTTCAAGATTCTGGTTGAATCTTGAAGGACAGCAAACTTCATATCGTCATGGACCCGCCAGAGCCACTGCTTTTCAATGGCCTGGCACGCGCCCGGGCTTGGTCAGATATGGTTTTGAAACGCTGGACGGAAGACAATTGGCAGGTTCTCAGGAGGGCCCTTGGGCCTGGTTCAGATTGTTGGATAAAATGCATATCGAACAAATCGCAAAGAACAAATTTGAGATTACATTTTTGTTACAAGGGCTTTCTGCGCGCTATGAAATGACTGCAAATAGCGTATTGAACCCATTTGTAGCCAAAGAATTGACAGGATTTAAATGTCCGACAAGAATTTAGCGTCAAAGATGACTGTTCCCGGGTTCTACGGCAAATTGCCGGTATTGGGGGATTTTGTATCCAGGAGATTAACACGAGAATTTATTAATGACTGGGACGAATGGTTACAAATGGCGATAGCTTGTAGCAAGGAGCAATTAGGGAAACTGTGGCTGGACTATTATTTATCCAGTCCGGTCTGGCGCTTTGTTATTTCGCCCGGCGTGTGCGGCACTCAGGCCTGTGTCGGGGTGGTGATGGCCAGTGTTGACAGAGTCGGGCGCTATTTTCCTTTTACGATTGCCCTGGCTATTGGGGATATACAGGAAGTGTCGCTGACATCAAATTCTGTCATTCATTGGTTTGATGAAATTGAAGCGCTTGCTTTGACAGCTCTGGAAAAGGATCTGTCAATCCATGAAATTGATGGTTTACTGAATCATATTAGTAGTGAATGCTGGTTTAACAAAACAGTTGTCAGTGTGGATGATAATGATGAATCAGCCAGTCATTCAGCTAAAAAAGCCTTTTATTTGCAGTCACAAAATGGTAATGCGGCACTGCAAGGACATTTTCAGGGGTTGAATAATTGCTTAATCAATAATTGCTTTGCTGGTTATAGTTTATGGCAGACCAGAGGCTCGGAAACGGTAAATCCTGCATTACTGATGAGTGAGGGATTGCCGCCGGTCAGTGCATTTTCCGGTTTGTTGGGCGGGCCAATGTCAACCCGAGGCTGGGACTTGCAAAAAAAACGGTTTAACTTTTCTGATGACTCAAAAACAGAAGGTCTGAACACTGAAGAAACAATGACAGAGTCGTTACTAAAGGTGAATAGCTCATTACATCAGCAATCCAGAACATTGATATGGCAGTCGCAGTCAGCTATCGATTGTGGCAAGCGTAGACAGCATAATGAAGATGCTTTACTGGATCGCTCCGAAAAAGGATTGTGGGTTGTTGCCGATGGTATGGGAGGACATCAGGCTGGAGATGTGGCCAGCACCATGATTGTTGAAGCACTGGATCATCTTGATTTTCATTGGAATAAAAACTTGCAACAGAGAATTGATGCGGTAAGTACCTGTCTGTATCAGGTTAATGAACAACTTCAGCAGTTGGCTGCCAATCATTATCATAACCAGATAGTTGGCAGTACCGTGGTGACATTAATTGCAGGAGACGGCCAGTTTGCCTGCATATGGGCAGGTGACAGCAGATTATACCGTTTTCGGGATAAGATTTTGCAACAGATTACAGTAGATCATTGTGAACAGATGGAATCTATGGATGGTTTATTTGCTATTGGTAGACAAGCGTTAAAGGTCAATAATGTTATTACCCGTGCAGTGGGTGCATTTGATGAACTGGAGCTGGATTGTAAATATATTGATTGTCAGGCAGGCGATAAATTACTTTTATGCAGCGACGGCGTAGACAAGGAATTAAGTTGTTACGAAATAGAGAAGATTCTGAATAAAAACAATGGAAATGATGCCAATGTATTGATGCAGGCAGTTCTTGAAAAACAGGCTAGAGATAATATCAGTATTATCGTGATTAAAATAAATCAGCGGGAGTAATATTTGTTTTTTGGTAAAAATTTAATCAGGTGGGGAGTATCAGGTGAGTGTGGAAATTGAGGTATATTTGCAAGCAATAAATGCGGAACAACCTTGCGGTGACGATTTGGAATATGATCCCGATTTTATCGCTTTGGAACAGGCGATTAAAGGCAAGCCAGAACAACAGATTGGAGATATTATTCAGGAAGCTGAGCCACCTGACTGGAAGGAAGTGCGGGAATCTGCTGAGCAATTACTGACTCGTACTCGTGATTTAAGGGTCTTGATTTATTATTTGCGCGCGTTAGTTGCTCTGGAAGGTGTTGCCGGTTTGGAAAAAGGGTTGGAGTTGCTTTGCAAATTGAGTGAGACCTTCTGGCAGAATATATATCCTCAGCTGGATCCGGAAGATGATAATGATCCGACTGAGAGAGTCAATATTTTAATGGCATTGTGTGATTTTGATACTTTTCTCAAACCTTTACAAAAAATGCCGTTGATTAACTCGAAAGCCTTTGGAAAATTCAGTCTGTGGGATATCAATCTTGCCGAAGGCAAGATCACTGCTAGCGATTCGGATGCCAATATTCCCGAATTATCCAGTATTAATGCTGCATTTCAGGATTGTGACAGTGAAACATTGAAAGAAACTGTGCAGGCATTAATCGATAGTCTACACTCTGTTGACAGCCTGGAGAATTTTGTCACGGATCAGGTGGGAGTTGGTAATGCTCCCGGTTTTACCGAGATAAGAAAACTGTTAAAGGAAATACATACTGTGTTTTTAACCCGGCTGGGTGAACAGGATCCTGCTGATTTTGTTGAAACTTTTCAGGATGATGGCATTACGGATGAAGCTGATATACTGAGTGTTGACCAGGATTCAGCGGGTGCTGTCGCTTTATCCACCATTAAAAACAATAACGATGTAGTCAGAGCGTTATTATTGATTTGTGACTATTATAAAAAGCATGAACCTTCCAGCCCGGTTCCAATTTTGCTTGAACGCAGTATTCGCCTGGTTGGTATGGATTTTATGACAATCATGCAGGATATGGCTCCTGATGGGATGGGGCAGGTGGAATTGTTTCGAGGCACTTCGAATGTGGATAATGAGGATGATTAACAGTGAATCCATAGGACGCATGCTTACCAAGCGCTGGTTATCGTATTCACTTTTTTGTTCGTTTTCCCCATAGAATATGCTCAATGTGTTGCTTTATTTTTGTAGAGCGCTAACTACATGTCTATTACTAATAATTAAAGGAGTCTGATATGGCTGAAAGTAGTCAAAAGTTTATTGCCCGCAACCGTGCTCCCAGGGTACAAATCGAATATGATGTAGAACTTTACGGGGCAGAAAAAAAAGTTCAATTGCCTTTTGTAATGGGGGTTATGGCTGATTTATCCGGGAAGCCGGCTGATCCTTTGGCTCCAGTGGCCGATCGCAAAATGCTGGAAATTGATGTCGATAATTTTGATGACCGGTTAAAGGCAATGAAGCCCAGAGCGGCTTTCAATGTACCAAATACCCTGACTGGAGACGGTAATCTCAGTGTCGATATTACTTTTGAGAGCATGGATGATTTTTCGCCGGCTGCCGTGGCTGCCAAGGTTGATGGATTGAAACAGTTGTTGGACGCCAGAACTCAGCTGGCAAATTTAATGACCTATATGGATGGCAAAACCGGCGCCGAAGAACTCATTGCCAAAGCTATCAGTGACCCTGCATTGTTGCAATCATTATCAGCCGCCCCAAAACCTGAAGATGCGCCATCAGCTGAAACTGATAAAACAGAGAATGAGGAGTAAAACATGGCTGAGCAAGAAAAAGAACAACAAGCAGAAGCTCAAGTTGCCGAAGGCACTGATTTTTCGGCATTGCTGAACAAGGAATTCAAGCCCAAGTCGGAAAGAGCCAAGGTAGAAGTTGAAAATGCAGTACAAACGCTGGCAGAATATGTTTTAAAGGACACCTCGATAATCTCGGATGATGCCCTGAACTCAATTCAGGCGATTATTGCCCAGATTGATCAGAAATTGACCGAACAGGTTAATCTGATTATTCATCATGAAGATTTTCAAAAACTGGAAGGTGCTTGGAGAGGCTTACATCATCTGGTCAATAATACTGAAACCGATGAAATGCTAAAAATCAGGGTGATGAATATTTCCAAAAAGGAACTAGGTAAGACACTGAAAAAATTTAAAGGGACTTCCTGGGATCAGAGTCCATTATTCAAAAAGCTTTATGAAGAGGAATACGGGCAGTTTGGCGGCGAACCTTTTGGCTGCTTGGTCGGCGATTATCATTTTGATCATTCACCTCAGGATGTTGAATTATTAACACAGATATCACAAATTTCGGCGGCTTCACATGCACCGTTTATTACGGGTTTGGCACCTTCTACTTTACAAATGGACTCGTGGAGCGAACTGGCCAATCCGCGCGATTTAACCAAAATATTTTCCACGCCGGAGTATGCCGCTTGGCGTTCGCTGCGTGAATCAGAGGATTCTAAATACCTGGGTTTGGCTATGCCTCGGTTTTTGTCTCGTCTACCATATGGCGCAGCGACTGATCCGGTTGATGAGTTTGATTTTGAAGAGGACACCGAGGCGGCTGACAGCAGCAAATACACTTGGTCTAATGCCGCTTATGCAATGGCAACCAATATTAATCGTTCGTTTAAATTGTACGGCTGGTGTTCGCAGATTCGAGGTATTGAATCTGGTGGTGCTGTTGAAGGATTACCGGTACATACTTTTCCGACCGATGATGGTGGCGTGGATATGAAATGCCCTACGGAAATTGCTATCAGTGACCGGAGAGAAGCAGAATTAGCCAAATCGGGTTTTATGCCGTTAATCCATAAAAAGAATTCAGATTTTGCCGCATTTATCGGCGCTCAATCATTACACAAACCGGCTGAATACGATGATCCCGATGCGACCGCAAACGCCAACTTGGGTGCGCGTTTGCCATACTTATTCGCGACCTGCCGTTTCGCTCATTACCTGAAATGCATTGTGCGGGACAAAATCGGTTCATTCAAGGAGCGTCAGGATATGGAAAGCTGGCTGAATTCCTGGATAAGTCAGTATGTACTCAGTAATCCGGCAGTAGCTTCGGAACAGGATAAAGCCAGAAGACCATTGGCGGACGCAGAAGTGGTGGTTGAAGAAGTGGAAGGTAATCCCGGATATTATCAATCCAAATTCTTTCTAAGGCCCCATTATCAACTGGAGGGCCTGACCGTATCGCTTAGATTGACTTCCAAATTACCGTCGCAAAAAGCGGGTTAGGAATGAGGGTTTAATAATACCCGAAATTCTGCGTCATACTTTCGGGCATTATTGAATGCCTCGTTTCTTAATAATGTAATTATATTATACTTTCCGTACATGAATTTTCATCACTTCAGCAGGCTTTTTTTTGCCTTGCCCTCGACAAAAAATGTTCCACGGAAGTGCTAAAAATTCACATGCGAAGAGTATAGTTGTGATTTTTTAAATGAGGAGAAAACGATGATACTTTTAAATTTTAAAACAGCCATAAAAGGTGATAGTACTGTAACCAAACATGAGAAGTGGATTACTATTGATTCATTACAATTTGGTGTGGGTCGGGCAATATCTGCCAGTGGCGGCGGACAAGACAGAGAAACCAGTAACCCGTCTTTTTCTGAACTCAGTTTAACTAAATCAATGGATATTGCTTCTACAGAACTGATGATGCAGGCTGCCAGTGGGAAAAGTCTGGGGGAGGCTCAAATACATTTTGTTCAAACAGGAGGCGTTGATGTAAAAGGTCAAACCTATCTGGAAATCACCTTAAAGGATCCGATTATCAGTTCTTATAGCATTTCCAGTGATGGCGATCGGCCAAGTGAGTCATTTTCAATTAATTTTAATGCCCTGCAAATGCAATATAATGAATTTAAAGAGGGCAAAGTAGCCAAGAAAGGTGAGAAAAAAGGCTGGGATTTGATGAAAAATGAACAAGCTAAATAAATCACAGAAAGCGGAAAATCTTGGATTTTCCGCTTTTTAATATGATGGCAAGGAACCCTTATGGATATTTTGCAAGATATTAGTGATGGTAAATTGGAATCTGCGCTCAAGAATGTGCAACAGCAAATTCGTCAAACCCCGGCTGAGATAAAATATCGAATTCTGCTTTTTCAGATTCAGGTTTTATTGGGTTACTGGGATAAAGCCGGAACCCAGCTTGAGATCTTAAATGATCTGGATGATTTGACTCATTTCATGGTGCAAACTTATCAGCAGGTGTTGCACTGTGAGATGATTCGCAAGGATGTTTTTGCCAATAGTCGTGCGCCGGTAATTTTTGGCGAACCCCACACCTGGATTGCATTAATGCTGGAAGCATTGCGTCTGGATACTGAGAATAAACATGATCAGGCTGCCAGTTTGAGATCTGATGCTTTGGCTCAGGTGCCCGCTTGTAGTGGGCGTATTGATGAACAGGAATTTTCCTGGATTGCTGACGCGGATAGTCGTATCGGACCACTACTTGAAGTCATTGTCAATGGACAGTATTACTGGGCGCCTTTTGACCGGATAAAACAGATAAATTTGATGGCGCCTGCTGATTTACGTGATTTTGTCTGGATGCCTGCTGAATTTATCTGGGCCAACGGCGGTGAATCCATGGGGTTTATTCCCAGTCGTTATCCCGGTTCCGAATTGAGTCCTGACAGTTTTATTCAACTGGCGCGAAAAACAGAATGGCAGCAAGTTGGCAATAATACCTATTATGGACTGGGACAAAGAATTTTTACTACTGACCAGGATGATTATCCGTTACTGGATATTCGTAATATTCAGTTTAACAGCGATACAGGATAACTCACAATGGCAGAGTTGACACAAAAAGAACGATTGCAACCTTCATTGCTGGATCGCCTCACTGATGATGAACCAGGACAACGACAGGAATCCAGAGAAAAGCGGGTGTTGTCTATGCAAAAATTGCGACAATCAGTGTTACGGGATGTTTCCTGGTTGCTGAATGCTGATTCTTTGGAAGCAGTTGAAAATCTGGATGATTATCCGGAAGTTGCCAAATCGGTTGTCAATTATGGTATCAGAAACCTGATTGGCAACTCTGTTTCCGAAAGTAGTCTGAATGATTTGGAAAAAGGGGTAAGATTTGCCATTCAGCATTTTGAACCGCGAATTTTAGCCAATAGCCTGAATATACAGCTGATTTCAGCCGATGATAAAATGAACCGGCAGGTCATCGTTTTCGATATTGAAGCCGATTTGTGGGCTCAACCCTTACCACTACATTTATATTTGCGTACTGAAATTAACAAGGTGACAGGGGATGTGAATTTACGTGATCTGGATGGTTAGAAATGGATCCGCAATTACTTAAATACTATAATTCTGAACTGCGTCATTTACGTGAAATGGGCGGGGAATTTGCTGATGAATTCCCCAAGATTGCTGCCCGGCTGGGGATGGACGGCTTTGATTGCGCCGATCCTTATGTGGAAAGATTACTGGAAGGGTTTGCTTTTTTGGCTGCCCGAGTTCAGCTTAAAGTCGATGCTGAGTTTCCGCGCTTTACTCAGCATTTGCTGGATATGGTTTATCCCAATTACCTTGAACCTATGCCCTCGATGGCTGTTGTACAATTTCAGCCGGATCTGACTGAAGGATCTTTGAGTGAGGGGTTTTGCATAGACAAGGATTCTGCCTTGCGAAGTCAGACGGGGAAAGACCAGCAGACGCCCTGTGAATATCGGACTGCTCATCCAGTTTATCTGTGGCCGTTACAAATCAGTGAGGCTGAATATTTAGCCAATATCGGGGCGGTTGCAAATTTTGGCGTACCCAGTTTGACGGGGTTGAAAGCCGCTATTCGAATACGGTTGAAAATTACCGCTGGTTTAAAGTTTAATGAACTTAAACTGGAAAGCTTACCGGTATTTTTGCGTGGGCATGGTGAAATACCGATGCAATTGTACGAACAAATGATTGGGGATAGTTTTGCCGTTTGCATGCAGTCCACTAAGAAGCCACAAAGTTGGCAATCAATAATTAAAGAAAATGCTGTTAACAGACAGGGATTTTCCGATGATCAGGCTTTGCTGAAATATTCTTCCCGGTCATTTCAAGGGTATCGGTTATTGCAGGAATATTTTGCTTTTCCTGAACGTTATATGTTTGCTGAACTGAATGGCTTTAGTCAGGTAATAAAACAGTGTGATGCTCAGGAAATGGATTTATTTATCATGCTTAAGCGGAGCCAGGCTTCATTAATTAATGCGGTTGACAGCAGCCAGTTTGCGTTGTTTTGCACCCCAGCCATTAACCTGTTTCCCAAACGCGCCGATCCTATCCATATTAATCAGAAACTCTCTGAATATCATATTATTCCAGATCGATCACGCCCCATAGATTTCGAAATATGTCAGGTTAAACAAGTGATGGGGGCTGGAACCAAGGGAGATTCTGAAGCAAAACAAGAATTTTTACCGTTTTATCAATTCAATACAGAAGATAACAAAAGTCAACAAGCCGCCTATTATTCGCTACATCGGCAACAACGCAGAGATTCTTCAAAACAGAAGCGACAAGGATCGCGTTCAAGTTATATTGGCAACGAGGTTTTTATTGCATTGGTCGATGCCAATGAAGCGCCATACAGTCAACACCTGAAGCAACTATCCATAAAAACTCTGTGTAGCAACCGTGATTTGCCTCTATTGATGCCATTGGGCGGAGGAAAAACTGATTTTACCATGCAAAAAGGCGCGCCGGTACAAAGCATACGTTGCCTTTCCGGGCCCACCAAACCACGAGCCTCAAATGCGTATGATAAAACTGCCTGGAGCTTGATTAATCATCTGTCATTAAATTATCTCAGTTTAATTGACAGTAATTCAACAGAAGGAGCTGCGGCTTTGAGGGGGTTGTTAAAGTTATATGGCGAATACAGTGACGCGGCTATCGGTAAACAAATTGATGGTGTTTTATCCATTCAATCCAAAGGGATTGTCAGACGTATCCAGACTGCCGGACCTATCGTTTTTGGACGGGGTCTGGAAATAACGATTGATTTTGAGGAATCAGCTTTTGAAGGTAGTGGTGTTTTTTTGTTGGGCGTGGTATTGGAACAATTTCTGGCACGCTATGTTTCACTCAATTCATTTACTGAAACTGTGATTCGATCTTCAGATCGCGGAGAGATTATCAGATGGCCGACAAGAACAGGAAAAAGGAATATTATCTAGCGGAAGGCTTACGTCAAAAACCTTATCAATATAGTTTTTTTCATGCCTTGCGTCTAATCGAATGTTGTTATGATGACAAACCTCTGATTGGCCAGTCCAAACGGCCTGATGACGAGGTGATAAGATTTGGCCAGGAAGTGTCGATGGCTTTTGAAACATCGACTTTAAGTCAGTTTATTCCGTCAACTGATGGGAAACCGGCCAGATTGAACCAGCGATTTCTGGGGTTATTTGGTCCGAATGGTCCGATGCCTTTGCATATTACCGAATATGTACGGAACCGGGAACATAATTTTCATGATCATACCCTGGTTCGTTTTGCTGATATTTTTCATCATCGTATGATCTGTATGTTTTATCGGGCCAGAGCCAATACGGAACCCACCTTTAGTTTTGACCGGCCTGTGGAAGACCATTTTTCAGGTTATGTCGCTGCGTTGGCAGGATTTGCCGGAAAATCCCTGGAAAAACGTGATGCCATGCCGGATTTGTCCAAGTATTACTACACAGGGTACCTGTCCAGTCAGGTTAAAAATGCAGATGGTTTAAAGGCCATATTGGCTGATTTTTTGGACTTGCCGGTCAAACTTAATGAATTCATTGGTGAATGGCTTAATATTGAAACAAGTGATTTAACTCTGCTGGGGGACTCAATTAAAACAGGGCAATTGGGTGTGTCAGCGGTTCTGGGTTCCAAAGTCTGGTGTTGCCAACATAAATTTCGAATTATTTTCGGACCCTTGAGTCAGGAACAATATTTTAATTTATTACCGTCTGGGAAACACATGCAAACCTTGATCGCTATCGTGCAAAATTATGTAGGGTATGAATATAACTGGGATATCAACCTGGTACTGCGATATCAGGAGGTACCCCTGACCAGGCTGGATGGGCGCTCGCAATTGGGCTGGTGCAGCTGGTTGGGACAACGGCAAACAACAAGGGATGCAGGCGATGTGCTGTTGAATCCGTTAGCGAATAATTAAATGAATAAAATGAAAGGAGCCAGGAATGAGTGAGATTAGCCGTGTTGCGTTATTCGGAAAATTGAACAGTGTTTGTTACAAGGCCATAGAAGGTGCTACCGTATTTTGCAAAATGCGGGGTAATCCCTATGTGGAACTGGTTCATTGGCTGCATCAGATTTTGCAGTTGCAGGACTCTGATTTGCATAAAATTATTCGCCATTTTAATCTTGATCCATCACGGATTGCCAAGGATTTTACCGATTCACTGGATAGTTTGCCCCGGGGGGCAACGTCTATTTCGGATTTATCGACCCATGTAGAAGAGGCAGTGGAGCGGGGCTGGATTTTTGGAACCTTGATGTTTGGGGAATCTCAGGTACGTTCCGGTTTTTTGGTGGTGGGTATTTTAAAAACACGAGGCTTAAATCATACACTGCAAAATATTTCAAAAGAATTTGACAAAATCAAGCTGGAAACACTAACTGAAAGTTTTAATGATATTGTCAGTGGTTCTCCTGAAGAGGGTATGACAGCTAATGATGGCTCTCATGTAGGAGGAGGCGCTGTGCCGGGAGAGGCGAGTAGCGCTATGGCACCGGCACAAATGGGCAAACAGGAGGCTTTAAAGCAGTTTACTGTGGATTTGACTGAGCAGGCTCGCTCAGGAAAATTGGATCCAATTGTCGGCCGCGATGAAGAAATCAGACAGATGATTGATATTTTGATGCGCAGACGCCAGAACAACCCGATTCTGACCGGTGAAGCAGGTGTGGGTAAAACTGCCGTGGTGGAAGGTTTCGCGCAAAAAATTGTGACGAGGGATGTGCCACCCCCCTTAGCAGATATTTCCTTGAGAACGCTGGATGTCGGTTTGTTGCAAGCAGGAGCCAGTATGAAAGGTGAATTTGAAAATCGTCTGCGCCAGGTGATAGAAGAAGTACAATCTTCTGAAAAACCCATTATTTTATTTATTGATGAGGCACATACCTTAGTGGGGGCTGGCGGGACTGCCGGTACCGGAGATGCCGCCAATTTGTTAAAGCCAGCATTGGCCCGAGGTACTTTGCGTACTGTGGCGGCCACAACCTGGGCAGAATATAAAAAACATATTGAAAAAGATCCCGCCTTGACCCGCCGTTTTCAGGTCGTGCAGATTGATGAACCGAGTGAAGAAAAGGCCGTGTTAATGATGCGCGGTATCGCCACCATGATGGAAAAACATCATAAAGTTCAGGTGTTGGATGAAGCACTGGAAGCCTCGGTAAAATTATCTCATCGCTACATACCCGCCAGGCAATTGCCGGATAAATCAGTCAGTTTATTGGATACTGCCAGTGCCCGGGTTGCGATCAGCCAGTTTGCAGTACCGGCAGAAGTGGATGACAGTCGTAAGCGCATCGCCGCACTGGAGACCGAATTAGCGATTATCAACAAAGAAAAAACCGTCGGTGTTGATACCTTGGAACGCGAAAGTTTGGCGAATGAAAAAATAGAGACCGAAAAACAGCGTCTTCAGAAATTGGAAACACGCTGGAACAATGAACGCGAATTGGTACAAAAAATACTGGATTTACGCAAACAATTGAGAGCCAGAACAGGAAAAGTGGAAGGTACCGGTAGCGAATTGGAAAAATCTGTGGATGAAAAGACAGAACAAACAGCGCAAGATAATCCTGTTGTCAATCCGTCCAATGAGGAATTATTGAAAGATCTTCAGGCATTGCAGGCTCAATTACATGATATTCAGGGCGAGCATCCACTGATATTACCCAGTGTCGATGCCCAGGCCGTAGCTTCAGTCGTCGGAGACTGGACTGGAATTCCCGTGGGGAAAATGGTCAAGAATGAAATTGAGACGGTATTACATCTGGCGGACAATCTGGAACAACGGATTATTGGTCAGCGACATGCGCTGGATATGGTTGCGCGCAGAATTCAAACCTCCCGGGCGGGTCTGGATAACCCCAATAAACCCATAGGCGTGTTTATGCTGGCCGGAACCTCCGGCGTTGGCAAGACCGAAACAGCGTTGGCATTGGCAGAAGCATTGTATGGTGGTGAACAGAATATTATCACCATCAATATGAGTGAATATCAGGAAGCGCATACTGTTTCAACGTTGAAAGGAGCGCCTCCAGGTTATGTTGGTTATGGCGAGGGCGGTGTGTTGACCGAAGCGGTCAGACGCAGGCCGTATAGTGTGGTATTACTGGACGAAGTTGAAAAGGCCCACCCGGATGTTCATGAAATTTTCTTTCAGGTGTTTGATAAAGGCTGGATGGAAGATGGTGAAGGCAGGATTATCGATTTTAAAAATACTCTGATTATACTGACTACCAATGCCGGTACCGACCTGATCGCTAATTTATGCAAAGATCCCGATTTAATGCCGGAACCGGAAGGTATATCCAAAGCTTTGAGAGAACCATTATTAAAAGTTTTTCCACCGGCACTACTGGGTCGGTTGGTAGTTATTCCATACTATCCATTAAATGACGAAATGATTGCCGCTATTGCCAAATTACAGTTGAAACGGATTGAAAAACGCATTGAGGAAACTCATAAGGTACCTTTCAGTTATGATGAGGTTGTAATTAAATTAATATCAGAGCGTTGTACAGAAGTGGAAAGTGGTGGCCGGATGATTGATGCGATTTTAACCAATACCATGTTGCCAAGTATCAGTGGTGAATTTCTGACACGGATGATGGAAGGACGGAGTATTGAGCGAGTCCATGTCAGCGTGGCAGATGATGAATTTAGCTATATCTTTGAGTAAGGTGGTTACCAGGGGAGAAAGACGGGTGTGAAATTTAGCGTTAGCGAATCTATTATATAGTTGGGCAAAACTTGAAGAGAACGGAGTGGCTTTTAATTCATCAACGGGGTATACATTATCCGAATACGATAGCTCAGTTCGTTCATCCGATGCTGTCTGAATAAAAAATCCCGTTTAGCGGTATCGATGGTAATACAAAAGCAAGGCTTCTTACTCTTATGTCCTGATTTTGTCATTAAATAGAGTTCATCTTCTGACAGACTAAGAATTTTACAAAAAAATGCACGAATATTTTGAAAATAATGCGGGTTTAGGCGGGTTAGTTGGCCCGGAGCAACGACAAGTTTTAGTTTTTAAAAAGATATAGCAGTATTGGTTTTAGATAATCCTGATAAGTTGTAAACGGATAGATTATTGCCAGGATTTGAACTAGACTTGAAGAAAATATGAGGGATTGGTTTTTAAACAAAATGTAAACATTACCGGTTATTCAATGTTCGGATAGGTTTCATGCGAAGCAAAGGGAAAAGGGAAAGTAAATTAATTTTATTCCCCCCCTTTTTTTTAATTCGAGGATGATTAATTTTTTTACCAAATATTTAATTTTTTTGGGAGTTTAGATATGGGTAAGCCGTATTTTGATCAAGGTTTTAATTCTGTTGATACTGGATTTGATTCAGTCGGAGGGATGGCTAATGGATTTGGTATGAGTGGTACCTCAGATATTTATAATAGTGTGGATGGGTTTGATGGTCGTAATGTAGTTTCCTCAAGTCTGCAGGCAGGTAGTGCAGTTGCAAGTGGAGTTGCTACTTTCGCAAGTGCGGCAGGGCCAGGGGGCACAATTGCCGGAGTGGTGCTGGGCGCTGTTGGTGAGGCTGTTTCTGGTGGACTAAATGCTTACGATGCACAGAAAACAATTGCAGGATTGAAGATAGAACTTCGTAATGCTTGGAGGGAGAACAAAGCGGAGCTAGCTACTATCATTGAAGCTTGTATTAAGAAAGCGAAAGGCAAAAAACGCCAAGGTATTGCAAAGGCTAGTATAATTGGGCAGCCAGGTGTTATGACTTATAGAACTGGCCGAGCAATTTACAAAAGTTTTAAAGGAACAAAGGGCGTGGGGCGTACTCAACGGGCAACAAGGTTATATGAAATGGCAATAAATGGAAGTGGAGTGGAGCAAAAGATTGCCCAAAAGGTTATCGCAATAATTTGTGGTGACAAGATGGAATCAGTATTGAAAAAATCTATTGCAGAGGCTATGAAAAGTTAGTTAATAGGTTGTGGTGAAATATAAATTCTAATCTATCAAAAGTATCTGTTCTTATGTTTTGCATCATTAGAGCTACGGTTAAGTGCTTGTGCCGTTAGCCCTGTACAGACTTTCAGTAAATGTAAATTACTCAGAAAAAGATTCACCCCCAAGCTGTCTAATGAATAAACAGAATCGAAGTGTTACTGTCAAAACTCCACTAGGCGATGATCAACTCGTCTTTCAGGATATGAGTGGACGGGAAGAAATCAGCAGATTATTTGAGTTTGACGTTGAGCTGATTCGCGACCTGAAATTGGGGAGCGTTAATGTGGATAAAGTACTTGGTCAGAATATGACGCTGACTCTTGATTTGCCAAATGGTACTGTACGTTATTTTAATGGTGAAATTGTACAATTTAAACACACTGGTTTACGGGAACATTTTAGCTGTTACCGGGCAATATTACGACCCTGGTTATGGTATCTGACTTTAAATGCGGACTGCCGGATTTTTCAGGAAAAATCTGTTCCTGATATTATCAAGGTGGTTTTGGATAAATATGCGTTTGCTGATGTTGAAGTTTGCTTGAGCGGAGATTATCAGACTTTGGATTATTCGGTTCAGTATCGGGAAAGTGATTTTAATTACATCAGTCGGTTGATGGAAGATGAGGGTATTTTTTATTATTTTAAACATCAGAACGGTAAACATACACTGATTATAGTTGACAGCAATAATGCCTGTCAGGATGTTGAGGGTTATCAGTCTATCCCTTATTTTCCGCCGGAAAACCGAGAAAGCAGAGAGCGAGACCATATTTACGAATGGTTGTTTGAAAGTCAGGTAACCACCGGAAAATATGAGTTGAATGATTTTGATTTTGAGTCCCCAAGCGCAGATTTAACGGCCAAAAAACAAAACCCTGGTCAATATCCACATGGCGACCAGGAAGTTTTTGATTATCCAGGAAACTATTCTGAAGTTTCTGTAGGAACAAAACTGACCGACAAACGATTGGAGGAACAGCAATTACCTTATTCGTTAAAACAAGGACAAGCTAATGCAGCGGGGTTGACGCCAGGGATGAAGTTTACGCTGAAAGATTTTTATTTTTCTGAGGAAAATTGCGAACATATTATTACCTCAGTCTCTTATCAGATTCGAGGAGATAGTCTTGTTTCTGGTATGGGAGGAAGCGATGAAATTTTTCAATGTAGTTTTATGGCATTAGATATTAGTCGTACTTACTGTCCACGCAGGATAACGCTTAAACCCATTATTTCCGGTTCACAGACGGCCATTGTTGTCGGTAAATCAGGCGAGGAAATCTGGACCGATAAATATGGGCGCGTAAAAGTTCAGTTTCATTGGGACAGAACTGGTGAAGAAGATGAAAACAGTTCCTGTTGGGTCAGAGTCGCGCATCCCATGGCAGGAAAAAAATGGGGATGGATTTCACTTCCAAGGATCGGCCAGGAAGTTGTAGTCAGTTTTCTGGAAGGAGATCCTGACAGGCCATTGATTACTGGCCGGGTTTATAACGATGAGCAAATGCCGCCCTATGATTTACCGGCCAGTCAGACTCAAAGCGGTATCAAAACCCGTAGTTCTAAGGATGGGGTGGCGGATAATTATAATGAAATTCGGTTTGAAGATAAAAAAGGTGAGGAAGAGCTTTATATTCATGCAGAAAAAGACTGTCATCGGGTTGTTGAAAATGATGATACGCTAAAAGTCGGCTATGAAAAAAAGGATCATGGTGATCAGACTATTGATATATACAATGATCGAACAGTCACCCTGGAACAGGGTACAGACAAACTGACGGTCAATAATGGAGATCAGCTTGTTAATATCGAACAGGGTGATGCCAGTTTGTCTGTGGCTATGGGCGATCATTCTATTGATGTCGGTACGGGGAAAAGTACGGTAACGGCAATGACATCAATAGAATTAATCGTCGGCGGAAACAGTATTAAAATAGATCAGAGCGGCATTACCATCTCAGGTATTCAGGTATCAATTGAAGGAGAAGCCACAGCTGAAATGAAAAGCCCCATGACCACGGTTAACGGTGACGGAATGTTAACTTTAAAAGGTGGCGTTACCATGATTAATTAGCACAGAGCCTTTTTTATAATGATGGATAGGAAGTATTTTGTTTTATTTATTGATGGGTTTCGTTCCTTTACCCATCAATAAAAAAAATTGATAGATTATTTATTACGAGTTACCTAACTAAAATTCATCAATGCAGAATGGCTGCTATACAAGCGATATTTGTTTATGACAGGTACAGATTTTATTAAAATAACACAGACAAAAGCGGCTGAAATAACGGCTTTGTTTACACTGAGTGAGCAGGGACAGACATTATTAGCGGATGATATGGTGCCTTGTGATTATCTTCAAGCATTGCTTGAAGATAATGATTATATTGATGCCATCAGTTTTTTGGCCTATGCCTTACCTAAAAGAGAGGCAACATGGTGGGCTTGTTTGTGTGCACGCTCCTGTTTGAATGAACAGTCCGATACTTCAGAGGGAAAAGCCATTGAACTGGCCGAGGCATGGGTTTACAGGCCAGATCCAGAGCACTGCAAACCTAATTTCAAGGCAGCACAAGCGACTGCCTATAAAACAGCCGCAGGATGGGCGGCAATGGCTGCATTCTGGAGTGGGGATAATATTTCCCCGATTGAAGGAAATGTTATTCCCCCAGCGGAAGATTTGACCGCTAAAGCAGTGCTTGGTGCAGTAAAACTGGCTGCAGTCCATGAGGGACCGGCTAAGATTAAAGAAAAATATCAGCTGTTTTTGCAACAGGGAGTCGATATAGCTTGTGGTGGCGATGGCAGGAAAGTTGAGGTTGTCAGGAGAAATTAATGGGTTTGCCGGCAGCAAGAACCACCGATATGCATGTCTGCCCAATGTTCAATGGGCCGGTTCCTCATGTTGGCGGACCTATTATGCCTCCCTGTGCACCGACAGTGTTGATTGGGGCAATGCCGGCTGCCCGGGTTGGTGATATGGCTGTTTGTGTTGGTCCGCCGGATAGTATCGTTAAAGGTTCAGCCACAGTGCTGATCAATAGTATGCCCGCAGCCAGAATGGGCGACAGTACTTCTCATGGTGGGGTGATTGTTGTGGGCTGTCCAACGGTTTTGATTGGCGGGTAGTTTCCTGAAGGTCAGAAATCACTTTGGTCTGTCTTGCCGGAAGCTTACATTTTTCCCGTTTTTCTAGTCATATAGGCATAATCTACAATAACGATCCATTTTCTGGATGGAGTGAAATTTACTTCATTCCAGGCAGCAATTTTGAATATTTGTTGTTGATTTTCAATGAAGGAATAATAGCCGATGCCATCTTCATCTGTCATGCTTAAGCGGCCAAATGCCAATAATGCAGGTGAGTTTTGGTTTTGTGGATCAAGAAATAAATTAGTACCTGAATAGCGCTTGTTTTTATCGTAAACAATCAAACCGTCTTGATCCATAATCCATATGTCACGGTGGAATTCCGGATGTTCTGACATCATGGGAAACAGATCAGGTAATATTTGTCCCGGCTGTGCTTCGGCTTCAAGGAAATAACGGACAAGCTGATTTTGTATAACAGGAACCCGGTATATCAATTTTAAGCTTTGCAGCCTGATTTCTGTGATTGGAATATTGGTTTTCTGAGCGCTGCTTTTCCAGGAGGAGGCAGATTCCGGTGAAATAGCTCGGGCCGGTTTGATAACAAAGCTCTGGAATTTTGGGTATTGGCTATGCAGTTGATCAAAAATAACTTGAGTGTGGCTTTGATCTGATATATCTATCGTTGCTAATTGTTGAGCTGCCTCATGTAAATCAGAAAATAACTGGCTGGTATCCTGCCTGATGGCTTCGGCAATAATTTTGGCCTGTTTTTGCGAGGTTTCACTGTAGGCAGTGACCGTGACCAGAGCCTTTTCAGCTTTTACCTTGGCAGTTTTCATTTTTACCGCATAATGAAGGGATAAACCGGCGCCAATACAAAGGGTTGTCAGCAGAGCCACCGTTAACAAGGTGATGGCCTTGTTTCTCACCCAGAAACGACGCAATAATTCTTTGCGGCTGTAGACGTAAATATTGACAATGCGGCCATCACGGAAAGCTTTTAACTGTTCTGCCATTTCCTTGGCATTGGTAAACCTTTGACGTTGATCTTTATGTAGTGCCTTGTTACAAATGGATACCAGTTCTGGCGGTGCAGATTTTTCTATAGTATCAGCTGAAGGAGAGGGTTTATCGCTGCTGATTTTTTTCTGGATAGCTTCAAAATTTCCGCGATAAGGAAGGGCGCCACAAAGCAAACGAAATAAAATTACCCCCAGACTATATACGTCACTAGTTTTATCAGCGTTGCCGTTAAATTGTTCCGGCGCCATATAACACGGAGTTCCTAACGCCTCAGAGCTGAATGTATCATTGAGTGTATTGCGTTGATGTTTGAGTGCTTCCCGGTAAAAATAGGTATTGTCTTTGTCATCCAGTACTTGTGCCAACCCCCAGTCCAAAACAATGGTTTCACCGAATTCACCCCGGATTATATTGCTTGGTTTCAGGTCACGATGAATCACTCCTTTGGAGTGTGCATAGGCGACTGTCTCGCAGCTGTCGATTAAAATATCCAGTAGTTTGAGGCGTTGTCCGAGTTGTTCGTTGGGCGGGAGATGTAAACAGTCTTTTAACAGGGTTTCTAATGTTTCTCCTTTGACATAAGGCATCACATAATAGGGCAAAGTCTGTTTTGTTTGTCCTAATTCGTATATGGGGATAATTCCCGGATGCTCCAGTTTGCCAGTGAGTTTTGCTTCATGAATAAAAGTGTTTTTTAATTCTTGTGGTTTAATGGACGAATTTTCTGAAACCTGACCGAAATCCAGAAGTTCTTTGATGGCTACTCGGCGGCCAATTGTTTCATCATAAGCTAAAAATACACGACCCATGCCGCCTTCGCCGATAATATCTTCTATTTTTAAACGACTGTTAAAATATTCGCCGATTAGTTTGCCTTTTCTTGTTGATACTGCAACACAGGTTAGATCGCTATCTACTGAAGGATCAATTTCAAAGGGGTGAGTTTTCATAAAAATAAGATATATTTTGTTTTTATTGGCTTGTTAGACTTAGAAAGGTAGTTGAACACAGAATCAATGTACTTCAGGGGGTAATTCTTTTTTTACTGCTTATTTTCAATGTCTTCATAAAGGCTTTGTTTTCTTCCTCTGTACCAATAGTGACTCTCAAGCAATCATTTAATATCCCTCCTTGAGGGGATAAGTTTTTAATGAGGATTCCTTGTTGTTTTAGTGATTGGAAAATAGTATCAGCCGACTTATGACTGGATTTAAAGAGAATGAAATTGGCCGAACTGGGGTAGGCCGTTACATCATCTAATTTATTCAATTGATCAAGGAGTAGGCTGCGTTGCTGACAAATAGTTTGTGTTTGCAATTCAAGAAACTCAATATTGTTCAATGCAAAGGCAGTCGTTAGTTGCGTCAGGCTATTGATGTTGTAAGGTAAACGAATTTTATTCAATTGGGTAATGAGTTCTTGATCTCCAGCTAAAAAACCCAGGCGCAATCCGGCTAATCCCAGTTTTGAGACAGTACGCATGACCAACAGGTTTTGATATGCCGATAACTGATCGATGAACGTAGCGTCGGCAAAAGGAGCATAGGCTTCATCGATAACAACTAGGCCTGGAGCTGATAATAGAATTTTTTTAATGTCATCAGAGGCAAACAGATTCCCGGTCGGATTGTTTGGGTAAGCCAGAAAAATAACAGTGGGCTGATATTGCTTGATAGCTTTCAGCATGGCTGTTATATCCAGAGAAAAGTCATCGGCATTAAGTGGAATGCCGTGATAATGCAGGCCCAAGCTTTGCGCCACTTGCTGGTACATAACAAATCCCGGTTCCGGCGCTAGTACATGGGTGTTATTTGGCAATGCCATCAATAAAATCTGAATGATTTCATCCGAACCGTTGCCCAGTAACAATGCCGATTGATCAGGAATGTGGTTGACCTTTTTTAAGGTGTTGGTCAGGTCTTTTGCTTCCGGGTCGGGATAACGGTTAATTGGGCAGGATTTTATTTCCTGTAGCCATTTTTGGGTGAGTGAGTGCGGCCAACTGTATGGATTTTCCATCGCATCAAGTTTGATCAGCTTGCCCGCATCAGCTACTTTGTAGGCAGACATGGCTAACACTTCTTTTCTAAAAACGGAGGTACTGAGGTTCAAGGGCATAGTAGTTGAGTTTTAATTTATTTTTGCTGAGTCCAGTGACAAGGTAATGTTATTTTTACCATGAAGGGCATGAAGAGATGACTGTTTTTTCCAGCGTGGCTACCCACCCAAGGAAGCACCACTATCATTAAGTTAAGCATTTTCTGAATCGGAACCGCGACTTTAGTCGCGGTGTTAACAATGCTTTTTGCTATTGGGCGCGACTAAAGTCGTGCTTCCGTATCTTAACTTAATGGCAGTGACTCAGGAGCGCGTACTGGCTGCTGAAATAAAGTATAACTGAGTAGCCTAAAAATACGTTATTTAATTCGATATTCTGCTGAGCAGGCATGCGCGGTCAGACCTTCCCCACGCGCCAGTATTGACGCAGTACGACCCAGTGTATCAGCTCCAATTGCTGAACAGTTAATCAGGCTGGAGCGTTTCTGAAAATCATAAACGCCCAAGGGGGAGGAGTAACGGGCGGTACTGGAAGTCGGTAATACATGATTGGGGCCGGCGCAGTAATCGCCTAATGCTTCAGCAGTATAACGGCCCATAAAGATGGCGCCGGCATTGTGAATGTATTGACACAGAGTGTCGGGGTCTGAAACTGATAACTCTAAATGTTCGGGAGCGATCCGGTTGGCAACCCGGGCAGCTTCATTGAGATTGGCAACTTTGATAAAAGCGCCTCTGTTTGTCAAAGATGTGCAAATAATATCTGCCCGTTCCATTTCTGGGAGCAACTTATTAATGCTTTGCTCTACCGCATCAAGAAAATCATTATTATCAGCAATAAGTATAGCCTGGGCATTTTCATCATGTTCTGCTTGTGAAAACAGGTCCATGGCAATCCAGTCCGGGTTGGTTTCACCGTCACAAATTACCAGTATTTCCGAGGGGCCGGCGATCATATCAATGCCGACCTGACCAAATACCAGCTTTTTGGCTGTGGCGACGTAAACATTGCCGGGGCCGACAATTTTATCAACTGCAGGAATTGTTTTTGTACCATAAGCCAGCGCGGCAATTGCCTGGGCACCGCCAATGGTGAATATTCTATCAACGCCGGCAATATAAGCGGCGGCCAGTACCAAGGTATTGGTTTCGCCTTGCGGTGTCGGTACTACCATAACCAGCTCTCCTACACCGGCCACCTTTGCCGGTATGGCATTCATCAGCACTGAAGACGGATAGGCGGCTTTGCCGCCTGGAACATAGAGTCCGGCTTTATCTAAAGGCGTTATTTTTTGACCCAGAATAGTACCGTCATCCTCGGTATATTGCCAGGATTGCATTTTTTGTTCTTCGGCATAGGCGCGAATACGGTTGGCGGCTATTTGCAGCGCATCGGCTTTTTCGGCTGATAGATCATCCCATGCCTGTTTCAGAATTTCTTTGGAAAGTTCCAGGTCAGAAGCTTTTTTAAACTGACAGTGATCAAAACGATTACTGTACTCAATGACCGCCTTATCGCCGTTTTGACGGACATCGGTAATAATATCTACTACACGTTTATGTACTTCAATATCTTCTGTTTCGTTCCAGGCCAGTCTTTCTTGAAGGCGGGTCTGGAAATCGGCAGTAGCGCTGTCAAGACGAGTTATTTTGAGAGTTGTCATTGGCTTACCTTGCGGCTAAAGGGCTGATTCTAGAAATGTCATTTTTTACCATGAAGAGCATGAAGAGTTTTTTGCGTTTTTAGTATTATGCACTAATATTTCGCAAGTAAGTTGATTATTCTGCAAGTCGCTTTGCCACTTTTGTTCATGATTTTTATGTCCTTCATGGTAATCAAAATAAGATAAGGTATTCATCGCCAACGTTATTACACATCAGTGCCCGGCTAAAGTTGTTTCAAATTGGTCAATTAAGGACTGTATTGCCTGGTGTTTCATTTTCATGGCGGCTTTATTGACAACCAGGCGGGAAGAAATGTTGGTAATCAGTTCCCGGGCTTCCAGGCCATTGGCTTTTAAGGTGTTGCCGGTATCAACCAGGTCGACAATACAGTCGGCCAGGCCAACCAGTGGAGCCAGTTCCATGGAACCATACAGTTTAATGATTTCCGCCTGTACGCCAAGATCGGCGAAATAACGTTGTGCGGTTTTGACATATTTTGTTGCCACCCGGATGCGGCCGGATATTTCCGGGGCATTGACGGGGGTGGCTGTCATCAGTCGGCAGCCGGCAATTTTCAGATCCAGCGGTTCATAAAGATTTTCCGCACCATGTTCCAGTAATACATCCTTACCGGCAATACCCATGTCAGCAGCGCCGTATTCGACAAATGTCGGTACATCGGTAGCCCGGATAATAACCAGTTGTACATCATCCCGGGTAGTTTGCAAAATCAGTTTGCGGCTCTTTTTAGGGTCATCAGTCGGAGTTATGCCGGCTTCTTCAAGTAAGGGGAGCGCGTCTTCGTAGATGCGGCCTTTAGATACTGCTATTGTTAACATTGTTTTTTACCTAATCAAGCTATCGTGGTATGCGTCGTATGGTAGCCCCTAACTGAGACAGTTTTTCTTCGATGTGAACATAACCACGGTCTATATGATAAATTCTGTCAACCATTGTTTCGCCTGTCGCTACCAGAGCAGCCAGTACCAGGCTGGCAGAAGCACGCAGATCGGTTGCCATCATCGGTGCAGCAGTAAGCTGGTCAATGCCGGTACAGATAGCGGTATTGGATTCCAATTTGATATCAGCCCCCATCCGTTGCAATTCCTGAACATGCATGAAACGGTTTTCAAATACAGTTTCTGTAATGATACCGACACCTTCGGCAATACAGTTCAGAGCGGTGAATTGAGCCTGCATATCAGTCGGGAAGGCCGGGTGCGGCGCTGTTCTTAAACTCACGGCTTTGGGGCGTTTGCCTTTCATATCCAATTCAATCCAGTCTTCGCCAGTGGTTATTTCGGCACCGGCTTCTCTGAGTTTATCCAGTATGGCATCCAGAATGTTGGGGTTGGTGTCTTTCAATTTGACACGCCCCCGAGTAATGGCGGCGGCAACCAGATAAGTACCGGTTTCTATGCGGTCGGGCATGATAGGGTAATGCAAATTATCGACTCCCAGTCTGTCAACACCTTCGATTTCCAGAATGTCGGTGCCTATGCCGGTGATTATTGCACCCATTTTATTCAGGAAATGGGCCAGATCGGTGACTTCAGGTTCTTTGGCGGCATTTTCAATTATGGTTTTACCTTCTGCCAGCGTGGCAGCCATCAGCAGGTTTTCAGTGCCGGTAACAGTAATTTTGTCCAATATCAGGCGGCAACCTTTCAAGCGTTTTGCTTTGGCATGAATGTATCCCGCCTCAACCTGTATGTCGGCGCCCATTTTTGCCAAGGCATCCAGGTGGATATCGACCGGCCGGGTACCGATTGCACAGCCGCCGGGTAACGAGACATTGGCTTCTCCAAAGCGGGCCAGTAATGGCCCCAACACCAGAATGGAAGCCCGCATGGTTTTGACCAGTTCATAGGGCGCTTCATAGTTGCGGATAGTGCTGCTGTCGACTTCGATGTTCATTTTTTCATCGATAGTCAGTTGTATGCCCATTTGCCCCAGAAGTTCCATCGTGGTGGTAATGTCGTGCAGGTGAGGAATGTTGCCGACAGTTACCGGAGTTTCTGATAACAGGGTTGCGGCGAGTATTGGCAGAGCGGCATTTTTTGCGCCGGAGATTCGAAGTTCTCCGGTTAGCGGTTTACCGCCGGTAATCAGTAGTTTATCCATAAGGGTTCATTGGTTTATAAATCGGGCAAAAGCGCTTAATGAACGCTATTTACAAAATATTCGTTATTATCAAAGCCACTAAGTTTGGCAAGTGTTAATAATTGTTCCGGAATATTTTTGAATGAGAGATGAGCGTTGTGTATTCTGCACTGCTTTATCCATTCAATCATTAATGCAAGACCTGCGCTGTCCGTCGTTTTGACGTTTTTCAAGTCAATGCATATTTGTTCTGCAGATTGTGAACAGTTAAGTGATTTTACCGTTTTTTTATTAATACTGGAAAAGGTGAGATTGCCTTCAACGACAAAATAACCGGGATGTTGTTCTATCAGTTTTAGTTTAAGCTGAGACACTATTATTCCGCCGCGTCTTTAAACAAAAATTGGCCGATGATTTCTTCCAGTACGATAGCCGATTGAGTAATCTCAATGTTGCCATTGTCGCTCAAATATTCTTCGGAACCACCGGGTTCCAGACTGACATATTGCTCGCCCAGTAAACCGGCAGTAAAAATGCTGGCGCTGGTGTCATCGGGTAGGGTGTTGTATTGAGAGTCAATACGCATTTTTACTACAGATTCGTAGGTTTTGTTGTCGAAAGTGATGGAGTAAACGCGTCCAATTCTGACGCCGGCGACAGAAACGGGTGATTTAACTTTAAGGCCACCGGAATTTTCAAAGCGGGCGATAATGGTGTAACTGTTATCAGTGTTGCTGTAAGTGCCCAGGTTACTGACTTGTAGAGCCATATAAAATAGTGCGCCGATTCCACAGGCAACAAAAAGTCCAACTAATGTATCCTGAGTATATGAGTGCTGCATGTTAAATATCTCCAAACATGAGTGCGGTTAGAATAAAATCGAGACCTAAAACGGCAAAGGCGGAATTGACTACGGTACGGGTGGTTGCACGACTGACACCTTCCGAAGTGGGGGTAGCGTCATAACCTTCAAATAGAGCAATCCACGAGACCACAAAACCGAAAACAATACTTTTAATAATGCCATTGATGATATCTTCATTAAAATCAATGTTGGCCTGCATTTGTGACCAGTAAGAACCTTCATCTACGCCCAGCATGCCGACACCGACTATGTGTCCTCCTATTACCCCGATACTGCTGAAAATGGCGGCCAGTAAAGGCATGGAAAGCAAACAGGCCAGAAAGCGAGGTGAAATGATGCGTTTGATTGGATCTGTCGCCATCATTTCCATACCGGAGAGCTGTTCGGTGGCTTTCATCAAACCGATTTCTGCAGCCAGAGCTGATCCGGCACGACCGGCAAATAATAATGCTGACACCACAGGTCCCAGTTCTCTGACCAGAGAGGCGGCGATCATGACGCCCAATGATTCTTCGGCACCGAAATCAGAGAGTGTGTTATAGCCCTGTAAGCCCAGTACCATGCCGACAAACAGCCCGGAGAGACTGATAATCAAAAATGATAGAACGCCTACCGAATACATTTGTTTGATCAGCAGGCCGGGGCGGAGGATCACATCGCTGAACCCGGCAAAAGTTTGAAAAAGAAAAAAAGTCCCCCGGCCTAGTTTGGCAAAACTGTGGCGAGTGGTTTTACCTATTCGTTGCAGTAATTGAATCATAATATCAATTTTTAAATAACAGCAGGTCTTCAAGATAGTCTGTGGCCGGGTAATGAAAATGTACCGGACCATCCGCTTTTCCCTGCATAAATTGCTGCACCCATTCTGAATCGGATTGTTGCAGTTGTTCAGGGGTTCCCTGTCCGACAACTTTACCGCCTGAGAGTACATAAATATAATCAGCAATTGCGGCAGTTTCCTGTACGTCATGCGAGACAACGATACTGGTCAACCCTAAGGTGCTGTTTAAAGTTTTGATCAAATGTACCAGAGAACCCAGGGATATAGGATCCTGTCCCGTGAAAGGCTCATCATACATAATCATCATCGGGTCTAAAACAATAGCTCTGGCCAGAGCAACTCTTCGAGCCATGCCACCGGACAGTTCACTAGGCATTAATTCCCGTGCACCGCGTAAACCCACGGCCTGAAGTTTCATTAGCACCAGTGTGCGAATCATGGATTCCGGCAACTGTGTATGTTCACGCAAGGGAAAAGCGACATTATCGAAAACATCCATATCCGTTAACAGCGCGCCACTTTGAAACAACATGCCGATACGCTTACGTAATGTATATAAGTCAGATCTCCTTAGCTTGTGAACATTCTGTTGATCAACAATGATTTCCCCCTGATCTGGAAAGAGTTGGCCGCCGATCAGTTTTAATAACGTTGTTTTGCCGGTTCCACTGGGCCCCATAATGGCAGTGACTTTACCGCGCTGAATCTCCAGTGAGATATTGTTGAAAATTTTTCGGGCGCCGCGGGAAAAAGTCAGGTTTTTTACCAAAACCAGGTTGTCATTAAGGCTTGAGCTTTTGTTCATACGCCTGTGTAATGGGGGAATTTTCAGTTGGAAAGCCGCCTATTTTCTATGACGGATGACAGGTAAGTCAATGGAATAAAGAATAATTGGGAATAAAAGGGTGTGATTTACAGTAGTGTCAATCAATTGGGGCGATCGAGAACAGTATGCTTTCTGGCTGAAGACGGAAGAGGGGAAGCATGGTTAATTACCGATGTTTTACTATGTTTCATAGGGATTGCCTTACTTTTTAATAGCATCAGAAATAAAATGGGTGCACAAATGTCATTTTAATCGTGCCATAATACGCAATTTTTAAACCAAAAAAGATATGTTGATCAACTTTATTTCCTTAGCGTTGGGTTTGCTAGTGCTGGTGTTTTCGGCAGACAGGTTTATCACTGGAACCGCTTCTATTGCTCGAAATATGGGAATATCTCCATTGTTGATCGGCTTGACTATTGTCGGTTTGGGAACTTCTGCACCGGAAATACTGGTATCAGCTATCGCTTCGTTACAAGGTAATAGCGGTTTAGCTATTGGCAATGCACTGGGGTCTAATATTGCCAATATTGGCTTGATTCTGGGGTGTACCGCGCTGATTTCTCCTTTGACATTTTGTTCCGGGCTGTTAAAAAGAGAGTTGCCGATTCTAGCGTTGATCAGCGTGATTTGTTTTTTATTGGCATTTGACGGTTTAAGCGCCAGTGATGGTGTATTGATGCTATCGATGCTGTTGGTTTTTATCGTCTGGCTTATACGCATAGCGAGACAAGATCAGAGCCAGGAAGATGCTTTTGAACAGGAGTTGGAGCAGGAATTGCCGAAAGGAATGTCAAATCTGAAAGCCTGGTCTTTTTTTGCCTTGGGGCTTGCCGGTTTATTGTTGAGTTCCAGGGTATTGGTCTGGGCGGCCGTCAATATTGCCGAATCGTTTGGGGTAAGTGATCTGGTGATCGGCTTGACTATTGTAGCCTTGGGAACCAGTTTGCCGGAGTTGGCGGCATCTATTACCAGCGTTTTGAAAAAAGAAGATGATCTGGCGGTTGGTAATGTGATTGGCTCCAATATCTATAATTTACTGGCCGTTTATTCCTTGCCGGGTTTATTGGCGCCGGGTCCGGTTGCCGAAAGTGTGTTGACCCGGGATTTTCCTGTGATGTTGGCTTTGACATTAGTTTTATTTATTTTAGGATTTGGTTTTAAGCATTCTGGAGCCATTAATCGTCTGGAGGGGGGCTGTTTGGTCATTGCTTATTGTTGGTATCAATGGATTGTCTACCAGAGTGCAATGACTATTTTATGAATCAGCAGGATCAGAATATTAAAGCATTGGGGTTGGCGGTCATCAATGTTGAAAGTCAGGCTGTTGAAGCGTTAACTGAACAAATTAACGAACAATTTGTTAAAGCTTGCCGTTTAATGTTGAGCTGTAAAGGACGGGTTGTGGTGACCGGTATGGGAAAGTCCGGACATATCGGCGGCAAAATAGCCGCTACTCTGGCCAGTACTGGTACACCCGCCTTTTTTGTTCATCCCGGGGAAGCCAGTCATGGAGATTTGGGGATGATTACGCAACAGGATGTGGTGCTGGCCTTGTCGAACTCCGGAGAAACCGGAGAAGTGCTGACTATTCTACCGATTATTAAACGTCTGGGTGTGCCATTGATTGCTATGACCGGAAATCCGACATCGGCTTTGGCAAAACTTTCCACAGTTCACCTTAATGTTGCTGTTCAAAAGGAGGCCTGTCCTTTAGGTCTTGCTCCGACTGCTAGTACTACAGCCGCTTTGGTGATGGGCGATGCCTTGGCCGTATCGCTGTTGGAAACGCGGGGATTTACCCGTGACGATTTTGCTTTGTCACACCCGGGTGGTAGTCTTGGTAAGCGATTGCTGATGCGAGTGAGCGATTTAATGCATTGTGGTGAAGACGTACCAGCTGTCAGCATTAATGCTTTAGTCTGTGATGTGTTATTGGAAATGACCGAGAAAAAACTGGGTATGACGGCAGTACTGGATGATCGTGACCATGTTATCGGCGTTTTTACTGATGGTGATTTACGGCGTATGCTGGAGAAGAATCTTGATGTTCACAGCACAGCTATTTTCGAAGTGATGACTTCGCCTTGTTTGATGATTCAAGAGGGAATTCTGGCGGCTGAAGCGATGCAGATTATGGAAAAGAACAAAATTAATGCGTTGATTATTGTTGATGAACACAAGCAGTTGGTGGGCGCTTTGAATATGCATGATTTGCTGCGCGCCGGAATTGTGTAATTTTTATACAAAAGACGAAGAGGGCGATTTGGTTACACCACAAATATTGGCTAAAGCCAGGCGATTGAAATTACTGATTCTTGATGTGGATGGGGTTTTAACTGACGGAAGATTGTTTTTTGATGATAAGGGTAAAGAATATAAATGTTTTCATGCCCGGGACGGGCATGGTATTAAGTTGCTGAGGCAGACGGGGGTTGAGGTGGCAGTCATTTCAGGGCGAAAATCCAACTCAGTCGCTCTGCGGATGAAAAATCTGGGCATTGAGCATGTTTATCAGGGGCATGAGAACAAGAACGCTGCATTTTATGAGATTCTGGATAAGCTGACTGTCAAGTCCGGGCAAGTGGGGTATGTTGGTGATGATTTGCTGGATTTGCCCATTATGACCAAAGTCGGTCTTGCTGTGGCGGTTAAGGATGCCAATTTTGCCGTAAAACAGCATGCCGACTGGTGTACTCAAACTAAAGGTGGACAGGGCGCTGTCAGGGAGGTATGCGATTTAATCATGCAGGCCCAGGAAACTTTTGAAGGCGTTTTGCAAAATTATCTATAATGTTTTTTCAACAGTTTCGTATTTACATCGTTGTTGCGGTAGTTGCATTATTATCCTGGTGGCAGGTAAAGGTTATTGAAAGGGGCGGGGAGAAGCTCAGTGTTATAGAGAAAAACAGCGCTGACTATTTTAGTATTGGTTACAGTAAGAAAGAAATGGATGATGCCGGTATGGCAAAAAACTTATTATTGGCTGATAGCATGACGCATTATAGTGGCGATGGTACAACGCATTTAGATAAACCGGTGATGACACTATTCAATGATGATGTTCCTCCCTGGGTTATTCGGGCAGAAAGCGGTATTTTGCTGGCGGATGGTGAAAACTTATTATTAAACGGTAAAGTTTATATTTATAGAGAAGAGTCTGAAGGTATTAAGCCATTGACTGTAAACACTTCAGACTTGCGGGTTAAATTGCCCACTAATTATGCAGAAACAGATAAGTGGGCTGAAATAATCAGTCCACCTAACAGGACAATAGGAACGGGTATGAAAGTAACATTTGTCGAACCTATTCATTTAAGGCTGTTGTCGAAAGTAAAAGGGCGCTATGAAGTTAATTAAAATCATGGGTTCCTGTCTGGCGCTGATCAGCTCTTGGGTGATGGCACTGGAGAGTGATTCCGAACAACCGATAACTATTGATTCAAATACAGCAACTTATAATGATAAGGCGCAAACCAGTGTGTATATCGGTAAGGTGGTCACTATTCAGGGTAGTTTAAGAGTAGACTCGGATAAACTGGTCGTTTTTTTAAAAAATGGTGTCATTGATAAACTGGTTTTTACCGGTAAACCGGCAAAATTTGAACAATTACCGGAGAAAGGAAAAGAAAAAATAAAGGGAGAAGCTTTAACTGGAGAATATTATCCCGACAAGAATTTGCTGATTTTAAAAAAAGAGGCGGTCGTATGGCAGGGTGGCAATAAATCATCCAGTGAATTAATACGTTACGACAGCAAAAATGCACTGATAAAAGCAGGCGAAAAGTCTTCCGATTCAAAACGCGTTCACTCTGTTTTTAAATCCCAGAAAAAAGATGAGCAAAACCAATGACCCGGTTGGCCGCTGAAAAACTGATCAAAAGTTACAATAAACGACGAGTTGTTGATGAGGTCAGTATTGAAGTTAATACCGGTGAGGTTGTTGGCTTGCTGGGGCCAAACGGCGCCGGTAAAACAACCAGTTTTTATATGATGGTAGGGTTAATACAAGCGGATAGTGGTGATATTTTTATTGATGATCTGCAAGTCACACATCATCCCATGCATAGCCGGGCACAGTTGGGGATTGGATATTTGGCCCAGGAACCCTCGGTTTTTCGCAAACTTAGTGTAATAGATAATTTACGCGCCGTGTTGCAAATCCGTTCGGATTTGACAGCAGGCCAAGCTGAGCTGTTAATTGAAGAATTGTTGGAAGAATTTAGCATTACTCATTTACGGGATCAACAGGCACTGGGCTTATCGGGCGGAGAGCGGCGTCGGGTGGAAATTGCCCGGGCTTTGGCAACAGATCCGCAGTTTATTTTATTGGATGAGCCGTTTGCCGGTGTCGATCCGATTTCGGTGATCGATTTACAAAAAATTATCGATCATTTGAAACAGCGGGGTATTGGAATATTGATTACCGAGCATAAAGTCAGGGCAACACTGGAAATCTGTGATCGAGCTTATATACTTAATAACGGGGTAGTCATGGCTAATGGAACCACGGCGGAAATTGTCGCCAATGAAGAAGTGCGAAAAGTCTATTTAGGCGATAACTTCAGTTTATAAAACTTATCCAGGCTATTGATGAAATACAGAAAACAAACAAATAACTGTTCATAGTCATTAAACTTATTGGTCAATGAAGCAATCTCTACAACTCCGTATCGGTCAAAGCCTGACAATGACGCCGCAATTACAGCAGGCGATAAAATTGTTGCAACTGTCGACACTGGATTTGCAACAGGAGATTCAGCAGGCGCTGGACTCGAATATGATGCTTGAGATTGACGAAGAGGAAGCGGTTAGTCAGGAGAGGCAAGAGAAAAAGATCGATAATAGTGATCAAATCACCAGTGAAGGATCGCAGTCTGAAATACCAGATGAATTGCCGGTTGACAGTAGTTGGGATGATATTTACGAGGCTTCTTTCCAGCCTTCAGGAACCGAGAATTCTGAAACCGTTGAATTTGACACATTTCGCAGTAAAGCGGTTACCTTGCAGGATCATTTGATGTGGCAGTTGGAAATGATTCCAATATCAGACAGGGATCATGCCATTGCTGTTGCTATTATTGACTCCATTAATGAAGATGGTTATTTGAGTTCTTCTTTGCAGGATATTTATCAAGGATTGCAGGAACAATTGGAAGAACTTGAGATGGACGAAGTTGAGGCAGTTCTGCATCGAGTGCAAAATTTTGATCCTGTCGGTGTGGCAGCCCAAGATTTAGGGGATTGTTTAAAACTCCAGTTATTACAGTTGCCGGAAATAACGCCTTTTAAAACAGAGGCTATTGACTTAGTGACTCGTTTCCTGGATTTACTGGCTTCGCATGAACAGGCCAGGCTTATGAAGCGATTGGGTTTGACAGAAAAGCAATTAAAACAAGTCATTGCCTTGGTCAGAACGCTGGATCCGAAACCCGGGGCTTTTTTGCAGAATTATGATTCGGAGTATGTGGTACCGGATGTTTTTGTCAGCAAAATGAAAGGTCAATGGGTGGTCAGTTTAAACCCGGATATTGCGCCAAAATTGAGAGTTAACCAGTTGTATTCAGGCATGATCAAGCGGGCTGATAATAGTAAAGATAATGTCAGCATGAAAGACCATTTACAGGAGGCACGCTGGTTTATCAAGAGCTTACACAGCAGAAACGATACCTTGCTCAAGGTGGCGAAAAGTATCGTAGAAAAGCAGGTGGATTTTTTTGAACATGGCGCGATTGCCATGAAACCCATGGTGTTAAGAGATATTGCAGAAGAACTGGAACTGCATGAATCCACCATTTCCAGGGTAACAACGCAGAAATATATGCATACACCCAATGGTATAATTGAGTTCAAATACTTTTTCTCCAGTCATGTATCAACAGATGCTGGAGGCGAATGTTCTGCTACAGCTATCAGGGCTTTGATTAAGGAATTGATTGCTAATGAAACACCGGTTAAACCATTAAGTGATAGTAAAATAACTGATTTATTAAAGGAAAAAGGGATTAATGTTGCTCGCAGAACCATAGCTAAATACAGGGAGTCACTATCGATTCCATCATCCAACCAAAGAAAAAGAATTCTTTGAATATTACCTACAACAATATTTTTTAAACAGGAGTAATCATGCAAGTAAGTGTAACGGGTCATCACGTAGAAGTAACTGATTCTTTAAGAACGCATGTTGAAGAAAAAATCAACAAACTTAAACGCCATTTTGATAATGTTACCGATGTTCATGTCATTTTAACTGTCGAAAAACTTGAGCAAAAAGCGGAAGCAACTGTGCAGGTTAGCGGTGCTAAATTATTTGCTGATGATGCACAGGAAGATATGTATGTGGCGATTGATAATATGGTCGATAAACTGGACAGACAAATTATCAAGCATAAAGAGAAATTAAACAGTCACAGATAGAAAAGGTACAAGGTACAAGGTACAAGGTACAAGGTACAAGGTGTATCCGATCTACCTAATATTATTAACCCTTAGCCTTGTACCACTTCACCTAAATTATGAAACTTCTTATTGTCAGCGGGCTTTCAGGTTCCGGGAAAAGTATTGCTCTCGATACCTTGGAGGATTGTGGTTATTATTGCATTGATAATTTGCCATTTACATTGCTGGAAGACTTTATCCGGCATGTCATGCTGGATGACAAAAATACCTATGCAAAAACTGCAATCGGCATAGATGCCAGAAATCAGACTGAAAAACTTGGCTGTTTTTCAGACAGTCTTAAATTTATAAGAAGTCAGGGGATAAGTTGCGAAGTCCTTTATATGCAGGCAGAAGAAAACATACTGCTAAAGCGCTATAGCGAGACCAGACGAAGACATCCGCTTACTGATTTGAATGTGCCGTTAATAGAAGCCTTACAAATAGAAAAAGATATGTTAAGGCCGGTAGCAAAATGTGCTGATATTGTTATTGATACCAGTTATACGCAGTATCATCAGTTGAGGGATATCCTGAAAAGTCAGTTGGGAGAGGGTGGGGAAAGGCAAATGGCTATTCAATTTTTATCTTTCGGCTTTAAGCATGGTATTCCGTTGGATGCTGATTTTGTCTTTGATGCGCGGAGTTTGCCAAACCCTTATTGGGTGGTGGAATTAAGAGATTTGACAGGAAAGGATTCGAAGGTCACTGAATTTTTACAAAATGAAGAGGATGTACAACAATATTATCAGGATGTCAGAAGTTTTATAGAGCGTTGGGCTCCCAGATTTGAAGCAGATAACAGAAGTTATTTGACTGTTGCTCTTGGTTGTACAGGAGGACGGCATCGTTCTGTTTTCCTGGTGGATGCTCTTGCAAGACATTTCCAGCGTTCCACTCATAATGTTATTGTCCGGCATCGTGAGTTACAGTAATAGTCGCGTATGGTTATATTTTGCGCGGAGTATACAATTTACAGATTGCTCCCTATTCTGGCTTCAAGACAGAATCTATATTTGCCTATGCCATTCAGTGCATAACTCAGTAAATTATTAGATGTTTTGAACATCAGAATAGTCATTCACTTTTAAAATATAAAAACCTGTTATTTATGCCAACTACAGCAAAAAAAGAAAATACAATAAACTTATTGGAACAGGCCTTGGATTTACTGGCAAAGGGGTCTCTTTTTGAGATAAGGAACTTTGTTCACTCTCTGTATCCAGCTGAAACGGCACATATTCTTGAGTCACTGGAACCTGAGCAAAGAGGTAGGATATGGGCTGTTATCCCACCAAATGTAATGGGGGAAATACTGGTCAGAGTCAATGCGGAAGTCGGCGAGAATCTGCTTAAGATCACAGATCGGAATGATTTGATTAAAGCAGCAGAAGATCTGGAATCAGATGATATGGTTGATTTGCTACATGTGTTGCCTGAACCATTGTTATCTCAAGTTATGGAGTCCATCGGCTTACATGAACGTAATCGCCTGGAATCGGCATTAGCATTTGATGATCATTCTGCCGGTGGATTAATGTCACTGGATGTTTTAACCATACGGGCCGATGTGACGCTGGATGTGGTATTACGATATTTGCGCCAGCGTGGGGAAATGCCGGATGCAACCGACAGTCTTATTGTAGTTGACCGCAACGATCATTTTCAGGGGATTTTATCCTTGAGTCAGTTATTAACAAATGATGGGGCAACCAAAGTTTCCAAGGTTATGGATAGCAGGGCTATGGCTATTCCTTATCACATGTCAGCTCATGAAGTTGCTGTCTTGTTCGAGCAGCGGGATATGCTGTCAGCGCCAGTCATAACTAATAATGGCCGATTGCTGGGGCGCATTACTATTGATGATGTTGTCGATATCATTCGTGAAGAGGCTGATCATTCAATCATGAGTATGGCCGGCCTGGATGAGGAGCAGGATATGTTCGCGCCGGTTGGAATCAGTGCCAAACGTCGTGCTCACTGGCTGGGGATAAATCTGTTTACGGCTTTTCTGGCATCCTGGGTCATTGGTCTGTTTGAAGCAACTTTGGAAGAAATTGCTGCACTTGCTGTATTAATGCCTATTGTTGCCAGTATGGGAGGAATAGCTGGAACTCAAACTTTGACATTGGTTGTGCGCGGCCTGGCTTTGCGACAAATCAGCAGTGCCAATGCCAGTCGTTTATTCTTTAAAGAATTAATGGTGGGGGCAATCAATGGTGTGATTTGGGCGGTCGTAGTCGCTTCCATTGGCGGGCTTTGGTTTCAAAGCCTCAGCCTTGGTTTGCTGCTGGGAGCGGCGATGGTGATTAATCTTATTTGTGCCGCCTTGGCGGGAGCCAGTATTCCAGTAATTCTGGATAAAATGGGGATTGATCCTGCTCTGGCCGGTGGCGTATTGCTTACCACGGTAACCGATGTCATTGGGTTTATGGCATTCCTGGGTTTGGCGACCATATTTTTGATGTAAGTCACGGTTAGCAACTTAGCTTTTCTTTTCGTTCTGTTTTAGTCTTCCTACCTAAACGCCCCCTCCCTTTGTGGGAGAGGGCGGTAAAATATAAGGGGCTGAATGGTAAAAAGCCAGCTGACCAAGGTGGACGGCTATTTTAGTGAAAGCATTTCGGTTCGGCCGTTTACGATTTCAAAGTTCAGATTATTTTCTTTTGCCAACCAGCCAATAGCCCGTTGAACATCATTTCTAGTCAGACCGGTTTCTTTGGTTATTTTCGAAACACTGGCTTCGCCATTTTTATCCAGATATTTCCAGATTTTACCGGCAGCATCTCCAATTACTTCATTAGACATCATATTTCCTCATTAAGGTTAAGTAAAAAAATCAGTTTTAACGGCTCTGCTCCTCGGGAAGGATAATGTTGAGCTCTAATGTTTCCTGACTGTCATCCTGTTCAAAATTAACAGAGATGGCATCATCATCTACATTGACATATTTTTGCACCACCGCCAGCAGTTCTTTTTGCAATTGTGGTAAATAAGACGGCTGGTTGCGTGTTGCTCTCTCATGGGCAACTAAAATCTGTAGTCGTTCTTTGGCAAGTGATGCTGAACTGGGCTTGGTGGACTTGAAATAATCTAACAGACTCATTATTTACTCCTGAAAAGCTTGCCAAACAATCCCTTTTTTTCTTCATCAATAAAACGATGCGGCTTGTCTTCACCTAAATAACGGGCCACAATGTCTGTATAGGCTTGTCCGGCATCGCTCTGTTCATCCAGAATTACCGGGATACCTGCATTTGATGCATTCAGAACCGATTGAGATTCAGGTATGACTCCCAGTAAATGCATTGACAGGATATCCTGAACATCATCAACGCTTAACATTTCACCCAGTTTGACGCGGTTTGGAGAATATCGTGATAACAACAGGTATTCCTGAATGGGGTCTTCGCCGTTTTCTGCTCTGCGTGATTTGCTGGCTAAAATACCCAGCATACGATCTGAGTCTCTGACTGAAGAAACTTCCGGATTAGTGACCACAAAGGCATCATCTGCAAAATACATGGCCAGATTGGCGCCGCGTTCAATACCGGCCGGGGAATCGCAAACAATATATTTAAAATCTTTAGAAAGTTCTTCCAAAATGCGACTCACGCCTTCCTGAGTCAGAGCATCTTTATCCCGGGTCTGTGAAGCCGGTAAAATATACAGTTGGTTACAACGTTTATCTTTGATCAGCGCCTGGTTTAATGTTGCTTCATTATTGATGACATTAATGAAATCATATACTACACGTCGTTCACAGCCCATGATCAGATCCAGGTTGCGCAAGCCGACATCAAAGTCAATGACTGCAGTTTTGTGCCCTTTTTTCGCCAGTCCCATGGCAATTGCAGCACTGGTCGTCGTTTTTCCAACGCCGCCTTTTCCTGATGTTACGACGATAATTCTGGCCAATGTTTGCTCCTCCTCCAAAAAGGTTTAAATTTGCTTGATAATGAGTGCCTGCTCTTGCAGGTAAATTTGAACAGGTTGGTTACGTACTGACTCATTGATCTCGTCACTGATTTGATAGTTGCCGGCAATCGATACTAATTCAGCCTGCAAGTCTGAACAGAAAATACAACTTTCTGTATTACCTTGTACGCCGGCCAGCGCTCTACCTCTGAGCGAGCCATAAACATGAATATTGCCTTCAGCCATGATCTCGGCGCCAGCGCTGACAGTCGCCGTAACGATTAAATCGCCATTAGCGTAAACTCTTTGTCCGGAGCGAATCGGCTGTGTTATCAGTTTGTTTTCAATTTGCTGTGCATTTTTGTCTACTTTCTTTTGATTGTGCTCAGAAGTAGCGGTTTTTGATGATTGTTTAGGTTTATCTGTTCCAGACTGAGAATGATGTTTTGAATGAACAGGTACATGTAATTTAATGGCATCTTGATTTTGGCTATCTGTTCCACCACGAATACCAATGGGTAAAAAGTTATGATTTCTCAATACTTGAATAATCAGTTGAGTATCAATTGGCAGGTCGTGTGCGTTTAATTCTTGTAAATCAACTAATAATGGTGAGTTTTTAAAAAACTCAGGTGCTTGAGAAATTTTTTCTTTTAATTGGTGCTCAATGTGCGCAATATTGTTGTTAATTAACATCAAAACAGGCACACTCAGAGAAGTGCTTTTGAGCTCTAAAGCCGGTTTTTGTAGCGCTGTAGTGGCGGTCGACATCGGGATTTGTAAGTAAAGTATCCAATGTGTTGAATACTAACATTATCTATGAGAAAAATCATTGTTCCGATAATTATACACACACCCATAAAAAACTGTACCTCAATATGTGTTTTTTGAGGATAGTTACAATGGAAATTTGTAAATATTCAGGCTTCCTCCTGTTCTTTAAAAAATGGTGTATGATGCGTAGATACTCTCTTAAAGCATGCATTTATGTGAAACTTTGAGAGCTGAATGCTTACGGAAATTTTGCTGTAGCTGCTGCACAGCAAAATTTCCGGTCATTTCAATATAATACTCCCATCATAGCTAGAAATAGGCTAACTTTAGAATACACATCTGCCCTTATTTTTAGCATTTTCAGTTTATGTTAATAACCTCGAATTTAAGTATACACTTTCGGTGGATGCGTTGCACTTATCCACCCTACGCCTACTGCGTAATAGATGTATTTTGTAGGGTGGATAAGCGACGCGCATCCACCAAAGTCGTAACTAACGCAATATGAAAATGCTGTGTGTGTAGAGATTCAGTCTTTAAAAGTAGTCCTTTTTAAAGTAAAAAGGGAGTAGGAAGATTTTTTTGATCAAGGCAGCATGAAACCACGAATAGTAAAGTATAAAAAACCGGCTAACAATCCGGATAATGGTACTGTAATAATCCAGGCGGCAGCAATTTTGTATAAATGAGAACGTTTAACGAGATCTTGGCGATACACTTTTTTCAAGCTTTTCCGTTCTTTACGAGTCAATTGGGTGGATGCTTTTTTGGCCTTTAAATCCTTAAGTATTTTAGCTTTGTTTTCAATGGTTGCTGCCTCAAATTCCTGCAGTAATGCCTCTACTTTTTCCGGATCATGATGTTCGTGATGTTCACGGATTTCAGCAATTCTTTTAGCATTGCTGTGCTTTAAGTATTCTCTTAAAAAACCGACACCAAAGATAGCGCCGACTGCGGTATGTGTGGAGCTGACCGGAAGGCCCAGCTGACTGGCAATAATGACAGTGATCGATGCGGCCATGGCTACGCAAAATGCCCGTATTTTATCCAGTTCTGTAATTTCAGAGCCTACCGTACGAATCAGTTTGGGTCCATAAAGCGCCAACCCTGCTGAAATTCCCAATGCTCCAACGACCATTATCCATAAAGGAATTACCGCTTTTTTGGTAATACCGCCGCTGAAAACAGCATCATTGATAGCCGCCAGGGGGCCGACAGCATTAGCTACATCGTTGGCGCCGTGAGCAAAGCTCAATAAAGCGGCTGAACAAATCAAGGGAATAGTGAATAGGGTGTTGACGCTTGCTTTACTGTTTTCAAGGTTCAATGCGGCTTTTTTGATAACAGGAGCTACCAGAAAAAATGCAGCAATAGCGATTGCAAGGCTGATACTGCCGGCAGTCAGAAAATCTACTTTCCAGATTTTCTTAAACCCCTTCAGCAGAATGTAAGTGGAAAACGCCCAGGTCATTATAGCAATCAGCCAGGGTACGATTTTATTAGAGGCTGTAATTTTGTTTTGCTGATAAGTAATGGTGCGTTTTATCAAATACAGAAATGATGCGGCAATAACACCACCAAATACTGGCGAAATAACCCAGCTGGCGGCAATTTTTCCAAATATAGGCCAGTTGGCGATACCCAGGCCACCAGCTGCAATACCTGCGCCCAGTACACCACCGACAATAGAATGCGTGGTCGAAACCGGAGCATTAAGCGCAGTAGCGATATTTAACCAGATGGCGGCGGCTAACAGAGCCGCCATCATTAACCAGATAAAAGTATTGGCATCATTGATCATAGATGGGTCAATAATGCCTTTTTTGATGGTGCTGACCACATCGCCGCCGGCAATAATAGCCCCTGATGCTTCAAAAACAGCTGCTATTATAATGGCGCCGATCATTGACACTGCCTTGGCGCCTACTGCAGGGCCGACATTGTTGGCGACGTCGTTAGCACCGATATTCAGTGCCATGTAGGCGCCTATGACTGCAGCAGTGATCAGAATATGGCTGCCGCTATCCGGTACAATGAAGGAGGAAACGTAATAGCCAACAATCAGAATGAACAGGAAAGCGCAGGAAGCTTTGAATATGTCATGATTATAGATTGAGCGGTTATTGCTGAAAACAACGTTTTCTGAATTCATGGAAAACTCACTATTAAATTAGGTTGATAATTTCAGGTGAGCATTATGACTAATGTTACAGAAATATGACAGAAATGTTACAAATTTTTCGAATCCGGTTTTTTGTCGGGATAGAGGAAGCAATGTTGTTATTTAAAAACACTTTGTTTTTTAAGGTAATTAATTGAAAAGTGGGTGGTCGTGAACTTGCAATTCAAGTCATTATCCTTTATTTTAGAGGGCTATCCGCAAGGCTGGGGGTGCTTTATGAAAGCTGAGACAAACCCTTTGAACCTGATCCGGCTAATACCGGCGTAGGAAAGCCAATATCTTCCCTGCGCTTGAGATTTATTGAATTTAGGAGTAAGCATGAGCGCTGTCCGTAAAGATATTACTGCTGATACCGGTAGCAGTATAAGAATTGATACCTATCCGGCATCCGAAAAAATCTATGTTCAGGGCAGTCGTCCTGATATACAGGTGCCGATGCGTAAAATCACCTTATCCGATACCCCGGTAC
>CAYYSO010000001.1:0-58270 GCA_964474415.1 uncultured Methylomarinum sp. | reverse complement strand
GTGAGCATAAAAATCATGGAATGCGGATGGACATGAAAGGGATGGTCATGAATGAAAATATCGACAACATACCCAAGGATTGTCCTGAAATTTCAGAAGATGTGACGATAGCAGTCAAGGCGGGGGTTAAATATGCCAAACAATACCCCGGAACTGTTTTTGGCTATGATAAACATCAATGGCAGGTCAAACCTTGCGCGCGTATTACTGTCGAATTTACCAATGAAGATGAAATTCGTCATCAGTGGATGATTCATGGTCTTCCCAAATATCTTTATTCGCAAGGAATGTTTCATATTGAAGTGAATGGGTCGGGTAAAAAAACCGGGACATTTATTGTTCCCAGCAGTCATTACACCTATCTGGTGCATTGTGATATTGCCCAGCACATGGAGAAAGGCATGAAAGCACAACTAAAGGCTGGAAAAGGCCGTGGAGATTTACCCAGTATTCCCGGCATATCCGATCCGGTTTTTCCCGATACATTCCAGAATTAGGAACACGCATGGAATCGGTTCGGCAACCCATCCATGTATTTCAAAGATAAGTCAGTTGTTGAAGTTATTTCGTGTACGCTCCTTAACAATCATATTATTAAGTTCCCGCAGTATATAAAATACTGGTGAGCCGGGCTTAACGGCGACTGTTCTAGTCAAACCGACTTTCTACTCATCATGGTGTGTTTCCTAAGTACAGAAAAGCATTTCTCGCTGAGTTTGCTTACCGCTTTAATAGGAGGTATTGGCCACACCAAACCTTTGATAGGCTTCTGTATGCTTGTATTTACGCAGATCCTGCGCCTTTGTGTTGAGTGCATAATCAAACCCTACCCCGCTTAATGACTACCGGGCGAGTAGTTACCTTTAGGTTTAACAATAGCGACAATTTGTCGCGCGACACTATGTCACATTTTCAAAATCGGAAAACATCATTAAACTACGCACAACTCTTGAATGCGCTCCCAACCTTCTGGGAATAGAGTTTTTATATATCCTTCTTTAATGCGGCCCATGGGCCGCATTTTTTTTGTCCTAAAAAATCTATAACCGTGCGAAACAAATGATATATCCTCGCGCAAGGTGTTCAGTTCTTTGAGTCTATGTATAAATAATAAACAGAAAGTGATGTGGAATACTTATAAATCAGCAGCTTCTGGTTTTTTTAATCATCAGTTACGGTAGTCCATTTAGCGGCCAGATTGCCAGACCAGATGCCAAAACCAGTTCCAACAGCAAGGGAAAAAGAAATTATAATTATTGGATTATCCCAGGAAGCACCGAGAAGCACATCTCCTGACAGTTTATCAGGGGTTTGCAAAAGATAAGCAAAAGTGGCTGAATAGCCCAGTACGCTAGCGGGTATTGCAGAAAGAGCAGGGATATTTGCGGCAAGACACAGAACCACTACAGAGACAGTGACAATAAGTGCAGCCATAAATGCAAAACCAAGTGCGGTGTCGGGTGAAATTTTCGTAATCAGGAAAGCGGCATAACTAGCCATCAATACGCCAAAAATCCCACACACAACTGTATTTTTTGCAGCGTCCTTATTGCCTCCTAAAGCGAAATAAGCGGCCCATGCAATAGTTGCTGCCCATATAAAAAAAACACCGCTGAGAGGGCCTACTGCCAGAAATGTTGCTAACCCGGCTAAAATGCCAATGCTTAAAGAAAGTGCGGTAAGGCTGTTCATAAATAAATCTCCAAAAATTCCACCTCATTTAGTGAATGTAGAATAAGATTTCGCAGTGAGGTGGGACGCTGCAAAAATTAATCTAAATGCCATGCATGGCACTAAGTTTCCAGCTGATTTAAGCACACAAGAATAAAATAAGCAAAATTCGCAATCCTGGCATCAAGTATCCACGAATAGATTTAAGCATTTGGCAATAAATAACCCGGCCGATGCGCTTTGCGCATCACTCTTTAATGGATGAAGTGTTCTCACCAAAAATTAAAAAAACCACAGAAAAGGGAGAGTATTTTATTTTGAAATATCTGATCTTTCTATCAAGTTTCTTCTCCAGCTAACAGTCTCTGAATATTAGTTTTATGCCGCCAAAGCAAGACGATCGAAATCAAAGCAAACGTCACAATCAGATTGCTATCCCCGACAATCATCCAGACATAAAAGGGTGTCAGTACAGCTGCAACTAAAGCTGCCAGAGAAGAAATTCCACCTATTTTGTACACAACAAACCAGGTGCCCGATACCGCAAGACCCAATAGCCAGGCTACCCCTAGGCTTACTCCAAATGAAGTGGCGACACCTTTGCCACCTTTAAAACCAAAAAAGGCCGGGTATAGATGTCCCAAAAAAGCCGCAAACACAACAGCAGACAATAATAGACTATCAACTCCCATCATTTTGGCTATCAGTACTGGAATCACTCCCTTTAAGGCATCGCCCAGCAAGGTAATAGCCGCCGCCTTCTTGCCGCCTATGCGCATGACATTGGTTGCCCCCGGATTACCAGACCCTTGTTTTCTGGGGTCGTCTAGCCTCATCAAGCGACATACAATAATCGCACTCGACACTGAGCCAAACAAATACGCTGCGGGTACAAGCAACCATTCAATCATTTCTAATCTCCTTCAAAACTTGTATATCAACATGGTTTCTACGATACTGCATAATTTTTTACGCAATATAATAACCGGAAAATCATAATGGACATCATCTTTTTAAACGGCCTTGAAATAGATACGGTCATTGGCATCTATGACTGGGAAAGAGAAATCAAACAAACAATTGTTTTAGATATTGAAATGGCATGCGATATTTGCAAGGCTGCTGAGACCGATGATATTGCACATACGCTGGATTATAAAGCTGTATCCGAGCGTGTTGTCGAATTTGTCGAACAAAGTGAATTTTATCTGGTCGAAAGGTTAATTGAAGAAGTTGCCGCTGTCCTGCAAAATGAATTCAATATCCCTTGGGTTAAAATAATACTTAACAAAAGAGGGGCTATCAGTCGCGCCAAGGATGTCGGCATTATTATTGAACGAGGTGAAAAATAGCTCATGACTACTGGTTTTATCAGTATCGGCAGTAATATTGACAGGGAAAAGCATATTCCTTCCAGTCTCAATGCGCTTAAAAAACTGTTTGGCAAAATCGAAGTTTCCAGTATCTATGAAACTGAGCCGGTCGGTTTTAGCGGTGAAAACTTCTATAATCTGATTGTAAAATTTGATTCTGAACTGGAAGCCAAGCAGATAGCCAAGCAGTTGCGGCAAATTGAACTAGATCATGGTCGAACCCGGAACTGCCAAAAATTTTCCGCCAGAACACTGGATCTTGATTTAGTTTTATACGGTAATCAAATTATTCACGACGGACGGCTGCGAATCCCCCGTGATGAAATTGAACGTTATGCTTTTGTACTGGAACCTCTGGCAGAAATTGCCGGCGAATTACTACACCCCGTCAGTCATCAAAGCTACCGTCAATTATGGGAAGATTTTGATAAAACCGGCCTGAAACAGAAAAAAATACAGCCATCCTGGCTGTCAACAGAACAAACTCCTGCCGCCATCAACAGATAAAATTTGCCCGGTGATATAGTCTGCATCATTAATCAAAAAACGTACCGCTTTGGCGATATCGACAGCGTCGCCACGACGCTGCAACGCCACTCTTTGTATGATTTCGGTTTTAGCCTCGTCATTTATATCATGCTCCGGCCATAAAATTGCGCCAGGTGAAACACCGTTAACCCGGATTTGTGGCCCGAGCTCTTTAGCTAAAGACTTGGTCATAGCCGCCAGACCTGCTTTGGCAATGCTGTAAACCGGGTAACCTTTTAGCCCTCTTTCTGCATGAATATCAATAATATTAATAATGCAACCTTGTTTGCTGTTTAATGAAGGTAGTAGCGCCTGTGACAGAAAAAACGGCGCTTTCAAATTACTGCCCAATAATTCTTCCCAATTCTGCTCGGTCACTTTACCGACAATTCCGGGGTAAAAAGATGAGGCATTATTCAGCAGCACATCTATGCCGCCCCAAACCGTTTCAGCCGTCTGCGCCAAATTTGTCAGCTCTTGCATATTCAACAAATCAGCTTGTATAATTCGAGCCGATTCATCTCTTTTGTGATTTAATTCCTCACAAAGTTGCATCACCTCCCCTTCAGAACTTCTATAATGCAAACAGACATTAAAGCCTTCATCATGCAGCAAGCGTGCGCATGCTGCGCCGATACGTCTGGCCGCGCCAGTAATTAAAACATTTTTCTGCATACGCCTTAACTTTCTGTTTCAACCCCATTATTAGCTGTTTTTCGGACAAAAAAACGCGAAAACAATAAGCCTGATTCAAATAACAGCCAAATAGGCACTGCCAGCAAGGTTTGCGATATCGCATCCGGCGGCGTTAAAAACATTCCGACAATGAAGGCGCCAACAATCACATACGGCCGCTTTTCTGAAAGACTTTTGGGGCTTGTCAAGCCGGTCCAAACTAAAAGAATAGTAAAAATCGGCACTTCAAAGGCTAAACCGAAGGCGAAAAACAGTGTCAAAACAAAATCAAGATATTTACTGATATCCGTCATTACCGCAACGCCTTGCGGAGCTGCCGCCGTTAAAAATCCAAATACTAAAGGAAAAACTACATAATAGGCAAATGCGATACCCGCATAAAAAAGCGCAGTGCTGCCAACCAGCAGCGGTAAAATCATGCGCTTTTCATGACTGTACAGACCCGGCGCCACAAATGCCCAGAGTTGATAAAGAATAACCGGCATTGAGGCAAACACCGAGGCGACCAACGCCAGCTTGAACGGTATAAAAAACGGCGATGCCACATCAATCGCAATCATGGTACTGTTTTCCGGCATATGTTTCAGCAATGGCCCGGATAAATAGCTGTATATTTCGTTGGCAAACGGCGCTGCCGCCAAAAACACCACCAGTACACACAGCACTACACGTAATAAACGATTGCGCAATTCAACCAAATGACTGATAAAGGGCTGTTCCTGGCCTTGTTCTGATTGGTATTCAGTCATTCGTCATGTTTTTGTTGTGTGACAGAGTTTATTGCTGAATTTACTTCCTTTTGCACCTCTTTCCCTTCTTCCTTCAGTCGATGAAATTCCTCCAGATCAGTTTGTTCTTTTAGAATTTGTCGCATCTCCTCAGCCTGTAATTCCTCTTTAATTTCAGTCTTGACCGAAGCCACCATGTTCCGGGTCTTTCCAAGCCAGAATCCAGCTATCCGTGCCGCTTTCGGCAATCTTTCCGGACCAATAACCAGCAAACTCACCAAGCCCACTAAACACAGTTCCCAAAAGCCAATATCAAACATAGGATTAAATTTTGTCTTTGTCTTTGGAGGTGACTTCACCCTCTAAAGTCTCGCCCTCATTTTCGCTTATTGATTTATCTTCAGATCCTTCTTTGACTGCTGATTTAAATCCTTTAATCGCACTGCCTAAATCGGCACCTATATTTTTCAAACGTTTGGTGCCAAATAAAACAATGACAATCACCAAAATAATCAATAACTGAGTTACACTAATGCCCATTTCTGTCTCCTGATATTCTTTAATTAACTACGTCGGGCTTTTTCTTCCAGACCCGACAAGCCAAAACGCCGCTGCAGTTCTTGCAATACATCATCAGGGCTCAATCCCCGGTCAGCCAGCATTACCATACTGTGAAACCATAGGTCAGCAGTTTCATAAATAATCTGCTCTTTGTCTCCGTTTTTAGCGGCAATGACTGTTTCGGTCGTTTCTTCCCCGAGCTTCTTTAAAATATGATCAAGGCCTTTCGCATACAGACTGGCCACATAAGACTTGTCGGCTGACTCCTGTTTGCGTTGCTCTAAAACCTCAGCTAACTGCTGCAATACATCATTCATAAATTTTCCCGACTATACGTTTTTAAATTTTCTGTGATTCCAGAATTATACTCTTATAATTTTGAAAGCCTATGCATTATCAGGCCTTTTCTTGGCCGCTTATCGAGTTTAAAAGAAGAAGCCAGAAATACTGAAAGCTGTTTTACCCGTTTCCAAATCCATTATCCTGTCTTTACTTTGTAAAGACCTAATTTTATTTATTTTCACTATTCACTTTCTACACGAAAACCTTCTCTCTGAAATAATCACTCAGCAGACCTGTTTTCTATGTGGTTTTTATTTTGTTAAATGATCTCTGATTTCCGGGATAGAGCCTTTGGAGGTAAACCTAACCTGTTATATTGGATGTCCACTTGAGTGGCATCGGTTCAGCTTCATTGAATATTTGATTCCTCAGGGTATCCGCCAGAGCGCCTCAAAGACTAAAAAAGAGTTTCTTTTCAGAACTATAGCTGACTAGAAAAATCAGTTGGATCACAGATTATGTCACAAGCTCTTGATTTCATAGCACTTTACAGATAATGGCTCCTGCATTATCTGCATTCAGCACATCCATGTGCTTCAAAAAAATACCCGCTTAATCTATAGGTGAAGCTCAGGTTTTTTTGACCTACAGGGATGCAAGAAATGCAGGTTTTGCCGGAGCAAAAACCTGTAAAGCACTGTGAAACCAATATCTTGCACTATAATTTCGCGCCCGACTGATCTTTTTAGGATTATGTATTGTAACTCAGCATATTTAACCCAATGGCAAGCCTTTAATATCCGTTGCTTGCGGAAGAAGTGACTGTGGCATGGACGCCACATTCAAACTTGCATGGGTCGATATTTGCTCCTGCAATATCGACATTCACCACATTCATGTGGCTTACGTATTCATGATGTTTTCTTAATTAAGTGACTGATATTTAAGGTGTATATGCGCCTAATAGTTACCGTGTATTTTGAACGAATAGTAATTTTGTTCAAGTCATCTACAATGGTATAGATTAAAGATTCAACGGAGGATAAATTAATAATGAAATTAACGATAGAGAAGCTGTTTGACCAGATTCACAATGTACCGCAGGTACCCAAAATTGTCAGAACATTGATTACACAGTTGAATAATCCTGATATTGATTTTGATGCAATCGCTAAAAATGTTGAAAAAGAGCAAATTATCTCGATGAAGGTATTGCGGCTGGTCAATTCAGCACATTTTGGCCTTTCCAAAAAAATTGGCTCCATTGAGGAAGCCGTTGTCATGCTGGGGATGTCGCGATTAAAAACCCTGGTTATTGCATCCGGCATTGTCAGTGCTGTACCTGAGATACCTAACTTTAATATAAAAGAGTTTTGGAACGACAGCTTTCGTACCGCTACCTATGCAAAATGGCTGGCAGAACAAAGCAATCTGGAAAACAGCGACATGATTTTTACCGCCGGCTTGATTAACGGACTTGGAAATATTTTATTGCAGTTGGGCGATGCAAAAGCCGCAAATGAAATTGATCAGCACGTCAAAGCTGGTGAAGCACGATCTGAGTATGAGCGTAAACGTCTGGGTTTTACCAGTCAGGAAGCTTGCGCCGAGCTTTGCCGGCGCTGGAATTTTTCTGAGGAATTGATCGATACAGTTGCCAAGTCAGGAGAGCCTTTGGGGTTTGAAGAAATTTCCTTATCTGCCTGTGTGGTGTTTATTGCAAAGTTTATCAGTGAATCTAGCCATAGCAATATGAATGACGAAGAAAAACTTGCCGTTTTCCCCGTTAAGGAATGGTTGCAATTAGGGCTTAATAAACAAGAGATAGCTGAAAAAATGACTGAAATCCTTGCTCTTGAATCGGGATTGGACGGACTGACCGAGTAACAATAAAAAATCAATTGCCCGTTTACAATTAAGCGGGCATATTTAAAAAACGGGATAAAATTATGGTTGCTGCAGCAGACTTCTTAGTAAATCAGTCAAATGCTGCTGTTGTCTGTTTTTCAGTAAACGGTTAGCCGTTATAATGCTTTTCAACTCAACCAGCGCCTGCTGGAAAACATCATTAACAATGATGTAATCAAATTCTGCATAATGACTCATTTCCGCGACTGCATCACGCATTCTTCTGGCGATGATTTTATCACTATCCTGGCCGCGGCCTTTTAAACGCTGTTGCAACACCTTAATGGAAGGCGGCAGAATAAAAATTGACTGGCTTTCAGGTATCATCTTTCTAACCTGCTGGGCTCCCTGCCAATCTATTTCCAGAATTACATCCAGGCCGGTAGTCAGAGCGTTTTCTACCGTCTTTTGGGCGGTGCCATAAAAGTTATCGAATACCTGAGCGTGCTCCAGAAATGCCAGTTGTTCAATCATCCCTTTGAATTCTTCGACAGAAACAAAAAAATAGTCCCGGCCATACTCTTCGCCATCACGCATAGGCCGGGTTGTATGGGATACCGATACGATCAGATTTTCCATCTCTGCGATCAACTGTTTAACCAGACTGGTTTTGCCGGCGCCGGACGGCGCCGAAATAATATAAAGTTTACCTGTACTCATAGTTGTTTTTATTCGATGTTCTGGATCTGCTCCCGCATTTGCTCAATGAGCACTTTCAGGTCAATAGCAATCCGAGTCATGTCTTTATCGGCTGATTTTGATCCAAGCGTATTGGCTTCACGGTTCATTTCCTGCATTAAAAAATCCAGCCGACGGCCTATTGGTTCATGCTGTTTTAATACACGCAGAACTTCCTCTACATGTGTTTTCAGGCGATCCAGCTCTTCCGCCACATCCAGTTTTTGTGCCAGTATGACTAATTCCTGTTCCAGCCGGTCAAAGTCCGGTTCCGCCACCAAATCGGCAATACGCCCGGTTAATTTTTCGCGCAGCTGCTGCAACGCTTCCGGCAAGCGTTTTTCCGCCTCACTCACTAGTAACGCAATCTTCGCACAGCGATTCTCAAGCATCAGGCCCAGTTGCGCTCCTTCCCGCTCTCTGGCGGCCAGCATGCTATTCAATGCCTGATCAATCAGTTCTTTGATAGCAGTTTGCAATAATGCCTTGTCAGTTTCTGCTTCCTGCTGAATACCTGGAACCGCCAATACGTCCAAAGCGGAAAACGACTGTGGATTATCCATATGCTGTTCAATTTCAGCGGTGGCAACCAACAAGCCTTTTACCGCCTCAATATTAATGTCATAGTTTTGTACGGCACTTTGCTTGTTATAATTGAGCGCGCATTCAATTTTGCCGCGCTTTAACTTAGCCGCAATTGCAGTGCGAATATCTGCTTCGGCAAAACGTAAACGTTCCGGTAATTTCAAGATAATATCGCAATAACGATGGTTGACTGAACGTAATTCGCAATTAATCGTAAGATTACCTATATCACTTTCGCTCCCAGCGAAAGCGGTCATACTTCTTATCATTTTTCACCTATAATTGTATGGCAATAAACCAAGGGTACCCTCATGCCAGAATATTACGATCCGGAAACCTATCCGCAAAAGTGGAATTATCTACAATCGGGTACCATTATAGACCAGTATATGATCGAGCGGGAACTGGCGCACGGCGGCTTTAGCTCCGTATACCTGGCCAGACAGCTGGATGATCAGATGCAGGTGGCCATCAAAGAATATTTACCCAGAAAGCTGGCCCACAGAACCTGGAATAATATCGTTATACCTCATGACGACCAAACTAAAACCCTGTTTATGCGAGGGCGGGCTTTGTTTTTTGAGGAGGCCAAGGTATTAGCAAATTTGAAACACCATAATATCGTTGATGTGATTAATTTTTTTCAGGCCAACGATACCGTTTACATGGTTATGACTTATGATTACGGCCTCACACTGGATAAAATTCTACAAAAAAAGATCCTTACAATCGATGAACAGTTTTTGCTCACCGTTTTTAATGATCTACTGACCGGCATTGACGTTATACACCGGCAAAGCCTGGTTCACCTGGACATTAAACCGGCTAATATCCTGATTCGCGGCCAACATGACCCCTTGCTTCTTGATTTTGGTGCCATTCAAAAATATCCTCCCTGCGAGCAGAACAATAGCCGAACCAAGGTGTTGACTCAGGGCTTTTCACCCATAGAACAATATTCCAGCAAAAGCCACTTGGGGCCCTGGTCTGATATTTATGCGGTAGGGGCAAGTATGCGCTCCTGCCTGGATTACAAAACCCCTGTTCCGGCGCCTGATAGAAAACAACAGGATAATCTGGAGCCTGCAGTCATGGTCTATAAAAACAAATTTCCTGAATACTTGCTCAAAGCAATCGACTGGTCCATGTCCATAGAGCCGGAAGACAGGCCGCAATCGGCGGCAGAATTACAACAGGCATTAAGTATTGCCAATTGAAGTGTCAGCGCTGTCTTATTCCAGCCATATGTTGGTTATTGTTTCCGCGCAGAGCATCACGTTCCTGAATTAAGCTGTTTTGTTAATTTGGTTATGAGTGTTGTAAATGCGGGTTTATCTGTACAGTGCGAATGAATTGCAGCTACATCCAACTTTCATTTTCTTGGCTTAGGCAGTGATACAGAGCATGGGGGCTATCTGCTAATTGAGGTGTTAACATCGGTTATTTCAGGCATACTTTATTTGCAGTTTTATAGCGAAAATTAAATTTCCTGTCAAAAGCGGGTATACTGTGTCGCTTTTTGATTTTGTCGAGAATAGTACATGAGACCCAGCGGACGCAACCCTGATCAATTAAGAGACATTCGATTTACCTGCAACTTCACCAAACATGCGGAAGGTTCAGTCCTGGTTGAATTCGGAGATACCCGGGTGCTTTGCACCGCCAGTGTTGAAGCCAGGGTGCCGCGTTTTTTGAAAGGCAAAGGCCAGGGGTGGATTACCGCTGAATATGGCATGCTGCCACGATCGACCCATGAGAGAATGGCCCGCGAAGCGGGACGCGGCAAACAAGGTGGTCGAACCCTGGAAATTCAACGATTGATCGGGCGTTCGCTACGGGCTGCGGCAGACTTAAAAGCCCTGGGAGAAAACAGCATCACCATTGATTGCGATGTCATACAGGCGGATGGCGGCACCCGTACTGCATCAATTACCGGTGGGTTTGTGGCATTATCCATTGCCATTCAACATCTGCTGGATAAAAATAAAATCAAAAAGAATCCTTTACATGGACAGATAGCCTCCGTTTCTGTCGGTATTTATGAGGGCGTGCCGGTACTGGATCTGGATTATGTCGAAGACAGCAATGCCGAGACTGATATGAACGTCGTCATGAATGATGCCGGCGCCTTCATTGAAATTCAGGGGACTGCTGAAGGTCACGCCTTCAGAAGAGATGAATTGAATAATATGCTGGAACTGGCTGAACACGGTATTAACAGTCTGCTGGAAAAACAACGTGAAGCGATTGCAAGTGTTAAATAATGTTTGCTGAGCATCAACAAATCGTCTTAGCCAGTGGTAATCCGGGGAAAATAAAGGAATTTCAGGCTATACTGGCGGGACATCCGGTGGTTCCGCAATCACAGTTTAATATTGAAGAAGCTGAAGAAACCGGTTCCACCTTTATTGAAAATGCCATCATAAAAGCCCGCAATGCTGCATTTCAGGCTAAATCAGCCGCTATAGCCGATGATTCAGGTTTGACAGTTGATGCCCTAAATGGAGCGCCGGGCATTTTTTCCGCGCGTTATGCAGGTTTAGGTGCTTCCGACCAGGACAACCTGCTGAAACTGTTACAAGACATGAAAGGCGTGCCCGAACAACAACGCACCGCCCGTTTTATTTGTGTGATCGTGTTTATGGAACATGCTGACGACCCTACTCCTGTCATTGCTCAAGGCGTCTGGAAAGGGCGCATACTGGATAAGCCCTGCGGTGAAAACGGCTTTGGCTACGATCCGGTGTTTTGGGTGCCGGAATACCAATGTGCTTCGGCACAATTGGATCCGAAGGTGAAAAACACCATCAGTCATCGTGGCCAGGCGTTAAAAACCTTGAACGGGTTGATGAAATAACGGTGACTTTCAGTCCCTTGCACATTGCCAGACAATTTGCCCGCAATCAGACCATTACTCATATAGGTTCTCTTGGCAATGGTTTGATTAACGACACCTTTCTGGTTAAAACAAACTCGACTTCATTTGTACTGCAGCGTATTAACCGCCAGGTTTTTCCACAAGCAGATCTCATCATAGATAACTTGTTGAAGTTAAACAAGCATATCCAACACAGAAAAACCGATTCAGTAAAATTAACTATTCCGGTATTAATTAAAACGCATGATGATCTGAATTGCCTTCATGATAATCAACAGAACTGTTGGCGGGCGTTGCAATATATTGAAAGCAGCGAGAGCAGGGAAACGATCACTCATAAAACTGAAGCGGAACAAACTGGTTTTGCCCTGGCCCATTTTCATCGTCTGTTTAGCGATCTGAAAGCGGATACTTTACATGACACTCTGCCGGGATTTCATATCACCCCGCTGTATCTGCAGCAATATCATCGTGTTGCCAATCAATTCGCTATTAAAAGCTTGAACGGGGAAGTTAAATTTTGCAGACAATTTATCCGTAACCTTGCTGATAAAGTTGATGTACTGGAAAAAGCCAAACGGGCAGGGCTGTTATCGGAACGAGTCATTCATGGCGATCCGAAATTAAACAATTTTTTGTTTAGCAAAAATACCCGCACAATTACCGCTTTGATTGACCTGGATACCGTAAAGTCCGGACTGGTGCATTATGATATTGGTGATTGTCTGCGTTCCTGTTGTCATATAAAAGAGTCCAACGGCTTTGATGTGGATTTATGCGAAGTGATTTTAACCAGTTACTTGCAGGAAGCCGGACATTTTTTTAGTACGGCCGATTATGACTATTTATTTGCCGCAATAGAACTGATTCCCTTTGAATTGGGGATACGGTTTTTTACTGATTACTTGCAGGGTGATCACTATTTTAAAGTAGAGTATCCCGAACAGAATTTACATCGGGCCAAAAGTCAGTTTGAGTTGTGCGCAGACATAGGTCGACAACGGTTGGTTATTGAAAAGATAATCAGACAATTACAAAAACAACGGTGATCAACTTAACTGGCAATAAATAATCCACCAAAATAGCAATCTATTCTCTGCGTTACGGAATGCAGAGCATCACTGCCATTAAGTTAAGGAAATTCGGGGCGGATGTAGATGCGAATTCATTCGCACTGTGCGGATAAATCCGCACCTACAGCCCACGCTAAATTTAACAAACGGCTTAACTTAATGACAGTGATGCAGAGCATAGGAACTATTAGAAAACAATGGACAACAGCCCACATTAGGATTGTAAGGAGTAGGGTACGCACCGCGTACCCTGTAAGGTGGCTTGCTAAGCGATACGCGCCCTGTTTTTAGAGATAACCTTAGTCAGCAAAAGGTTGCGGATGATCAATCCAGTACCCTTGTGCATAATCAACGCCTAGCTCGGCAATTTTGTTATAAATACATTCAGTTTCAATAAACTCAGCAATAGTTTTTTTGTCCAGCAGGTGGCCGATTTCATTAATTGACTTCACCATTGCCAGATCGACCCGGTCATCACAAATATCTTTTACAAACATGCCGTCAATCTTTAAGAAATCGACGGGCATATTTTTCAGATAGGCGAAAGAAGACAAGCCGCTGCCAAAATCATCCAGAGCAAACCGGCAGCCTTTAATCTTCACTGTCTTCATAAAATCTGTCGCTAAATTAAGATTGGCGATCGCGGCTGTTTCAGTAATTTCAAAACAGAATTTTTCACAAGGCAAGGCAAAATAATTGAGCTGTTTATAAATAGAATCCAGAACCCCTTTTGCGCCCAGGGTATGTCCCGACAGGTTTATCGTACATAATGACAGATTATCCAGCTGATTCTTATGTTCCGCATACCATGCCAGACAATGTTCGATAACATATTGATCAATTTTGTCCATCAATCCGTAACGTTCCGCCGCCGGAATAAATGCCCCCGGTTGAATAATAGAGCCATCCTCATTGTTAATGCGCAATAAGGTTTCAAAATGCTCTCCCTCGTTATTATTGATGCTGCGGATGGATTGTTTGTAAAGTGCAAAATGCTCATTTTCGAGCGCATCGTGAAGCTTTGCAACCCATTGCATTTGTCCGGAACGGCGCCTGATCTCTTCATTATTTTTCTGATAAACAAAAACCCGGTTGCGACCGGCATCTTTCGCCGCATAACAGCACGAATCAGCCACGATCAATAAATCATTCAGATCATGAAACTCTTCGGTTATTTCAATCAGACCGATGCTGACGCCGATACGGAAACTTTTGTCTTCCCAGTTAAAACGATAATCTGCAACCGCTTCACGTAATGCATCGGCAACCCGTTCAGCTTGTTCAATTGTGCAATGTTCCATTAAAACGCCAAACTCATCACCACCTAATCTGGCCAGTGTATCTCTGGACCTGACCTGATTCTGCAATAAAAAGGAGAGTTGTTTTAGCAATTCATCGCCGGCAGTATGGCCACTGGTGTCATTAATAACCTTGAATTGATCCAGATCCAGATAACAGAAAGCAAATTTATTGAGGGTTTTATGACGAGATGATAGAACTCTTTGCAGACGATTTTCAAACTCCCGCCTGTTCACTAATCCGGTCAAAGGGTCATGAGTTGCCTGGTAGATCAGTTCCCGGGATAGCCTTCTGGCATCGGTCACATCACTGAAAACCAGTACCACACCTTGAACCCGTCCGTTTGCATCCAGAATAGGAGCAGCCGAATCCTGAATGGAATACTCTTTGCTCTGTCTGTCAACCAACAGCGTATTTTTACTCAAATACTCAATTTTAGCGTCTTGCAAACAACTCTGGACTGGGCAGGGCAATGCTTTTCTGCTAATTTCATCAACAATATTAAAAATCTTGTCAATCGCCAGACCTCGGACTTCCTCCTGGCGCCATCCGGTCAGTTTTTCCGCTGTTGGATTGATGAATTCAACTAATCCATTCTTGTCTGTAGTTATTACCGCATCGCCAATGGATTTTAAGGTGACCTGAGCGCGTTCTTTTTCCTGTTTGAGTTTTTCTTCGGTATTTAATCGTTCGGAAATTTCCTGACGCAGCTCTATCGTCCGCTCCTCAACCAGCGTTTCCAGACGCAGACGATAAGCGTTCAGTTCCTTTTCAGCCGCCTTGGTTTTTAATACATTGTCAATAACCAGCGGCAATAACTTCAGGTGATCCCCTTCAATATCTTTAGTCAGATAATCGGCGGCGCCTAATTTAAGCGCCTTGACTGCAGTTTCTTCATTACCGCTGCCGGTTACAATAATGACTGGAATAGTTGTGGGGATATAAGGAAAAAGATCGAATGCGGTGCCGTCGCCCAAGGCATGATCTGCCAGGATGATCTCATAAGTTATAGAAGTTAGTAAATCAATTGCTTCAGCAACTGATCCGGCAATATCATAATCATAGGGGAGCTGTTGATGCTTGACGAAACGTCTAAAACTCATCTGATCGGTAAGATCGTCTTCGATTAATAACAAGCGGATCTGATTCATTTATTGAGCGTCCAGTAGGGCGAAAGTACTTGAATAGAGGTCAGAAACTGAGCATAGTCCAAAGGTTTAAGGATATAGCCGGAAATTCCGTTCATAAACGACTGATCTACATCCTGTTGCTCTATAGATGAGGTTAGCATAATTACCGGAATATTTTTGAATACAGAATGATCTTTCAAAAGAGCAAGGCATTCCAGGCCGTTCATTTTTGGCATGTTGATGTCCAGCAAAATCACGCACGGCAACCCCTGGGCTGGATTATTAAGATAAGCAAGCGCCTCTTCACCATTACTCACTGACAGCAAGTCATTGACTACGCCTATTTGTCTAAAGGCGCGTTTGACAGTCATCACATCGACCAGATCATCCTCAACCAGTAATATGGGCTGGGTTTTATTCATCGTTTATTGTTTTTGGTATTGTAAAAATAAATGCACATCCTTTGCCGGTTTCTGATTCTATGCGGATTTTACCGCCCCAGTTATTGACGATTTTTTCTATCAGACTCAGTCCGATACCACTGCTGTTAGACTGGTCCTTGGGTTTTAAGGTTTGAAACAACTGAAATACTTTTTGCTGGTATTTTTTATCAATACCAGAACCATTATCAGCGATACAAAATTGCCAGTACTGTTGTTGTTCTATGCAACTGACATCAATCCGGCCTTGTTCTTTATCGTTATATTTTACCGCATTATCCAGTAAATTTTGAAAAACCTGATAAATTCTAAGTTTTTCAGTCTTTATCACAGGTAAATGCGATTGAATACTAATTTTTATGGTCTCCGGCGGCGAAATCAGATGAATAACTTCTTCAATTAACTGGGCAATATCGACATTTTCTTCTGTTTCCTTAATTCTCCCCACTCGCGAATATTGCAAAATACCATCAATCATTTCATGCATACGCTTGACCCGATCCCTCAATAAAGCCATCTGTTCCAGGCCATCTTCATCAAAAGCATCGGCATAATCCTCAGCCAGCCAGGCAGATAACTGATTAATGGCCCGCAACGGTGCTTTCAAGTCATGCGATACCACATAAGCAAAGTTTTTTAACTCCTGGTTGGCTCTGTTCAATTCTTCCGTTCTTTCCTGGACACGTTGTTCCAGGTCTTTGTTCAGTATTTCAATTTTATTCTGGCTCAGCCGCATATTCTTAATTAGTTGGGTATTTTGTAGGGCAATAGCCGCTTGTGCTGTCAATAACCGGGTTAATTCGATTTGTTCCCGGGTAAATACGGAATTAATCAGATTATTCTCCAGATACAAAATACCCAGCACTTTTTGCTGCTTTAACAAGGGAATGCACAGTATAGATTTGAGCTGTTGAGTTTGTACTACGCTGTCGGTGATAAAATCCCCTTCCGTACAGGCATTTTCCAGTACCAGCATTTCCGCAGTCCGAGACACATAGTTCACCACTGCCCAACTTAAATTGCCGGTATCAATTGAATGATCATTACTGAGCTCTACCTCCACTTGATCGAGTTTATTACCTCGGGCGACTGCTTGCAGATTGTCATTTTCAACAATCAGTAAATACCCTGTTTTTGCCCCTAAACGCTCCATGACTGCCTGCAGAATCGTACTCAGCAGCGCATTAAAATCCAGCTGTTGGGTAATTGCCCGGGTGGCTTGCAGAAGATAATCGACATCTAATAGACGCGCCAAGGATTGTTCAGAATTATCAACATTATTCTGAAGTGTTATGGAATATTTGTCCTGTATTTGCCGGCATTTCACCTGTGCTGAACACAAGCGATAAGCTTCCGCGGCCTTCAACAAATGATAGCTGCCATGATCGTGCTGATGGGTAATCAGCAATTCGCCCAGACGTTGCTGTAGATAGCCTCCCAAAAATACAAACTGTTCTTTTACGGCCAGGTCTATGGCATCCAGACTGAAGCGCCGGCTTTCACTAAAATTATCCTGGTAAAAGGCTTTTTCCATCTGCATAAAAGCCAGATAGGGTTTAAGAATTGGGCCTAATGCCGCCCAGGTTTTAGCTTTCTGCAGGCAGTCGTCCAGTATTTTTTGTTCTTCTGTGGAAATTGCGTTATGTAATCTCAAACTATTCACATAACGAAACACATACCAAAGGCGATTGAGAATGTTATCACTGAGTCCTCTAAGATAAGGCTGGGCCAAATTCAACACTTCGGCGGCTTGTTGATAGTCACCTAGATAATGCAGACTGATGCCCTTCAGGGTGTAATAGCCGCCGATGGAAACAACATGTTTATCGGATTCCCATTTTTTCAGCTTGGCGGCCATGTCCCGGGCATCATAACTGCTTGTCCCAGTTACCATCATATCGCCCCAGCCGGCAATGGCGCTTTCTGCCAGACCCAAAGACAGCGATAAATTGAACTTTTCAGAAAAAGCGATACATTCACCGGCAACGTCAATCACCCGGTCAAATTGTTTGCCTTGATGAACCAAATGCCAGATATAAGGACCATATGACAATCCGGCGTTGTATAAATCACCACAGTTTTTGCCACGATGAATGTTTTTTTGGCATTGTTCGAGAATATGCTCCGAATCTCGACGGTTATGCATATTAGTCCACAAGATGCCGTTAATACCTTTGGTGGCGCCAAAGGTATCCGGATAACGCTCGGCCAATGCCAATCCCAGGTCTTCATATCGAAAGGACATGTCATACTGATCTTGGCGCTGTAAATAAAGACCGACCATGGAAAATCCATAAATAACGGTTTCATCCACTCCGCCCGTCAGACAGTTCTGAGTTGATTGAATAGCCGATAAATACAACTGAGGTACCATTCCGGCCAGATAGTAATCGGGAATCAGTTCACTGTAGATGCCGGTTTCAATTTTCGTTGCCCGGTCGCCGCTAGGTACAATATTGAGAATCTGTTGCCAGATGTCCCGGTTGCCCTGATGGATTTGTTCAATAATAACCGCAGATTTTGCTAATGCCTGATTATCGTCATCAGGAATTTCCCGGTTGAAAAAACGTAAGGCGCGGTTGCCCAGTTCAATGGCCTGTTTAAATTTTCCCATTGATGACAAACCGGTGGTCTGCTCGTACAGACAATCAATCCGGTCAAGATCATTTTTTGATTTTTCAATCAGGATATTTAAGATATGTTCAGATTCCGGCTGATGACCCAGCGCCATTTCAGTTCGGGCCAGATATTTGTGTAGTGAAAATAAAAAGGCGTAATGCCGGTCCCAGGATTGATCAGGAAAGAGCTCTTTACTTTGACGAAAGAAAAAATTAGCATTATCCATTGCTAATGCTCTCATCGCATTAATACCGGCATGATAATTAAATTCCGCCTCCTGTCGGCGTTCTTCTTCGCTTTGTTGGTCCGTTCTGCCATCGGCCAGATGTTCAACAATAGCAAACAGATTGGGCAAACTTTCCGGATCAGTGTGTTCAGGAATCGCGCTGATTAAGGCATTGGCAATCTGTTTATGAACCCGGCGTTTTCGAGCTTCATTCATAAAACTTTCTGCCGCTGCCTGCACCTGGTCATGAAAGAAGAACAGTTGTTCTTTCTCACGCAGCAAAATATTATTCACGAAACAATCGGCTAGTGCCTGGTATAAATCCGCTAATGATTTATCGGCTGCCAGAGCCAGATCCTTTGCTTCAAAGCTGGCTCCCAGACAGGCAGCAATGGCTAAAAGCCGTTGTGATTCAGAATTAAGCTTGGCAATTTTGTCTTTAAACAAATCCAGCGCTGAATCAGGTATTGCCGTATGGCGTAACTGCTCATCATCCCAGGTCCATACGCCATCTTCACCCAGTCGCAAATGCCGATAGCTGTGTAACCAGCGCAGGCTTTCATTAACAAATAACGGATTGCCTGCGGAAGTATGAAAAATAATATCCGCCAGTACTTCTGTTCTGGAAGGATAGGTGTTGAGTATATACGCAGTCATCTGGTTAACATCAGATAATTTCAGAGGAGACAGGCGAATTTCCTGCAATGGTCTTTTGGCTTGTTTTACCTTCTTGATCAACCCGGTCAGGCGGTGACTCTGATCCACTTCGTTATGCCGATAAGCGCCGATCCAATAAAGATAAGGATAATCCATAGCGTTATTAAACATGCGTTCCAGTAAATCAAAGGTAGCGCCGTCACACCATTGCAGATCATCTATAAACAGTGTTAACGGATGTTCTTGACTGGCCAGGCAGGCAATAAACTTTTCGGCTACATCATTAAAGCGGTTACGGGCTTCCACTGGCGGTAAATCGGGGACCGGACTCTGCGGTCCGATAATCAATTCCAGTTCCGGCAGCAAATCAATCATTAATTGGCCGTTTTCCCCTAATTGTTGGCTGATTCGCTCTTGCCAGTAATGAATACGCTGGCTGTCTTCAGTTAAAAATGTCTTGATCAGATGGGTTAATGCCTGAATCAAGGTGCTGTAAGGGATGTGTTTTTTAAATTGATCGAATTTTCCGGAAGCAAAATATCCGGCATGTGCGACTATCGGTAATTGCAGTTCCTGAATCAACCGGGTTTTTCCTATGCCCGACAGACCGGAAATCAATGCTGCCCGAAATATTCCGGAACAGGCTTTATTGTACTCATCAAGCAGGCATTTTTTTTCCTGATCGCGGCCGACCATGAGCGAAGGAATGGTAATGCGGTTGCTAAAATCCTTTTGTTTTAAGGTGAAGCGACTGATATGTCGGTGTTCCTGCCAGTCTTTTAAACATCGCTGCAAATCGATAGCTAAACCGGATGCAGTTTGATAGCGTTTTTCAGGGGCTTTTTCCAGTAACAGGCTGACAATCCGGCTCAATGTTTTTGGCACAGCCGGGTTAATTTTGTGTATCGGGACTGGCGTTTCAGCCAGATGGGAATGAATAATGGTAATGGGGTCGTCAAATAAAAAAGGTGGCTTCCCCGTGAGTAACTGGTAAAAAATCATTCCCAGTGCGTACAAGTCGGTCGAGTAGTTGACGGTCTGCTTAATCCGACCGGTTTGTTCCGGAGACAAATAAGGCAAAGTCTGACGACGAAAATAATCATTGTAAATAAAATGGCTGATTTGATTAATATCCAGTATCCGCACATCATCAATAATCTTGACTTTTAAGGGATCAGACTGAATTAGCACATTACTGGGTTTAATGCTTTTGTGGATATGACCGGCTTTATGACGTTGCTCGACCTGTCCGGCAATCGCCAATACAATTTTTATAATCTCCTCCATCTCGGGGTGGGGGTAATTCACCATCCATTTGTCTAAAGATTGTCCCTGTATCCACGGCTGAATCAGACACAATAGTTCACTGTTTGGATTGATTACACCCGGCAAAATAATATGTTCAATACTCAGATCAGACAGATGATCAATTTGCTGTTGCAGGTAAGCCGCCAGTTCAGGGTTACAAAATTGGAGATTGATTTTCTTTAATACTACGACAGCCCCGGAGTTATCGTCGGCCAAGGCTTTATAGACATGAGCGTGCAAGCTGATACCCAGGCGATCAATAATTTGATAATTCAACAAACTCTTCATCAATAGCTGGCCTCATATGTTGACTACAGCAAAAATGCACATGTTTTTGACTATAGCATTAAATTTAAACTTTGTTTTTGTCGAACTTGTCTCATTTTTTTAAACAAATATTGCCACAAGAAATATGCTATAAATAGACTTTTAGATTTGTTTTGGTTTTTAATAAGGTATATTCAGGCAGAGCAAGCGACAATAAATTAATATTATAGAAATGGAAGCTACTTCATCCAGCATCAAGATAAATACCTGTACAAGAGAACAGGCTGATTCATTATTGATGATACAAAATAACATTCTGCAAAAGCTTGCTTCGGGCGCTGAACATGAAGACGTTCTCAATGCCTTATGTAAAGCCGCAGAAACATTAATTTCCAATGCAGTTGCTTCGGTGATGGTTTTTGACCCGACGCATTCATTTCTGGAAGTTATTGCCGCACCTTCGATACCACAGCAAGCTATTGATCAACTTAACGGTCTGGTGCCCAGTCCGCAAGCAGGTTCTTGCGGTACGGCAGTTTATAGTGATAAGCCCCAATATGTTTGTAATATAGAAATTGATCAGCGTTGGCGTTATTTACAGCAATTTGCATTGGATTTTAATATTCGAGCCTGCTGGTCTAACCCCATCCGCATCAATGGACAAAGGCCGGTTGGTTCGTTTGCCCTGTCCAGTTTTGAAGAGAGACAGCCTTCGGAATTTTACAAGCGCTTACTGGAAACCTGTGCTTATATCGCCGGGATCGTGATTAAAAGGCAGCAGGAGGAATCACAGTTGTGGAAGCTTGCTCATTATGATCCCTTAACAAACCTGCCCAATCGTTCATTTTTTTATGATCATCTTGCCTACGCTATATTAATAGCAAAACGTACTCAAAAAAAACTGGCCTTATTGTTTCTTGATCTGGACAAATTCAAAGATATTAATGATTCCCAGGGACATGAAGCCGGCGATCAGGTTTTAAAATACGTCGCCGAGAAAATCCAGTCCTGCTTGCGTAAAAGCGATATCTTTGCCCGGCTGGGGGGCGATGAATTTGTGATCCTGATTGAAAATATTGACGATATTCAACGTATTGATAATATTTGCGCTAAAATCAGCCAGTCATTTAAACCGGATTTCACTCTCAGCCATATTAATTATCCGTTGTCAGTCAGCATTGGTATCAGCATTTATCCTGACAACGGCGACTGTGCACAAAATTTATTGCGGAATGCCGATGTGGCGATGTACGAAGCCAAAAAACAAGGGCCTGGTCATTTTTATTATTATCAGGACAAGCTAACGCAAAATGTCACCGATCGACTGCAATTAATATCTGATATTCGTCAAGGGCTGAAACAAAATGAATTTGTCGTTCATTACCAGCCGCAATACGGTCATAAAAGCGCCGGACTGGTTGGTGCGGAAGCTCTGGTACGCTGGCAACACCCTGCCAGAGGTCTATTATCGCCCGCTGAATTTATCCCTGTTGCTGAACAATCCGGGTTAATTAATGATTTGGGCATCTATGTATTGAAGACTGCCTGCAAACAGTGCAATAGCTGGTGGAAACAAGGGCTACTGCAATTTTCACTGGCGATAAACCTGTCTGTTAACCAGTTACGCCCGGGCTTTGCTGAACAACTTTATCAAATAGTCTCTGAGATCAATTTTCCGGTTAACAGGCTGGAGATGGAAGTGACAGAAAGTCTGATTATGAAATACGATGATTTAAGTGAGCTGCGCGCCATGAAAGCATTGGGTATTTCTATTTCCATGGATGATTTTGGTACCGGTCATTCATCGCTGGCACAACTCAAACATTTACCTATAGCAAAGCTTAAAATTGACCGGTCTTTCGTTAAAGACATCCCCGAAGACCCCAATGATATGATCATTGCTAAAACCATCATTAGCATGGGTCACAGTCTTGGCTTGAAGATCGTTGCAGAAGGTGTTGAAACAGAAATTCAACGTGATTTTCTGACTGCCGAAGGTTGCGATTTTTTACAGGGTTATCTGTTAAGCCGTCCTTTACCGGCAGAACAATTTGAACGCTTATTGAGTAATCAGTAAAAATATAAAATGTAATCCTAGGATTACAAGTTGAATTTTATGGTGTTATCGCTAATAATACCCTTTAATTTGGTTTTTTTTGGTAATCTATTTTAAATTCATTACTTTTTAGTTACTTATAATGCGTAAAAATGTCTCTTTGTTTAATGGCGAATCACATCGCTTTATTTTATTGAATGAAAGCGAATCAGGTGCGGAAGACGGCATTCCTTCCAATCAGTATTTAATACTACATAACGGTAAAGGCACATTACTGGATCCCGGAGGCTTTGGTGTTATGCCGCAGGTGCTAAATGAAATGTTGCAATATATTCAACCTCAGGATATTGAAGCTATCGTCCTGTCTCATCAGGATCCTGACATTGTTGGCGGTCTCAGCAGCTGGTTGAAGCTAACGCCGGCCAGAGTTTATGTTTCTAAAATCTGGTTGCGTTTTTTACCTCATTACGGTATCACTGGTATGCAACAACGGTTTACCGGGATAAAAGATGAAGGTGAGGATATAACCCTGAATTCAGGATTGGCTTTGAAGTTCATTCCCGCCCACTTTTTGCATTCTCCCGGACAAATTAATGTCTATGACGCCATTTCAAAAATACTGTTTTCCGGGGATGTTGGGGCATCAATGGTGCAAAATGATGAGGACTGTGAAGTTTTTGTGACTGATTTAAAAAAACATTTGCCTCATACTGAAGGTTTTCATAAACGTTACATGGCCTCTAACAAGGCATTACGCTATTGGGTTCAGCAAGTGCGTAAACTGGATATTGATATTATTGCGCCTCAACATGGGCCTTTATATAGAGAGCAGGTTAAAGAGGATTTTCTCAGCTGGCTTTATGATTTGCGTTGCGGCAGTGATTTACTGGACGTCGAATAAATGGAAATTTTTCATAGTCGCCCCTCACAACTCAAGTCTTTTTATACTCATTCGATTAACACGCTAACCCAATTGCTGGAATCTCAGGTTAGAATGCAGCAGTTTGACCAAGGTGTTATTCAGTTGGCAATTAAAGAAGCGGGCTTGTTATCCAGTCAACTGAAGACCCTATCCGACCATGATGCAACCGCATTTGCCAAGCGCTGCGAAATCATAAAGACCAACCTGACGTTACTTAATAATCTGAAAAATAAAGAAGCGGGGGGGAACTTTAAACACATTGAGTCATTACTGATTGATACCCATGAATTGATAGAGCGATTAGCATTAACATTAATCGATAAGAGATTGTTTGAGCGTCAATCTGGCGTGCTGGAGAACATCATTCTATCTCATGAGAATGTAGCTCAATGGAAGGAGTTTGTTCAGGATATTTTGCGCGAATTTCATGGTTTCTTTCCATTTAATTTTTTTACTATCGCCTTTGCCGACGACAATGGTATTTCTGTTTATATTTATTATCTCGGTCAATACAGTGATGAAACCAAACGCTTTGCCCGAAAAAAATTAACGACAGATTTAATTAAGCAATTAAAGGTAAATTCTGACTGTCTGGTTGATCTGGAAGAGTTCACTGTTTCCGGTATCCAGCAGCAACGAGAATTTGAAAGTCTGGAAATATTAACCGTCGGGGTGCCGGGAGATAAAGTCGGTGTGGGCGGCATCCTGGGGGTCGGGTATGCTTCGGGGTATCCTTTAAGTATTCAGGAACAAAGTATTATCCGCTCATTATTATCGGTGATGGTGATGGTGGTCGGCTCCAGTAAATCACTGAATAAATCATTACTTGAGCTGGAATATTATGCCGAACATGATCCCCTGACCGGGTTGCACAATCGCCGTTATTTCAACGAAATTCTGCAATATGAGATTGACAGAGCTTCCCGGCATAATCATCAATTTAGCGTACTGTCCATAGACCTGGATAACTTTAAAAAGGTTAACGATGGTTATGGGCACCTCTGCGGGGATCAGGTGCTGGTGTATGTAGCCCAGATTTTAAGAAAGCAATTGCGGAAAGGCGATATCCTGACCCGTGTTGGTGGCGATGAATTTTCCATTATCTTGCCGGAAACAGATGCTGCCTATGCCGGTATTGTGGCTAATAGTCTGCGTCAGGCTGTGCAGGATTATGAATTTGTTTTTGCGCAAAGGCAGGAAAGTGTTCATATCAGTATTTCGGTTGGTTTTGCCGCCTATCCCGTGGATGCACAAACGACTAGTGATTTACTGAACAATGCCGATATTGCCTTGTATCATGCCAAGGATTCAGGCAGAAATTTTGTCTGTTCTGCCAGTGAATTAGGGCATAATGTGGCGAATAACAAAAAAATGATCGGCTTATCTGAAGTACTGCGGAAAGCGCTAAAAGAGCAACGTATTATTCCCTATTTTCAACCCATTATGGATTGTAAAAATGGTGAGATATTTGCCTATGAAGCGCTGGCAAGGCTGCAAACGGAAGAAGGCGATATTATTTCGGCGGGTTTATTTATCGAGGCAGCTGACAAATACGGTATCAGTTTAAATCTTGATCATGTCATGCTGAAAAAGGTGACAGAATTTATGGCCCGGCATAAATCATTAAACGGATCTATGCCGCGTGTGTTTATTAATCTGACGCCACAGGAAATTCAACGCCGCGATATTTTGCAATATGCTGAAAAACTTTGTAAAGAATATAATATTCCTGCTGACCGCCTGGTTTTTGAAGTCACTGAAAGGGAAGCCATCAGTGATTTGTCCAGTATGCGCAAGTTTTTAACCAATCTTAGAGAAAAAGGTTTTGCTTTTGCCCTGGACGATTTCGGTAGCGGCTACAATTCATTTCATTATCTTAGAGAGTTGCATTTTGAATATGTGAAAATTGACGGAGCCTTTATCACCAATATTCTGGAATCAAAAATAGACAGTGTACTGATTGAAAATCTGAATAATATCTGCCAGCAATTGGGTATGAAAACACTGGCCGAATTTGTAGAGTCTGAAGCGATTATGAAACGGCTACAAAAAATGGGTATCGATTATGCTCAGGGATTTCATTTAGGGTTGCCGGAAAAGAACTTTATTTAGGAATGCGTACGATTTAGGTAATGCGCAATAAATAACCCCCGTCTACTCAACCATTTCAGTTGTATACCGACTGACTTTTAAAGTGTCAGACCAGTAATCGGCTGGCAATCCCGCTTTGTTTTTTAAATGTCTTAAAAACTGCTGTTTATCCGGCAGAGATTCCCAGACTGAAGGTAAAAATGTGCCTTTGTGGCCGGCATCCTGCAAAATCAATCCGTCAACTTGTGAACGAACTTTAGTCAGTAAGTCCTGCTCGGAACTAAAGTTTATGGGTTCCGGTTTACTTAAAACCGATATATGTATTTCCAGTATCGCTAGTTCACTTTTTTGCACTGGAGGAAATCTGGGGTCTTTATAAGCGGCTGAAAAAGCATTTTCGGAGACATCTTCGACTAACGGGAATACTGCTTCCAGCATGCCGATACAGCCTCTTAATTGGTGGTTTTTTTCCAGGGTTACAAAGGTGGCGCGAGGCTGGATCAATTCCGCAGGAAAATCCCGTAAATTGACACTGAGCGGATACCCCGTTTTGTAACCATTTTCGATTGACTGCCGAGCAATCTTCAGCAAAGTCTGTCGATTCTCTTTATTCAATGACATAGGCCCCGTATCCAACCACTCTTGATTTATCTCCGGCTGTATCACCGGAATTTCTTAAATCGACAGTTTTAACCTGCATGTGATGTTTTCTGGCATAGGCCAGGAGACCGCAAACCGGAACCCTGCCACAGGCGGAATCAAAATCCAGTTTTTCATACTGTAGGGTCTGAATATTTTCCGATGTTTGTTTATCAAGTCTCTGAGCCGTTACATAATTATGAAAATGACTTAAATCAGAACTGATCACAATCAAGGTTTCAGTGCCTCCCCAAAGCTGTTCTAACAACTGACAAACCTGTTCCGGGTCTGCCTCGCCTGCCACTACAGGAATAAGCGTAAACGAGTCCAGCAATAACTGTAAGAAAGGCAGTTGAACCTCCAGACTGTGTTCCTGAGTATGTGCCTGATCCAGATAATGGACAAACGGCAAGCGAAGCAGTTCTGTGGTCTTGTCTGTATCAACAGGAATGTTTCCTAGCGGTGTGGCAAATTGATCAGCATGAGTGACTGCCAACCCGGTAAAACCAACCCGGTGTGAAGGGCCGAGTAACACAACCCGGGAAATAGTAGTCGCAGCAGCTTTCAATCTGGCATAAGCCGTAGCAGCTACAGGGCCGGAATAAATATAACCGGCGTGCGGTACTATGATGGCTTTTGGGGTTTTTGCGGCCGGCTCAACAGCATCCAGATAATGTTTCATTAATGCTTTCAGTTGCTTTGGTGTGTCTGGATAAAAAGCTCCTGCAACTGCCGGCTGGCGGATTTGGGACATAACATTCCCCCTCTTTATATCGGGTTTTCATTTTCGTTAAATAGAACAACTATTCGTCTCAAATGAACAAAAAATCTGACTGAAAACAGCTTTCCCTCGCTACGACTCCTGTTCTCGGACAGGCTCCTAGAAAATATCGGCACTTTATAGACAAAAAACAATCCATAGTAAAGTTATAGGTTATTTTGTACAAAATACAAGTGAATATTATGCATACATTGGTTAACAAAAATACTGTAGCCACACAATATTGGCATGGTTTGGATGATGGTCGCATTCAGTGTGATTTATGTCCACGTTTTTGTAAATTACACGAGAATCAGAGAGGTCTTTGTTTTGTCAGACAAAACCTGAATCAGCAGATTGTCATGACCAGCTATGGTCGCTCCAGCGGTTTTTGTATAGACCCGATTGAAAAAAAACCGCTGAATCATTTTTATCCGGGATCAGCTGTTTTTTCATTTGGAACCGCCGGTTGCAACCTGGCCTGCAAATTTTGTCAGAATTGGGATATCAGCAAATCCCGGGAAATGGATGCATTAATGAGTCAGGCAACACCGGAAACGATTGCCAAGGCCGCTGCCGAAGCAGGGTGTAAAAGCGTTGCCTATACCTATAACGATCCGGTGGTTTTTCATGAATATGCGATTGATACAGCGCAGGCCTGTAGAGAAATGAATATTAAATCTGTTGCTGTTTCGGCCGGATATATCTGTGCAGAACCGCGGATAGAATTTTACGCATTAATGGATGCCGCCAATATTGATCTAAAAGCCTTTTCAGAAAAATTTTACCACAAAATTACTGGCGCACATTTACAGCCTGTATTGGAAACCCTGCAATACATCAAGCACGAAACGGATGTCTGGCTGGAGCTGACCACACTGATTATTCCCGGTGAAAATGATTCTGAACAGGAGCTTGATGCTATGACACAATGGGTCGTAGAAAACTTGGGGGCTGATGTTCCCATGCATTTTTCTGCCTTTCACCCAGACTGGAAAATGCGTGATAAGCCACACACAGCAACCAGTTCATTATTGATGGCTCGTAGCATCGCTTTAAAGAATGGCGTTCGTTATGCTTATGTAGGTAATGTACATAATAAAGTTGCGGATAGTAGTTATTGTCATCAATGCGGTGAATTATTGATCGGTCGTGACTGGTATGAATTATCGGATTGGAATCTTGACGAGCAGGGTTGTTGTAAAAACTGCGGGACACGATGTGCTGGTGTTTTTGAAGCTAAGCCCGGGATGTGGGGTGCGAAAAGACAGATTGTCAAGATGGCCTCCTAGAAAAACATTGATCAAGTATCAGTTACTGCATATTGCCAAACGTTTTTGTCATCTTTTTTTAACATTAAGACCGCATAATGAACTTTTAAAAAAATGAGATAGTCATATTTTGTAATATTTCCAACAATTATTTGTAATACTGATGATGAGAAAAACAGTTATATATGAGGAATATCTAGGTGCTGATACAGCCTTAAGTCCGGAAGTTATAGCCTTTCTAAATACACCGGCTTCAGCATCTGAAAACAACGTTAAACGGTCCCAGCGGCGGCAGCGTAACTGTATAAAGCTGGATGAATATGAACAAGCTATGGCCGCATAGAAACAGGTGTAATCAATGAAAAAACAATCCAATCTTGCTTTAATCTGGATAATCAGCTTAATAATTGCAATTCCCTTATTTATCGCGCTGGCCGGGGTTAATTTTATATTGGTTGCTTTGGAACAAATGGAACATAAAAAAAGTCCACTCAATCTCGTTTGAGATTATCTCCCCTTGGGATTTTTAACCATAATTCCATAGTGTCATAGCTGATATTTCCACCTATTCCGCCAGCTGTTCCAGCCATTAATCAGCAGTTAAAAACGCTGTGATGTTCGAGGGTAATATAAAAGGGGCATCTTTTAAATTAAAAAGCTGTTGCTACAAGGATATAATTGATTATTATTTTAATAATTGAGGCAGTTGTAATGAGTAACGAAGACAGGACGCAGGAAGCAGGCGTCAAAAAAGCTAAACGCATTGCATCAATCATCTATATTATTGCAATGACGTTTATAGTCGGCAGCTCCTGGTTGCACCAGCAACAAGCGTCCGTGGAAATTGATGAGGAGGAAACCATTGAGTTCAATAAATTTTAACAACCGAAGTACGTTGTGCTGTATCGCAATCAGCTCAGTTTCTTAGTCCTTAAACAAATGTCCAAATAACCCCTTGTTATTTTCAAGCGCTTGTAAGCGTTGCTTTGCCGCCGACCCTATTTCATTATCGTCTTCCGCTGCAATCACTCTCTCAAGAACTGAAATACTCTTTTTGTCTAGTAATTCAATCGCCTGTTTACGAACGGAATCGTAATGCGCGTGTAGTGCCGCCAACTCACGCAAATAAACAGTAGCGTTACGTAACTGTTTAAGCATTACTTTTTCAGGATCGCCGGTAAACAGCTCCCGTTGCAGGTTTCCGTATTGTTCCTGGATTTGCACCAGATCGCTACGATTGATTTTTACTGGTTCGGTTGGGTCATCACAGCAGCCCATCACTGTCCTCCTCTATACAAAATAAATGATTACCTGTTGACTAAGGAACGTTTACTTTAACAGTTATGCAATACATACCTGATCCCGACCCTGGTCCTTTGCCTGATACAAGGCATCATCAGCCGCTTTATAAATAGTGTCAAAGGTCATATCTTGATGACCTGACACGATTTCAAGGCCTACTGAAACGGTCAGAATTTGACTGGGTGGATTAGCCAGATGTTCAATTTTACTTTCCTTGACTGCCAGTCTGATTGATTCAGCCAGATGCACAATATCTTTTCTTTTTTCTGATAAAATCAGACAGCTGAACTCTTCGCCACCCACACGGAAAGCCTGTTCAGTGCTGCGTCGCATTTGTTGGCTAATCATTTGCGCTGTCGAAATCAAGGCTCTATCACCTTCCAAATGCCCGTAATGATCGTTATACAATTTGAAATGATCAATATCAATAATCATCAGGCCAAAATACAGCTTTAATCGTTTAGCCGAGTTCAGACGCCTGACAAAAAGCTCCTTGAAGTGTCGACGATTATATAACGATGTTAACGGGTCGGTAATAGAAAGGCGCTTGACCTCTTTAAGATACTGCTGCTCCTTTTTACGGGTTAATTTTAGATCAGCTTCAGTCCTTAAAAAATGCATACTCAATGCATAAAAATTAGCCAGCCGCTGAAGTAATTTGGAATCACGAGCAGTATAATCATTGACCTTATTAGCGACTGCAAGCTGGCCAACCAGATTATCATTAAACATAACCGGCACACTCAATACCCTATCCAAGTGTATCTTCCAGTGTAACATGCTTCCAGGCAACCATTGTTTAACCGGCTGGTTATTGTTAAAAGCCTGCAAAGTATGCAATGTATGGCCCCACAACTTGGGGTAGTGTCCATTATTATCGGCAGGCAGAACAATGCTGTTTTTATCGCCACCTTGCTTATGTGTTGTATATTGACACAACAAATCTGCATTCAGCGGGTCAATATCTCCAGCTAATGCAAAAGGACTGTCTAATAATTGACGAGCGTTGTTTAAAATTTTTATTCTCAATTGATCCTGGCTGCAATCACTGCTAATTAATAAATTGTAGAGTTCAGCCCGCATTTTCTGAAACTGCAATTCATCTGTCAGCTGTTTTTGTGTTACCTGCAGGCTACGAGTTCTTTGTGTGACTTTATTGTTTAATGAGTCATTTAGATTATGGATTTCTTTATGGCGTTTAAAAATGGAATTAGTCAGCCAGCAGATAAGTATAAAAATTAGCACAACGATAGCGATAATTGTTGTAACTGTCTGCCGGGTTTGATATTTAATCTGCTGAATTTGTTGTTGCAGTAATTCCGTCGGCACACTAATACGGATTCCTCCATGAACATCACCATTCTGATACCCCTGTTTGCCATGACATTTCAAACATTCCTGGGTAACAGTTAATGCCCCCATGAAGTCCAGCCGCGCAAACCCATCGGCAAAGTGGAAATAATAGGGATTGTCCTTGTGGCTCTGCAGATAAATTAATGCCTTAGTTTCGAAGTCATCAGCTTTATTTTCAGGGTTAAGGGGAACCAAACTGGTGATATTAAATTGATAGCCTTTTTTATGTCCGCCCATTTCAATGATTTGACGCATTATCCAGGAAGGATTGACGTTAATTAATAATTCACCATCTACGGTGTAAAGATGGTTATTTTGCAAATAAGGCTTAGGCTGAATACCTTTCTGTTGTTGAACAAACACGCGGCCTATTTTGTTATTCCAGCTTCGACTCATAATAAAATTATCGAACAGAGCGATAAGCTTGTCCTTCTGGTTTTGCTTGGATAATAAGATAAGTTGGGTCTGAGTCTGCATAAAGCTTTGCACTCCCAAAAGTGCTACAACAGCAATCAATAGCAGTAACAGCAACAAAAAAATATTTTTTTTCATATCTGCCGACCTATAGCAAACCCTTCTCTGCAGATTAGCATATTCATTGTCTTGTCGTAGCTGTTTTTTGTCTCATTTCCGGTTGCTTTTATCTTTACTACTGATAAGCTGAAACGCAAAAAACTACGGAACCGAAATAATGAAAAAAGCGCCACGTCTATATTCTATATTAGCAGCATTACTGCCATTATCTTTTCTGGCTATGGTCCGTCTTTCCCATAGTGCTCCATCATTAGGGCTAAGTCAGGGTAAACTTAAACCCTGTCCAGACACACCTAATTGTATTTGCAGCGAAAATAATCCTGTATATGCATGGCCGCTAAACAATCATGATTCAGATCATACCTGGTCTGTGTTGCAAAAAATCATTAGCGCACAGGGCGGTCGTATTATTGATAAGACGGATACCTATTTACGGGCTGAATTTTATTCAAAATGGTTGGGTTTTATTGACGATCTGGAAGCCCGGTTCGATAAACAGCAGCAAGTCATTCATCTGCGTTCAGCATCTCGAACCGGTTATTATGACTTTGGTGTCAATCGTAAACGGGTCGAGGTGATTAAAGAAAAAATGAATTTATCGCAATAGCAACAAATGAGCGCTGAGAATAAAATAACCATCGGTATCAGCAGTTGTTTGTTAGGCGACGAGGTTCGCTATGACGGCGGTCATAAGCGTAGCAGGTGCATTGAACAAACACTGGGGCAGCTATTTCAGTTACAAAAATTCTGCCCGGAAGTGGCCAGTGGCATGGGCGTTCCCCGGTCGCCAGTACAACTGCGAGAAACAGAGCAGGGCATACGCTGTGTTGGCAGAGAAAATCATAAACTGGATGTTACCGAATCGCTGCAGAATTGTTGTCAACAACAGCATGACTGGTTGGCGGGCTTAAGCGGTTATATTTTAAAAAAGAATTCGCCCAGTTGTGGCATGGCGGGCGTCAAAGTCTACCGCGACAATGCATTTCAGCGTACCGGTATGGGCCTATTTGCTCAATATATCAAACAACATTTCCCCTTGATGCCTCTGGAAGAGGAAGACAGGCTGGCTGATGCCAATTTGTGGGAAAGTTTTATTCAACAGGTATGGGTATATCATCGCCGACAACAATGATATACATAGCGCGACCGATTTGCGGCATGGACGCTGATAAAAAATCAGCCAGAACGTTACTTTTTGCGCTTTTGCATCTTCTGTATACTGAATCCGCACAAAACCGCAAATACATCTCGCGAAATATATAATGCCTTTAAAAATTCTCGTTTTCCATGTTTATTCTGCACAGCTCTAATAAAACCGAAAATCTATTTGCGCATCTGCTTGCAATACTTGATAACGCGCCGTTATCGAATCCTTTTGCCGAGGAGATTTTTTTAATTCAAAGCCAGGGTATGGAGCGCTGGTTATCACAGCAACTGGCCTGCGAATTCAATGTATGGGGTAATTACCAATTTCTGTTTCCCGGCAAGTTTTTCAGCTCGCTGGCACAACGACTGGACACTCGTTTAAATGATGAAGCTTTTGATCGTCAGCTGATGCTGTGGCGTTTTGAAGCCGTGCTACGCAATCTGGATGATGATGTGTTCAAACCCTTACAGCATTATTTAAGCGGCGAAAATATTGCCCTGAAGTGCATTCAACTGGCTCAGCAACTTTCGCAACTGTTCGACCAGTACCAGATCATGCGCCCGGACATGCTGGCCTGTTGGCAACAAGGACAGACACTGTATGGAACTACAGCGGAATATTGGCAACGCGCCTTATGGCAGAAAATCACTGAAACCACAGGAAATAAGCACCGGGGGGCTTTATGGCTGGACTTGATTGATAAATTCAATAATGCTGAAACCGGATTTTTGCAACCATACCTGCCGGAAAGAGTTTCCATTTTTGGCCTGCATAGCCTGCCGCCATTGTTTTTAGATTATTTGCAGGGGTTATCGCGCCATTGCGATGTACATTTTTATTTATTGAATCCGGCGCAGGTATTCTGGGGCGATGTGCCGGGTAAAAAACTGCGCGCTCAACTGGAGGATTTTGACGGTCACCCATTATTGTCGACATTGGGACAACAGGGGCGCGAATTTCAACAAATGATACTGGAGCAGATGCAATTTGAGCTAGAGCTGGACAGTTTTGAAGAAACGCCTGCGAGTAATAATCCCAACAATCTGCAACAGTTGCAAAACGATATTCTGGCTAATCAGCAACCTGATATAGCGTTACAGAATGATGGCTCCATCTGTATTCATGCCTGCCATTCCCGAATGCGGGAAGTGGAAGTTATCAAAAATCAGTTGCTGGCTGCATTGGAAAATGATTCTCAGCTGGAATTGCGCGATATTGTGGTCATGGCGCCGGATATTCAGGTTTATGAGCCATTTATTGCCGCCGTTTTCGATGATATTCAACATGCGGTTGCTGACCGTAGTCTGCGCCTGAGCAATACCTGTCTGGATACTTTTATTCGTTTTTTACGGTTATCACAAAGTCGCTTTGGCTGGCAGTCGGTGCTGGATTTGCTGGAACAGCCGCTGGTTTATGGTCGTTTTGAGTTGTCGGAGGCCGATCTTGATTTGATTCGCTACTGGACTAGCGATACCCGGGTTCGTTGGGGACAATCGGCGGAACATAAACAGGAACTGGATTTGCCACCGCTCAGTGAAAATACCTGGCAAGCTGCGCTGGATAGATTGTTAATGGGCTATGCCGTGGGTAATGACGACGCATTTGTTAACGGCGTATTGCCTTATATTCATATAGAGGGTTCTTCGGCACAGGCGTTGGGTGGCTTACATGACTTTCTGCAGATGCTGTTTAAGGCTGCTCATGAACTGAAGCACGACCAAAGTTTGAGCGAATGGAGTCAGCTATTGTTTCGCTATGCCGATGAACTATTGGCTGAAACCGATGCGCTGGAACGCCAACAGCTCAATGAATTATTGCTGGATCTGGGCGAACATTATGCTTCGGTGCACGAGCTGCCGCTGTCACTAGATGTCATTATCAGCTGGCTGGAAGGTATGGTATCCGAACGTAAATCATCCAACGGTTTTCTACGCGGTCAACTGACTTTCTGTTCGATGTTGCCGATGCGCTCCATTCCCTTCAAAGTCATCGTGTTACTGGGGATGAATGACAGCGAATTTCCCAAGCTTGACCGTCAGCCCACATTTGACTTGATGAGTCAGAACTTCCGCCCCGGAGATCGTTCCCGTCGTGCTGATGATCGCTATCAGTTTCTGGAAATTCTGTTGTCGGCACGGCAACAATTGATTATCAGTTACATAGGCCAATCCATACAGCAAAATGATGAGATCCCTCCGTCAGTGATTGTCAGTGAATTGCTGGACGTACTGGCTGAAAATTATCAACTGAACAATTTGATTGTCCGTCATCCATTACAGGCTTTCAGTGTGCGTTATTTTGATCACAGCGATGAACGGCTGTTCAGTTATGTGCAGAGTGATTGTGAAACCGCCATGCAACTACACAAGGACAAAACGCAAATAGCTTCCTGGTGGCAGGGAGAAATTGCTGTAGAACAGCCTGAAGTGATTGATATTGCCGAGATGTTTGCTTTTTTCCGGCATCCACAGCGTTATTTTATGCAGCGGCAATTAGGTCTACGCTTTCATGGTTCGGAACTGGAACCGCAGGAACGCGAACCTTTTACGCTGGATTTTTTGGATAACTACAGTATTCAACAGGAATGGATTGAATGCGAATGGCATGATGGTTCGTTATCGCTACCCAAGCTACAAGCGCAAGGCCGTTGGTTGCCAGGTACACCCGGGCAACTGGAATATGTCCGACAACAACCGGCCATACAGCAGTTTGTTGAACAAATTCGCAGTAAAGCCCTGGGCGAAGCCTTGCCGGACAAAGTGATTGATATCGAATTTCGCGGTTTGCGCCTGACCGGTAAATTAACCCATCTATATCAAAACGGTAGTCTGATTTATCGCTATAGCACACTTAAAGGTAAGGATTTTATCAATGCCTGGCTGCATCATCTGTTGATTAATCAAATGCTGGAGCAGGATACCTGGCTGCTTAGTTCGGATTATGATTTATGCTTTAAACCTCAAGAAAATACCGCTTTGCAGGCATTGATTGAGCTGTTTCTACAGGGCCAACAACGCCCCGATGTGTTTTTTACCGAAGCATCATTTCACTATTGTCAGCAGGCGGCAAAAGCCAAAGCCAGCAATAGAAAAATGACCGATCCACTGTTATTCACCCAAAATAAAATGGCTGAATGTATTGAAAAAACCTATGAAGCTGAACTCAAACTGCTATTTAACACCCCGGAAACACTCACGACGGTTTTTAATCAGGATTTTGAACAACAGTGCCAAACCCTGTTGCTACCGATTTGGGAGGCTGTGAATGCAGACTGATATGATTTTACCTGAACCCTCGGTTGCCACTTTTGATCCTGTGGCTACGAAATTAAAATCCGGCATTAATCTGATAGAAGCCAGCGCCGGTACCGGCAAGACCTATGCCATTGCCATGCTGGTACTTCGGTTTGTGGTGGAGCGGGGGTTGGATATTAAAGAGTTGTTGGTTGTCACTTTTACCAAAGCAGCCACGGCAGAATTGAAAACCCGGATCAGAAGCCGCTTGGCCGAAGCCCGGCAAGCGCTTAATAATGAAACTAACGGAGTGGATGCCAATGTTTTAAACTGGCTAAAAGGATCCTCATTAGCCGCTGATGTTATCAAACAACGCCTGGATAATGCCTTACTGGACATTGATCAGGCCAGCATCTTTACCATTCACGGATTTTGTCAGCGGATACTGGCGGAACACGCTCTGGAAAGTGGGCAATTGTTTGACTGCGAATTAACCGGCGATATTGCCGCTATCAAACAAGCCTGTACCGATGACTTCTGGCGAAAACAACTGTATTTGTGTAGCCCCTGGGAAGTCTCGTTACTCATCCGAGACTATCAAACGCCGGACAGCCTGTTACAAAGCATCGATTTTATTGATCCCCAACAAACGATAATCCCTGAATATGTGGATCCTGACAGTTTGTTTGCAGCGCTGAAAAAACAGACAGAAACAGCCTCAGAAGAATTGAACAGCACATTGTCCGCCATACGTCAGGCAATAGAAGAGGGTAAGTTTGCTTCCAGCTATGTTAAAAATTTGCCCGATAACGTGGATGAAATGATGGCCTGGTTAACAGGGCAAAGCCTTGTTATGCCCAGTTTTTCCATGCTGACTACAGAAGGATTAATTAATGGATTGAATGGCAGCAAGTTCAGGGTTAGTAAGAAAAATCCCTTATCAAGTATTGAGCAAAAAAAACAATATCTTCAGGCTTGTGCTATCAATAGCGAACCTTTCGACCGGTTATTGGCGACTATACAGCAAATCAATCTGAATTTTCGTCGGGCATTGTTGCAGATTTTGAATGATGAGGTGGATAAGACACTGCAACAATTGAATGTTTTATCGTTTGACGATCTCATCAAACGTCTTGCCGAGGCCCTGCAAGGGGATAAAGGCCATTTGCTGATAACAGAATTGCAACAACGATATAAGGCGGCATTAATTGATGAATTTCAGGATACCGACCAAAATCAGTGGTTTATTTTTTCCACACTGTTTAATGCTGCCAGCCATGCCTTGTATCTCATTGGTGATCCTAAACAGGCTATTTACAAATTCCGTGGCGCCGATATATTTTCTTATTTTACCGCCCAGCAACAGGCCCAATACCATTTTACCCTGGACAAAAACTGGCGCTCGCATCCGCAGTTGGTGGAAGCGGTTAATCAGTTGTTTCAAAAACAACGCCCATTTCTGTTTCAGCAACTTGCTTTCAAAGCGGTTTCTCCGGCTTTGTCAGCGACAGACGGCAGTCTCTATAAAAATGGAGCACAATTAGCCCCGTTGGTATTGTGGCAGCTGGATAAAAATACTGGAAAGCAGGCGTTCTGGACCGCAGGTAAAGCAGCAACAGCCATCCGTAACGGTGTTATCAATGAAATTCTGCAATTGTTAAATGAGGACTATCGTATTGTCACCCGACAAGGGGAACAGCGGTTACTGCCGAACGATATTGCCATATTGGTAAGAAGCAATCAGCAGGCGCGAGATTATCAACAGGCGCTGATTAAGGTCGGTATTCCTGCAGTACTCAATAGTAAGGAGTCAGTATTTGCCTCTTCGCAAGCAGGTGATTTATATGCGGTATTACAGGCGTTGGTACAGCCCGGTCATATTCCGCTGTTAAAACAGGCGTTGACAATCAACTGGTTCAATATGGATGGTCAACAGCTGTATCAACTGGGAAATGACGAAATGGAACTGGATAATTGGATTTCCCGATTTCAGGGTTACCAGCAGGAATGGCTGCAAAATGGATTAATGAGCATGATGAAACGCTTGTTTCGCCAGGAAAAAGTTGAAGTCAATCTGGCTGGATTACCTCAGGTAGAAAGAATACTCACCAATCTAAATCATCTTGTCGAACTGTTGCAACAGGCGGCTATAGATGAACATCTGGGAATTAACAAAACCCTGGATTGGCTGCATAACGCTATGCAGAATGAGCACGGTACCGATGAGCAAGTTATGCGTTTGGAAAGTGATGAAAATGCCGTCAAGGTTATTACCATGCACAGTGCCAAAGGACTTGAATATCCAGTGGTTTTTTGTCCCAGTCTGTGGCAATGCAGCGACCGTTTGAAAACTGAAAAACACATTATCAAGTGTCATGAACAGGGGGAAATGATTGTCGATCTCGGTTCGCCTCAGTTTGAAGAACATCGGCAACTGGCTGTTGAGGAAGAACTGGCGGAAGATTTAAGACTGTTTTATGTGGCGGTTACCCGGGCAAAATACCGTTGCTATATTAACTGGGCGGATGTGCGCACACAAAAAACCGCCAATAACTCCGCTATGGCATATTTATTGGATTTTGCTGGAACAGATTTTAGCGGACAGCAGAAAAAATTGCAGTCTCTAAGTTCTGGGAAGGGTATCGCCTATCGTCTGCTAAAAACCGAAACAGAGGCTAATAACCGTTACCAACCCCTGACAGAAACTACTCAGTTCAGTGTCCGCCAGAGAACCCGAAGTTTGTTTACCTACTGGCAAATGAGCAGTTATACCGCGCTGTCGGCTCTCAGTCTGCATGATGCTCCGGAATTGCCTGAAGACAAAGCCGATGAACCTCAAATTTTTAATGCTGTAACACCTGACTACGAACAATTGCCAAAAGGTGCCCATACGGGTAATGTACTGCACGATTTATTGGAAGACCTTAGTTTCAGCGCCATCGCAGCAGGCTATGATATCAGTGTGCAACGAGACAAAGCCTGCCTGCGCTATGGTTTGAATATTGAAGAACCGGAACTCATTGATCAACTGCTGCAAGCTGTGGTCAACACTTCTCTGACGAATGATCCGGGGTTTTATTTAGCCAATATTCCCGATCAACATTGTCTGAAAGAAATGCCGTTTTATCTGTCTATGCAAATGCTGGATGTCGCCCGGATTAACAGTATATTGCAGGACTGTCCTGCCTATCAGCCGCTATCAAGCCGACAGATGTGCGGTTATTTAACCGGATTTATCGATCTGATTTGCCAATATGAAGGTCAATATTATGTGATGGATTATAAATCCAACAGTTTGAATAATTATCAACAACACAGCTTGACGGATGCTATGCGCGAACACAATTACGGTTTGCAATACTGGATTTACACCCTGGTATTGCATCAGTATCTACAAAAACGCTTGCCCGAATATGACTATGAAAGCCATTTTGGGGGGATAAAGTACCTGTTCTTACGAGGAATGTCGGCGGACACCCCTGAATCCGGTATTTATTCCGACCGCCCGCAACTGAGCCGTATTGAAATGCTCTCGGAATTATTCTTCAGGAATTAAAAAAATGCATGGCATCGCTGATTTGCTGCTTGGCATCGTGCAATATTTTTAACGACTTATCGGGTGATAATTCACCATTTTTGATATAGGCATAGCTGGGTAGAGAGGTAATTAGCGGCAACTTGTTCATTGCATCGGTGCCAATATAGCTGTGATATTTGGCCAATAAAACAATATCGCTTAAATTCGCCTTTTTTTCACTTTCAACCAGATACCAGTTTTTGGTCGTTAAAGGGATATTCTTCATATTATCCGGAAAATTCCATTTATCCAGAATCAAGGCGCTTAGCGCTCCTGTTACAAAAGGGATGGCTTTTTTAACCTCATCAAGATGATAATTTTCATTCACTTGAACATCGGCATATTTAAGAAACGGAACCACGCCGATATTGCTGATCAGTCCGGCCAGCAAGGCTTCTTCCGGATCACCGCAATGAGTCAGTTTTGCCAGAGTATAGCTTAACGCCGAAATACGGATGCTTTGTTTCCAGAAATTTTGCGCCAGTATATCCAGTTCTCTGCGTTTATTTTTATATAAACTACGTAAACTGATACTGGTCACAATGTTTTTAGTACTGCGCAGACCAATTCGGGTGATCGCGTTATGGCAGGTAGTAATAGGCTGTGATGCCCGATAAACAGGGCTGTTGGCAATCTGAATCAATTTAGCGGAAATAGCAGGGTCCAGCGTCACAATCTTTACTACCTCGGCAACACCGACATCCTTTTGCATAGCTTGCCTCAGTTTAATCGCCACATCCGGCAAGGTTGGCATTTGCAGATTGTCGGCTGAGATAAAGCGTGTTAACAATGTATTATTTTGATATTGTTCCGGTAAATTCAATAGCCGTTGCGGATTGATATTTAAACTTTTACGATATAAATCCATTGCCTCCATAGGAACGGTAATAATGACAGAGTTTTTCCTGGCAATCGCAGTCGCATTCCAGTAGTCTCCACCGGATAACGGATATAATGATTGAAAAGTTCCTGCTTGAACATCAAAGTTCTGATTCCCCGCAGTTTCCAGATAGACTTCACCGGATAATAAATAAATCAGCGAATGAGCCATTTCACCGCGATTGAATAGAATTGAACCCGGCGTATAGGTAGTTACAAAAATATTCAGTCCTTGCAATTGTTCTTCGGCTAATGATCCAATCGGAACGAATTGTTTTAATTCCGATAGGGGACCATGATAAGTCTCACTATCCGTAATGATTTTACTGTCAGAGTTTTTATTGTCTGTCTGCTGTCTGACAGTTTTACTGCTTAGCTGTTGCTTGAGCGCATCAAAAAATCTCATGATTTCAGAGTCTCCTGGCTTATTGTTATCCATACTCCACTCGGCCCTGGCTTTCGGCTTTCTGTTCAGGCTGGAACGCGCCTGAAACGCCTTCGACATTTCAGGCGCGTTTTTCGCTAATAGCTACAGAGAAGCTGAAAAGGGCGTGAGCATAAAAAATTTTCCAGATACAAATTTACCGTAAAAGTACTTTGCCAGGCTGTCGAAACAGTGGAGTTGCCCTGTACTTAAGAGTATTAGTCTTCAATGACTTCAAAACTATGGGTAATTTCTACCGCTTTGCTTAGCATAATGGCGGCAGAGCAATATTTTTCAGAGGACAATTTCACTGCTCGCTCTACTGCTGATACTTTCAGGTTTTTGCCGACCACTTTAAAGTGTAGATGAATTTTGCTGAATACACTGGGTATCGCATCAACCCGCTCCCCAGATAGTTCAGTAGTACAATCAATAATGCTGTGTCGACCTTTTTGTAAAATTTCAACAACATCAAACGACGAACAGCCACCCAGACCCAGCAAAATCATCTCCATAGGTCGAATGCCCATATTTCTACCGCCATGATCTGGGGGGCCGTCCATTACAACCGTGTGGCCACTACCCGCTTCACCGATAAACATACGACCATCGACCCATTTAATTTTTGCTTCCATTAAGTTTCTCTCAGAAAAAATGTGAATTTTACAACGAGTTCACAGATTATATTGATTTTTTCCTAAAAATCCTGCAATGTAAGACTTGTGACTGAACTTGAATTCTATGAAAACAATACGAGACCAGTAACCCAGGCAGCTGTTTCTGGTTAACCATAAAAATAAAAAATACTACTACTATGCCACTTATTACTGACCACATGATCAACAATGAGGCACTGGAGCAATTTCTGCGACTTTGCCATACACGAAGTTATCCGGCCAAAGTCACCATTATTCGTCCGGGTGATGAAGGGGATAAATTACTGTTTATCTTGGAAGGCTCTGTAAGTGTCAGTGTTGAAGATGAAGACGGTCGTGAACTGATTCTGGCCTATCTGAACAAACATGAATTTATCGGTGAAGTCGGCGTTTTTAAAGGCCCGGAAATCAGAACTGTCACTGTCAAAACGCGCACACAATGTCAATTAGCAGAAATTTCCTACGAGCGATTGCATCAGTCTTTAAAAAGAGAGTTGCGTAATTATGCTCCGGAAGTATTAAGCATGCTGGGTGAGCAGATTTCTTCAAGGTTATTAATAACCAGCCGCAAATACCAGGATCTGGCATTTATGGACGTAGAAGGCCGTATAGCCCGTACGCTGCTGGATTTAGCCAGGGAACCCGATGCCATTACCCATCCTGACGGCATGCAAATCCATATTACCCGCCAGGAAATTGGGCGTATCGTCGGTTGTTCAAGAGAGATGGCGGGCAGGGTGTTAAAAGAACTGCAAGATAAAGGTCTGATAACCGCACATGGTAAAACTATCGTGGTTTTTGGTACCCGTTAAAATAGCTTTTAAGTGCTTTCCCTCGAGTGACCATTTGCTTGCCTGGATATAGAAAAGGGGACTTCTAAAATCGCGTAATTCACCATTTTTGAAAACGTAACTATTTGGTAACTACTCAGCGTCATTAATTGAACGAAAAGTATTTAATATCAGTTGCTTGCGGAAGAGGTGAATGTGACATGGATGTCACATTCAAGCCTACATGGATGTATTCATGGAGTCTTCTGGAGTAAGTAACTGATATTAAATGCATATATACGCTGAGTAGTTACACTATTTGTTTTATTGGATATGAAAAGTATTAGAAGTACCCGGAAGGAAATTCATTTTATACTGGCAGAGCCGTGATTTATCAATAGACTTCTCCAATTGCAAAAGATATGCTTTGTATCTTAACCGGCTCTGTTTTTTGCGATTGTATATAGTCGACACATTATTGTTGGGTTAAACTTGTCAGCTGGCAAATAACTTCTTTATAACAAATGTCTGACAGTACTTTATGCCTTTGCGGCTCAGAAATTAATCAAGCTGATTGTTGTGCAGTGTTTCATTCAGGAACAAAAACTGCGCCTACGGCCGAAGCGCTGATGCGTTCGCGCTTTACTGCCTATGCGATGCAAAATGAAATTTATTTATTGGAAACCTGGGACAACAACAAGCGTCCGGATTCGGTGGATTTCTCAAAAGAAGGTGATGTTGAATGGATCAGTCTGAATATTATCAGCAAAAAAAAGGGCAGTGAAAAAGACCGTAAAGGTATTGTCGAATTTAGAGCCTATTACACTCTGAACGGTGATGAATATGTTATGAACGAAATCAGTCGTTTTATAAAAAAGGAGAATAAATGGTTGTATCTGGATGGTGTTGTCAAGTCTATCGGTAAAGTGGGGCAACAAACTAATCAAGGCAAAAATGCACCTTGTTCATGCGGCAGTGGCAATAAGTTCAAGCGTTGTTGTGGTAAATAATCATTGTACTGTATCCCCCGGAATGGGTGATGGATGGCTTGGGTGAAAGACAGTGAAGCCGGAGAAGTGCCGGCTCCCGTCTGTTATTCCGGGGTGATTTTTAACGGCCCCGACGACCGGCTTTGGGAGACTCAAAACCAACTCTTAATGGCTTGCCGTTAAAGTCTTTGCCATTCAGTCCGGCAATGGCCGCGCGAGCCTCATGTCCTTCCATTTCAATAAAGCCAAACCCCTTGCATTGACCGGAAAAAATATCCGTCACAAGGTTACATGAACGCACAGTACCGAATTCGGAAAATAGAGTTTGAAGGTCGTTGTCGCTAGTGTTGGCGGATAAATTGCCAATAAAAAGTTTTTTCAATTCTGATTCCCCTTGAAGTACAGTTACTATAGTAACATAAGCTGCATAAAATAACTTCAGCGATGGAGAAAGCTATATATGAGCGAATACAGACAGTCAGCGTTTCATTAGATTGCGATTTGATCTTGTACGGGATATCAAATTTGTGTTTCAACACATTTGCAATTTTTATAAATCAGCGGTTATTCCTTTCTTTTCAACCGATACAAGGCGGAAATATCCTCATCACCATGGCCTTCCGCCATCAGTTTTTCATAATCTTTCAGAGTCATATCGGTTAATACCGATAATACACCGCATTGGTCAGCCATTTCCCGGCAAATTTTCAAATCCTTGTGATGCAGAGTGACTTTGAAACCCGGGGTAAAAGTATTTTTTGTCATAGTCTGGCCTCGATGTTGTAAAAACCAGTTACCGGCCGCTCCGCCGGAAATTACCTCAATAACTTTGTCCATCGCCAATCCTTGCGCCTGTCCGAAAGCCAAAGCTTCGGTAACAGCTTGATTGATACCGGCCGCCATGATCTGGTTGACCGCCTTAGTCGCCTGACCCGAGCCGCTGTCTCCCATATGTATTATTCGGGCTGACATTGTTTCCAGCACTGGGCGAACTGTTTCCAACGCCTGCTGTTCGCCGCCCACCATCATGACTAAGGTGCCTTTATTGGCTCCTTCTATACCGCCTGAAACCGGCGCATCCAGAAATACAGCCTGTCTTTTCGCTAGGATGGCTTTGGCTTTGCAGGCTGTAGCACTGCTGATGGTAGACATATCGACAACGACAGCACCAGGCCTGATAGATGTTACAATTGCATTCACCATCTGCAGCACATCTTCATCAGCTGACACACAGATCAATATCACATCTACTTGTGTTGCCAGATCTTCAGGAGAAGAGCATTCTCTGATATTGAATTCAGCAGTCAGGTTTTTTGCCCTGCCGGCAGTCCGATTATAGACTGTCGCCAGTAACCCAGACTTGGCCACATTACGAGCCATCCCCAGACCCATTGCACCGAGGCCAATAAATCCTGCTTTCATATTATTTCTCCAGATAAATATATAACTTTAGAGTAAGTATTCAATGTATTTAGCGACAAGGCTATAGATTGTTGATTAATCAGGATGTGTGTATACATAAACCACATGGCTGTAGTGAATTCAAGTAATTTTGTTGTAACTTTTCATGATCAGAAGCGATATTGAAAAATGATGCGCTGTGTATAATTGAGCGGATTGCGCAATAGCCTCATGAACTTACTAAACTAAATTGATTGATTCCATGTCCTGTCAGTACCTGGATAATTGATGCGAGAATGTAAATATTAATGCTCCCATAGGTAAATTGCCTGTGATCTTTGTATACTTCCTACCAATCAGCATACGTAAACTGCCAAACATTCCATGATCGAAAAATTCATTAAAATAGAGCTTCATAACAATAATGTGGGGTTTACCTTATATATCATTGGCAGTCTGATATTAGGGGTTGCTTTTGGTTTGCTGATTGGCGAATATGCGGCAAAATTGCAGATTTTGGGTGATATTTATATCGGCCTGCTGCAAATGACCGTCCTGCCATATATTATGTTTGCCTTGATTGCCAATATTGGTCGTCTCAACCTTTTTGAAGCGCGTTTGCTTACCCGGCAAGGGCTGTTGGTTTTGTTGGTTTTGTGGTTAATTGGCATGCTAAGTGTCTGGGTCATGTCAATTGCTTTACCAAAACTTAACAGTGGTTCTTTTTTTAGTTCCTTATTGGTTGAAGATACGCCAAAAATTGATTTTCTACAATTATTTATTCCTGCGAATCCTTTTTTGGCGCTCACCAAAAATGCAGTACCGGCAATAGTGCTGTTCAGCATGATGTTTGGCGCCGCCTGCATAGGTTACAAGGAACATGACTCATTATTGGGTCATTGCGATCATATTGCAAAAATTTTGTTGCGAGTGAACAGCTTTGTGGTCATGTTGACACCGGTAGGCGTGTTTGGCATCGCAGCCAGTGCATCTGCTACGTTAACTTTGGAACAATTCGAACAAGTACAGGTATATGTACTTATGTTAATTGGTTCGGTTACATTGGTCACTCTGGTGATTATGCCGTTACTGATTGTGAGTTGTACGCCGTTCAGTTACCGGCAAATTTTTCGCGAATCAAGAAATGCCTTGTTGACAGTTTTTGTGATCGGCAGCGTGTTTGTGGTTATTCCATTGTTGATCAGAGGGGTTACCCGTTTGTTTCAGACACATGCAGCATCCGCTGCGGAACATGCCCGCATACCAAATCTGGTGCTGCCGTTGGCCTATCCCTTTCCTGACATAGGTAAGCTGTTGAGTTTTGTATTTATAGCGTTTGCCGCCTGGTTTTATGACCGACCATTGGATTTCTTTGAATATCCTAAAATGCTTGCGATAGGGTTTTTTTTAAGTTTTGGCAAATTGATTACAGCAATACCGTTTTTACTTGATTTTTATCGGGTGCCTGGAGATATTTTTAATTTGTTTATGACGGTTGGGGTAATTTGCAGACGTTTCGCCGATGTTGCCGGCGCAATGCATTTAATGACCTTTACTATTCTGACAACAGCTTTGATGAACGGCACATTTAAAATAAAATGGCGGTTGTTGGTTCGTAACGGACTGATTTGTCTATTAATGCTTTTTGGTGTTAGTCTGGCAATTCGTGCTTTTTTTGAGCGACAACACAATTTTGGTATTCCCACTGTTCAAATATTGCAAATGGAATTGTTAAATGATGGTATCCCTTACACGGTTTCAAGTCTCAGTCAGCCCAACCCGGTCACGTTAAAACCGGGACAACACTTGATTGATCGAATTCGCCAACGCGGTATTATCAGAGTTGGCGTTCATGAAGACAGCTTACCTTTTTCATTTTACAATACTAACAGGAATCTGGTCGGGTTTGATATTGACCTAGTGATGGATTTGGCCAAAGACTTACAAGTTGCAGTTGAATTCATACCCTATGAAAATGAATATTTGTTGCAGCAACTGGAAGCAGATCATTTTGATATTGCCGTTTCAGGAATTACGCCTAATACGGGGTTGCTTGCATCAACGCGTATTTTATACAGTGTCAGTTATCTTGATACGCATTTGGCTTTGGTTGTCCCTGACCATCAACGTAACCGCTTCAGTGATATTAAAACGATTCGTAAAATAAGAAATATACATGCGGGAGTACGTAAAGAGAGTAATTTCTCATCGCGAATAAATGGCCTTTTTCCAAATTTTAAAGTGACCGAGTTAGATTCAGAGGCTGATTTTTTTGATAATCGTTCTGAATTTCGTGACCAGGTTTTGTTGACCACGGCAGAGGGCGGATCGGCCTGGACTTTACTTAATCCCGATTATGTTGTGGTCACCCCTTTTGCCGATCGACAGGGGGCGCCGTTAGTGATTGCAGTAGGTGGAAAAGATCTGATGCTGGAACATTTTATTAGTACCTGGATTAAATTAAAGCAAACCGATGGTACTATTGATGCTTTATTTGCTCATTGGATTCGTGGTGAGAATACTGAAAATAGGGAGCCACGTGAGGGGGTGTGGTCAGGTCTTGTCCACAATCAAAATTGATGTGCTGAATACTACCTGAATTCGTGATGAATCATGAGCTTACGGCTTGTGCCGTAGTGAATTCACGGATTCAGGTAGTAAAGTTGTCAGGTTTATCCAAGAGACGGTCGGATTAGAACTGATTTCACGGGTTCTGCTATGACCCCGGCTTTTCCATAGCAAACCAAAGACGCTAGTCAGTGCCTTTAGTCGTTGGATATTGAATAGTGATACGGTTGTGTTGATGGTTTATTCGCTGCATCCCGGTGTCAGTGAATGACGCCAATAATGGCTTTCTTTATCAAATAAAATCCGGGATTCTACTGGACCCCATGACCCGGCCGGATAAGTCGTAATATAATCGCGTTCCTGCGCCCATTTTTGCAAAACAGGGTCAACAATACGCCAGGCATATTCCACTTCATCCGAACGTAAAAACAGGGAGCGGTTCCCTTGAATAACATCCAGTAACAAATCCTCATAAGCGTCAATATGATGTTCGTCCTCTTTACGGTAACTGGCTTCCAGACTGGTGACACGAGTACTCATTTCCAGTCCGGGTACTTTGACAGTCATTTCCGTGCGAATACACTCTTCCGGTTGAATGCCCAGTAACAGCCAGTTTGGACTGCTGCAATTGACACAGGTATCGCGGAAAAACTGCAAAGGCGGCTGGCGAAAACAAATCGAAATCATTGATTGTGCTTTGGCCATGCGTTTTCCTGTCCGTAGATAAATGGGAACATCTTTCCAACGCCAGTTATCCACATACAGCTTCATGGCGGCATAAGTTTCTGTTACGCTGTTTTCAGGCACATTATCCTCCTGTAGATAACCGTTCACTTTTTCGCCATTGATATTGCCACTGGTATATTGTGCTCGAAAGGCATAAGCATTAACGGCCTCTTTAGGAATAGGACGGATGGATTTCAGGACTTTGACCTTTTCATCACGCAAGGCTTCAGCTTCCATGGAGGCTGGCGGTTCCATGGTCACCAGGGTTAGAAGTTGCAACAGGTGGCTTTGTATCATATCGCGCATGGCGCCAGAGGTATCGTAATATTGCGCCCGTGTCCCGATACCCAGTTCCTCTGAATGGGTGATTTGAATATGATCAATATAATGACGGTTCCACAAAGGTTCCAGCATAGTATTGGCAAAACGGAATACCAGCACATTCTGGACGGTACCTTTACCCAGATAATGATCAATACGGTAGATTTGCTCTTCACGCAAATATTTACCGAGGCGTTTTTGTAATGACTGGGCGCTTTGCCAGTCATAACCAAATGGCTTTTCAATAATAACCCGACTCCAACCGGTATCTTCATTCAGTAAGCCGGCCATACTGAGTAATTCGACTGTATTGCCGAAATCAGACGGGCTGATTGCCAGATAAAAAGCCTTGTTTTGCGGAAATTTTTGCTGATCATTAACTACCTTTGCCAGTTCCGTATAGCTTTCGGTCTGTTTGATATCCCCTTTATGGTAATACATACGCTCGCAAAAACGTTTGAAAACAACTTCGTCCAGGCCGTTACGCGCTTTAGCCTCCAACATATCCCGGGCTTCACTCTGCCATTTTTGTTGATCCCAGTCACGGCGACCGATAGCAATAATTTTACTGCCTTCGGGTAACAGGTTTTCAACATCCAGATGGTATAGTGCGGGGATTAATTTAATTCGTGACAGATTGCCGGTCGCCCCATAAATAATATAACTACACGCTTCTGCTTTCATGACCGGACCTATACATTGTAGGTGGATGAGGCTGTTTTACCGCCATGTCCGGTCCAGTCGGTATGAAAAAACTGGCCTCGGGGCTGATCGGTACGTTCATAGGAGTGGGCGCCAAAATAGTCGCGTTGTGCCTGTAATAAATTAGCCGGTAATCTTGCTGTCCGGTAACCGTCAAAATAGGCTAAGGCTGAAGAAAATGCAGGCGTTGGAACGTTGAGTTCTATTCCCAGAATAACCGCCTTACGCCAGCCGGAATCAGCTGTGGACATGGCTTTTGAAAAATAATCAGCCAGTAGCAGATTTTCCAAATTCGGGTTATTGTCATAAGCCTGTTTTATGTTCCCCAGAAATTGACTGCGAATAATACAGCCGCCACGCCACATTAATGCTATATCACCATAATTTAATGACCAGTTATATTCTTTTGCAGCCTGTCGCATTAATTGAAAACCTTGCGCATAAGAAATAATTTTTGAGGCATAGAGGGCGTCATGAATGGCGGCTATCATGGCTTGTTGGTCACCAGAGAATGAGGCGGGTTGTTTAGGTAAATGCTGTGAAGCTTTGACCCGTTCTTGTTTTTGTGCAGATAGACAACGGGCAAAAACAGATTCTGCAATCAGTGTTAAAGGAATGCCCATGTCCAGCGCATTGATACCGGTCCATTTCCCCGTGCCTTTTTGGCCGGCAGTGTCCAGTATGCTGTTGATTAAAGGTTGTCCGTTTTCATCTTTATAGGCAAGAATATTAGCGGTAATTTCCACCAGATAGGAATCCAATACGCCTTTATTCCATTCGGCAAAAATGCTTTGAATGTCATCAATAGGTAATCCTAAACCGTCATGCATGAGTTGATAGGCTTCACAGATCAGCTGCATATCGCCATATTCAATACCGTTGTGCACCATTTTGACATAATGGCCGCCACCGTTATCGCCGACCCATTGACAACAAGGTGCACCATCGACTTTTGCACTAATGGCCTGAAAAATAGGCTTAACACTATCCCAGGCCTGTTTATTGCCACCCGGCATAATAGACGGCCCATGTCGTGCGCCTTCTTCGCCGCCGGAAACGCCGGCGCCGATATAGAAAAGACCTTTTGTTTTCAAGTATTCTGTACGCCGGTTGCTATCAGAGTAGAGAGAATTTCCGCCATCAATAATAATGTCGCCGGTAGATAATAGCGGCAGTAGTTTTTCGATATATTGATCGACGACCTCACCCGCTTTGACCATTAACATGACTTTGCGAGGCATTTCCAAGCTGGCAACCAATTCTTCCAGGGAATAAGCTCCTATAATTTCAGTGTCTTTGGCCGGCCCGTTTATGAATTCATCGACCTTACTGGTGGTTCGGTTAAAAACGGCGACTTTAAATTCATGGTCATTCATATTTAGAACAAGGTTTTGCCCCATTACAGCAAGACCGATTAATCCAATATTTGCTTTCATTTTGTGCTCTTGGTTGAAGATTGGTTTAGAGTATCAATTTTATCATGCCATGTGGCTGAAAGCCGGAATAAAGAATAGTGTTTCTTGGGGATAAATATTAATTTCTGATTCCGGTAGCAGAAACCGTAATCTGAAGAAACGTTTCGACTTATTTTTAATAAGTAGTAGAAATTGAGTTTAATAATGTTATTATTAACTAATATTTATTTAAACTAATGGGTGCGTAAATGAAAGGCAAAATTAACACACACCGTCGTAATTTTTTGCAATACGCTGGTATTTCAGCTGTAGCGGTTGCCACCTATTCAACTCAGATACATGCAACAGGCCCCGTTTTTGCCAATAGACCATCCACTGATTTTCACCCGGATGTGGAAATTGAACTTAAACAGGAAGCGGTTAAAATTCCTATATTTGACGGCCCCAGAACAACAGTCTGGAAAATATACGGTAAAGTCTTGAAGGGTTCTCCAGGCACGGTTGATAATTTGTCTGGTACCTATCTGGCGCCGACATTACATTTACAAACCGGCCAAAAAGTCAGGATTTATTTAAAAAATAATCTGTCCGCTGAATCGATTCTGCATTGGCATGGATTGCATGTTCCTGCCAAAATGGACGGTAACCCTATGTATGCTATTCATCATGGCGAAACATTTGTGTATGAATTTGAAATTCTTAACCGGGCTGGAACTTACTGGTATCATGCCCACACCCATAGTGTTACCTCTAAGCAAGTGTATTCCGGTCTGGCCGGCTTAATTATTGTCAGTGATCAGCAGGAACAGGCATTAGGTTTACCCAGTGGGCAATATGATGTGCCTCTGGTTATTCAGGATCGCAGTTTTGACAGTCGTAATCAATTGCTTTACCTCAATCACATGATGCAGCGTATGCAGGGTTTTTTGGGCAATCAAATCATGATTAACGGTGTACCGGATTTTATCTTGCCGGTAGAAAACAGATCTTACCGTCTGCGATTATTAAATGGCTCCAATTCGCGTATTTATAAACTGGCTTGGGATGACGGCACACCGATCATTGTTATCGGTACCGATGGCGGTCTGATGGAACGACCGGAATCGATGCCCTATGTCATGCTGGCGCCGGCAGAAAGACGCGAATTATGGATTGATTTCAGCGATAGACCCATTGGAACTAAACTAACCCTGCGCAGTATTTCTTTTTCTGGATCCTCTATGCATGGCGGTATGATGGGAGGTATGGGCGGTGGAATGATGGGGCGTCGTGGAAGCATGGGGGGCGTCAAGGAGGAGGTATGGGTAATATGATGGCTGGGAGTGAATTACCCGCGGGTGGAGATTATCCGGTGCTAAAAATTAAAATTGTTAAACAGGCCCGCAACAATGACTCATTACCGGGGCGTTTAACACCTATAGCCGCTCTCCGTGTGGCCGATGCGGCTAATGCTGACAATCCCCGAACAATTTCATTATCGATGCGGCACATGTCAGCCTTACTGAACGGCCGTTCCTATAAAATGAATGATATTCGTCCTGACGAAGTAATACCCGTTAATACCTTACAATTAATGGAATTTGATAATGGTTATCACGGTGGGCATGGTATGGCTATGCCACACCCGATGCATTTGCATGGCGAACAGTTTCAGATTGTAAAGCGTGAAATTAATTCCCGTTTTAAGGGGGCTTATGCATCGATTTCTGAAGGCCTGGTCGATAGCGGTTGGAAAGATACCGTGTTGGTCATGCCCGGGGAAAAAGTCACTTTACTGAAACCGTTTAATGATTACAAAGGCTTGTTTATGTATCACTGCCACAATCTTGAGCATGAAGATTTAGGCATGATGCGGGATTTTCTGATTAAATAATTCTGAATATACTTCGAGTTCGTAAAGGGAGGATGGGTTTTGCAATATAGCAAAATTTATTTATCCCGGGTTTATGGCAGAAGAACCTGATTCGCCTCTATTCGCTATTTATCCGGGTAACAGGCATAATGAATTTAACACAATGTCATTTTACCATCATGGACAGTCATGCTCATCGACATCGTAACACTCATCCCGATGATCAAATATTGTTCAGGGGACAGCAGTTATTGCGTGTGCAGAAAGCCGTTTATGAACTTTGCTGGTTGTTCGATCGCGGCTATGCCAGACATTCGGCGCTTAGGTTAGTTGGCGATCATTATCAGTTGGAACAGCGCCAACGTTTAGCCATAGGACGAGCAGCCTGTTCCGTTGATAATAAAAATAGCAGAAAGAGAAAATGTCTTAAGCTGACTGATATCAAAAATCACCCGCTGATTGTCGATGGTTTCAATCTGATTATTACACTGGAGGCCGCTATGGCTGGCGCCGTATTATTGCGTTGCCGTGATGGTTGTATCCGCGATCTGTCCAGTGTGCATGGTACTTATCGACAAGTTGCCGAAACTAAATCAGTTATCGAAATAATCGGCCAATATCTGACTGCTTTTAAACCCGCCAGTGTACACTGGCTATTTGATAAACCTGTATCCAATAGTGGCAGGTTGGCACAACTGGTTCTCGCCGTTGCAGATGCTTACGGCTGGAACTGGCAGGTAGATTTGCTTAATAATCCCGATCAGGCCATATCAGCCAGTGAAAAAATTGCGATTACCACGGACTCAGCCATACTCGACGCTGTTCAGCATTGGGTGAATCTGACGAACTACCTGCTCGAACAGCATTTTCAACAGGCTTGGCTTATTGATTTCTCGTAAAGACCCGCGTAAAAATAAAAGGCTTAGACTGTATAAGTTAAAGGTAGCGCATGGAACAGCGTAAGCAGTGTAACGTGAGGCGCAATGAAGTGGAGAACAACCAGATGGCTTGAAAGGATATATTATTTTTTTGCGGGCCCCCTTAACATGAATCTTTTAATCTGGCAATTACCGCAATGTTTGCTGATCTTAATGGTTATTAATGGCTGTACTCAACATCAAACGGTAACTGTACCCTATCCTTTATGGGGGGAAGACATTATTCTGGCTTCCGGGGATGGCAACATCCGACATTTACAACACAGGAACCCAGAACAAAACCGTTCTGTTGAAGCTTGTATCCTGTTGGTTCACGGCATGAATGAATACATCGGCCGTTATGCTGAAATCGTGCGCTATTTTTCTGGCCGCTATATCGTCGCCGGTATTGACCTGACTGCTCACGGCCTCAGCAATCCTGTTTTTGCGAAGGCTCAAAAAGGGGTAACAACTCAGGATGTCAGTGATGCGTTTCTTGAACAGGCACAATTACGTGACCTGCAGCCGATGCGTGATGATCTTGATCTGGCCCTGCATTATTTAATCCACCGCTGTGATCAAGTTGCCGGCAATAAAACCTTACCGGTTTTTATCCTGTCTCACAGTCTTGGCTCGCTGGTTTCAGCTTCCTATCTGCTGCAAACGAAAAATTGCAGCCTCGAAAAACGCATCAGCGGCATTATTTTTACTGGTCCGGCTTTTTCGGTCACGCAAATTCCCGGTTGGCGAGGCTGGTTGCAGAACCCATTTGTCCGATTCAGCTACCATACCCACACACATTTCCTTAATCCCCACGATGAAGCTTTGCCATTAATGCTGTTCAATCAGGTATTATCCTTAATCACAGTGCCCATTCAGGACGGTATTATTGAATTGTTGTCGTTGCCGGGAATGCGCAACCTTTTTTCAGCCACAACACCGGATTGGGTCGCAAATTATCTGAGCAACTGGGAAGAGGAAAGAAAGCGTCAACGGGCCGACCCTTATATCATTCGCCGTTCTATTCTGCGTTATGTATTGGCAGTGGAAAAAGAAGTGATCCAATTCAGGAATAATATGACGCAATTTAACACCCCTTACATGCTCATCTATTCCGAATATGATCCTATTACTCCCGCCTGGGGCAATACTGATTTTGCCGCTGCTACGCAACACAATCATCCACATAATCGCATCATGATGCTGGCAGGAGCCAGTCATCATGAGCAACTTTTTTCCACACCGGAATTGCGTCAGCAAATACTTAAAAAAATATGCGCATGGATTACCCTGAGAATTTCTCAAAATTAGTTTTATGCGTTATAAGGCCGCTTTAAGCTAAAAAAATGATGAGGTGGTTGATATTGGCATTGCGCTTTTATTTGGTACCTGTTTTATGGATGGCGGGTAGTAAAAAAATTTATTAATTTCAGTAGTACTGCAAACTGGTTTGGCAATGATGGACGGGGTTTGGGTTTGCCGGCACTTTATTGGTTTTTCTGATTGGGTTGATTGAGGTTTTTGTAGTGTTGTTTTTGTTGTCGGGGGGAATGCGGTTGATTTCAATACCTTTGATGATGGTGATGTTGGGCGCTGTGATTACCGTACATTTAAAAAATGGTTGGTTGGCTATAGCTGAAGGTAGTGGATTTTTTGCTACAGAGCGAACAGTAGATGCAATTAAACGCCTGGATATGGCTAAGTCGATTCTTCAGAATTATGGTAATTATCAGTGGTTAGCTGCCCCCTGCGTCAGACTAGTTGTCTTGAATAACGGGGTTAAGTTTGCAGGGACTTGTTTTTATAGGGGGCAGGCTGTTATGTCAGTGTGGATTATTGGCTGCAAAGAAAATACAGTTAAGCTGTGGGAAGGGCAGTATTTTTCTGCCCTTTTTAATTAAAAACAGGGAGATTACTTTTTAAGTTTTGCCTTTAGCATTTTATTGACTTCGCCAGGGTTTGCTTTGCCCTGGGTTTCTTTCATGACCTGGCCGACAAAGAAACCGAAAACTTTTTCTTTACCGCCCAGATATTGTTCAACCTGATTTGGGTTGCTGGCAATGATATTATCGATGATAGCCTTAATTGCTCCTGTATCGGTAATTTGTTTCAAGCCTTTTGCTTCGATGATCTCATCAGCAGTGCCCGCATTGGTCCACATCGCTTCAAAAACCTGTTTGGCGATTTTTCCTGAGATGGTGTTGTCGGCAATGCGCTTAAGTAAATCAGCCAGACGTTGATGGTTAATAGGACTTGCAGTAATTTCAAGCCCGGCTTTATTCAATGCCCCCAACAAATCACCGGTGACCCAATTCGCGCAAAATTTGGGGTCGCACCCTGATTCTTTGGTAACCGCTTCATAAAAATCAGCCAGTTCCCGGGTTGATGTCAAGATTGAAGCTGTTTCGTTATCATGGTTATAGTGCTTAATGAAGCGTGCCTTCTTGGCATCGGGCAATTCCGGCAATTTCGCTTTAATCTCAGTTTTTAATGCATCATCAATATAAACGGGTAACAGGTCGGGGTCAGGAAAATAGCGATAGTCATTGGCTTCTTCCTTGCTGCGCATGGAGCGGGTTTCATCTTTATTGGCATCGTACAGACGGGTTTCCTGAACAACTTTACCGCCGCTTTCGATGAGGTCAATCTGTCTCTCAATTTCAAAATTAATCGCTTTTTCGACAAATTTGAATGAATTAATATTTTTAAGTTCTGCACGCGTCCCAAACTCTTTTTGGCCTTGCGGGCGGACAGAGACATTGGCATCACAGCGGAAAGAGCCTTCCTGCATATTGCCGTCACAGATTTCCAGGTACTGCACTAATTCATGTAATTGGCGCATATAGGCAACGGCTTCTTTGGCAGAGCGCAGGTCGGGTTCGGATACAATTTCCAGTAGCGGGGTGCCTGCCCGGTTGAGGTCAATTCCAGTCAGTCCATGAAAATCCTCATGTAACGATTTACCGGCATCTTCCTCAAGGTGGGCGCGGGTTACACCAATGCGTTTTTGAACGCCATCTATTTCGATCTCCAGATGTCCCGGTCCAACGATAGGCAGTTCAAACTGGCTGATTTGATAGCCTTTGGGAAGGTCGGGGTAAAAATAGTTTTTACGTGCAAACACTGAATAAGGTGCAATTTCAGCGCCGATAGCCATACCGAACTTGACCGCCATATGTACTGCTTGTTGGTTTAATACCGGCAGTACCCCAGGCAAGCCCAGGTCGACAGCGCAGGCCTGAGTGTTGGGTTCGGCGCCGTAAGCAGTGGATGCGCCGGAAAATATTTTAGATTGTGTTGCCAGCTGGGCATGAATTTCCAGACCGATTACTGTTTCCCATTCCATCATAGTTCTCCTTATTCAAAGCCTTTCGGTGATTGTTGATGCCAGTCTGTTACCTGTTGATATTGATGGGCGACATTCAATAACTGTGCCTCAGCAAAATAATTGCCAATAATTTGTAAACCAACCGGTTTATTATTTGTGAATCCGGCCGGAATTGACATGGCAGGTAAACCGGCAAGATTGATGGCGATGGTATAGATATCTGATAAGTACATTTGAATTGGATCACCGGTTTTTTCACCAATTCCAAAAGCAGTTGATGGCGATACCGGCCCCATAATGACATCGACTTCTGATAATGCATTTTTGAAGTCCTCACTGATCAAACGTCGAATTTTTTGGGCTTTTAGATAATAGGCATCGTAATAACCCTCAGATAACGCGTAGGTTCCCATTAAAATACGCCGTTTGACTTCGGCGCCAAAGGCTTCGCCACGGGAACGGGTGTATAAATCAGCAAGATCTTTAGGCTTATCGCAGCGATAGCCAAAGCGGACGCCGTCATAGCGTGACAGGTTGGATGAGCATTCTGCTGAGGCAATGACATAATAGGCGGGAATGGCCAGATTCAGATTGGGCATGGAGACTTCTTTAACTTCAGCGCCCATTTTTTTGTATTCATTGACGGCGGCATCAATAATTGCGGCGATATCGCTGTTCAGATCGCCGCTGAAAAACTCTTTGGGTAAGCCGATTTTCAAGCCTTTGAGGCTATTGTTCAGATTTTTGCTGTAATCAGGGACTGTTTGGTCGACACTGGTGGAATCTTTGGCATCAAATCCTGCCATCGTTTGTAGTAACAAGGCTGCATCTTCGGCATTTCTAGTCAGAGGGCCGCCCTGGTCAAGACTGGAAGCATAAGCGATCATACCAAAACGGGAAACACGGCCATAAGTGGGCTTTAAGCCGGTAATGCCGCACAATGAAGCCGGTTGACGGATGGAGCCGCCGGTATCGGTGCCGGTAGCAGCCGTTGTTAAGCGTGCGGCAACTGCTGCTGCCGAGCCGCCGGAAGAGCCGCCGGGAACTGTGCGGGTGTCCCAGGGGTTTTTTACCGCACCATAGAAACTGGTTTCGTTGGATGATCCCATGGCAAATTCATCCATATTTAATTTACCCAGCATCACAGCACCTGCCTGGTTGAATTTTTCAACAACCGTGGCATCATAAGGAGCGGGGAAATTGTCCAGCATTTTTGAACCGCAGGTGGTTTTTATATTGTGGGTGCAAAAAATATCTTTTTGGGCAATGGGTATGCCGGTCAGAGGGGGAGCTGAGCCTTCAGACAGCTTGATGTCTGCTGCTTTTGCCTGTTCTAAGGCGGTTTCTTCAGAAACTGTGATAAAGCAGTTAAGATCCCGATGTTTATTGATACGAGCCAAAAATTTTTGGGTCAGCTCTACACTGGAATATTGTTTGTTGCGTAAATCCGAGGCAATTTCTGCTATGGTTTTGTTATGCATAATCCTTCCGTTAGTCGATAACTTTGGGGACAAGATAAAGACCGGATTC